>JAKZRK010000071.1:0-17526 GCA_047518225.1 Alphaproteobacteria bacterium | reverse complement strand
CCTGATCGAGAATTTTTTCGGCAAACTCAAGGAGTTCAAAGGCATCGCCATGAGAGCCTGCAAAACCGACACGAGCTTCGAGGCAATGATTTATGTATGCTCCGGGATCATAAATTCTCGATGAATCTCAACGGGCCCTAGGCAATGGCATTGGTTTCGCCGCCCCTTCGGTTATGCGATGATCGGGTTTCAAGGCCAGCCTGGAACACTTGGCCGTACCTGATTGGAGCCCGCCTGCCCATGTCCGTGGTTCAACGCCTGACCGGCCTGCATTGGCGCCAGCAGGGGCCGATTGTCGTGGTTGGCATGGGCCATGGGGCGACGCACTGGCTGTTGGGCACCTTTTATCTGTTGCTGCCCTTTATCGCCCGGCACCTGGATCTAAGCTACACCCAGGCAGGCCTGCTGGTTTCCGCGATGCACATCTCCGCCTTCGCCACCAATCTGTTCAGCGGCCTGGCGGTGGATGTGACCGGCCGGCGGGTGCCCATATTGGTGGCCTCGTTATGTGTCGGCGCCCTGGCCATGAGCGGCTTTGGCATGGCGGGCGGTGTTTTGGGGCTGTTGCCCCTGGTCGTGATAATCGGCTGCACTAACAACCTGTGGCACCCGGCCGCCATATCCTATCTGTCGCGGCGGTTTCCCGAACAGCGCGGTTATGCCCTGTCGATCCACGCCCTGGGCGCCAACAGCGGCGATGCCCTGGCCCCCCTGGCCATCGGCGCCCTGCTGTTGTGGTTGAGCTGGCCCCAGGCGGCCATGGCCGCCGCCCTGCCCACCCTGGCCATCGCCCTGCTGCTGTTCGCCGTCCTGCCCCGGCAAAGCACCGCCCAGAGGCAGGCGGGCGAGCCCCATTCAGGTACGGGCGAGGGCATGAGCATGGCGGCCTATTGGCGCGGCCTGGGCGCCCTGATCCGCGACCGGGCGGTCTTGAGCCTGTGTCTGGTCGCCGCCCTGCGCACCATGACGCAAGCCGGCCTGTTGGCTTTTCTGCCCTTGTATCTGAGCAATGTCCTGGGCGCGGGTCCGCTGCTTTTGGGCGCGGCCCTGGCGGCGATGCAGGCGGGCGGCGTCCTGGCCTCGCCCATCGCCGGGGCCTGGTCGGACCGGATCGGCCGCCGGCCCATCATCCTGGCCGGGTTGTCCGCCTCGACCGTGGTGATTGCCAGCCTGGCGATGATCGGCCATACGGCCACCTTTATCGCCGGTATTTCCGTCCTGGGCTTTGTGCTGTTCGCGGTCCGCCCGGTGATCCAAAGCTGGCTGATGGACCTGGCGCCGCCCAAACTGGCCGGCTCGGCCACCGCGTTGATGTTCGGCAGTCAGGCGCTGTTGGCGACGGCGGCACCCATTCTGGGCGGCGTCATCGCCGATACCTGGGGTCTGGCGGCGGTGTTCTACTTCCTGGCCGGCGGCCTGTTGGCGGCCAATCTGGCCCTGGTGCTGCTGCCCCTGGCGTCCCATAAAATTGCCGTAGGCTCCTAGGAGGGCCGGACCGGCGGCGGCTCCACATCGGGGGGCAATATTTCCATCTCGGCTTCGGGCTCCGATTCCACCGATTTTTCGTCCGGTAGATAGGGCAGGACGGCGCCGGCGCCCGGCGGCTGGCGCCACTCGAAAGCGTCAAAGCTGCCGCAATCGGGGCAATGGGGCGCCCAGTCGCCGTTTTGCCTGCCACAGCCTTGGCAGACCCAGGTCGCATCGGGGGGCCATATGGCCGCCTGGCGCAGCCATTGCCGGGCGGCGGCGCCATCACCCAGTTCGGCTTCTTCCAGATCCGCGAACAGCCGCGCCACCCGGGCCGTCGGGGCGTGCGCCGCCAGGGCCTGCAATTGTTCCCGCGCCAGGCCGAATTCTCCGGCGTCCAGGGCCGCCTGGGCCAGGGCCATGCGGCTTTCCGTATGGGCCGCGTGATCGGCGATCAGATTTTGCACCGCCTCCAAACGCGGTTCCGCATCGTCCGTGGGGTGAATGTCCAACCAGGCGGCCAGAAGATCGGGATGGGGCGATGTCCGCCAGCCCTCGCGCAGCAGACGCCGCGCCTTGCGCGCATCGCCACCGGCGCCATGCAGGCGGCCGGCCAGAGCCGTGGCGGGGCTGAAATCGGGCAATTGGGCGTGCGCCTTGCGGGCTAGTTCCAGGGCGCGCTTGCTCTCGCCAAGGTCCGCCGCCGCGCGGGCCTGGGCGAACAGGACGACGGCCTGGCGCCTGGCGGCCTCCACGCCCACCAACAGCTTGCGCTTGATGCTATGGGCCAGGGTTTTTTCCGCCGCCTGCCAATCGCCCGTGGCGGCTTCCAGGGAAAACAGCTCCCCGCCCACCCACGGCGTATCGGGCCGCAGGGCAAAGGCCCGGCGCGCCAGGGTCAGCGCCTCCGCTTGATCGCCGGCCCGGCGGGCCTGCACCAACAGGCCCCGCAGGCCGAGAAATTCCGTTTCGGGCTGCTCCCGCATGGCCTGGAAATAGCCCTTGGCGGCGCTTTCATCGCCATCCAGCTGTGCCGCCTGGGCCGATAGCAGCAGGGTCAATGCGGGTTCGTCCAACAATTGCGCGGTCCGCCGGGCCAGTTTCCTGGCCTGCGCCAAATCGCCCGCCGCCACCGCCACCAGACCGGAAGAAAGGCTCTTATAGCCCCTGCGCCGGCGCCCCTCGGCCCGCAGCGCGCTGAGCGCCAGGGGCGAGGACAGCAGCCAACGCCAAAAGCGGTAGATGGCGGCGACCAGGATCAACAGCACCAACAGGGCCGTCGCCGCCACGGCGGTGGAGGTTTCGATCCGCCGCCCGCCCCATTGCATGGAGACTAGGCCCAAATCATCCGCCAGCGAGGCCGCCACGATGCCCAGTGCGGCCAAGCCCAGAAACAGCAACAACGCCCGCAGCATCAGCCGTCCGCCAATGCGGCAATGGCCCGGCTTTGCAGATCGGCCAGGGCCGCCATGGCCGCCAGCCGCGCCTGGGCCCGGCCCAGCCAATCCCGCGCCGCCGTGGCCGCCGGGCCATCCAGCCCATCGATCAGGTTGGCCGCCGCCGCCAGATCGCCGGCCGCCAGGCGCCGTTCGGCCCGGGCCAGGATGGCATCGACCTCCATCCCCTCAACCTCGCCCACCCGGCGCACGGTCACCAACGAGGTGAAGCGGTGCAAGGTACGGCGCCAAAAATCATCGCTATCCTCGCCCCCCGCCCCCAGGACCGCCCGCGTCAGGCCGGGAAACTGATCGGACAAAGCGCCCAGGCTGGCAATACCCCTTCCGGCCATTGGCGCCAGGGTCCGCGCCGCCTGTTGCAACGCCACATCATCGCCCGCCAGGGCCGTCACAGCGGCCAGGGCTGCGGTATAGGGCACACCGGCCAAAACAGTCCGGTGCAATTGGCCAACCGCCAATACCAGCCCTTCACTGGCGCCGGCCTTCGGTCCGGCCCGCGCGGATTGCCGCACCGCCCGTTCCAATGGCTCCAGGCGCGCCTGCAGGCTGGCCAAAGTCTGGCGCAGTTCCTTGTTGTCGCTGGCCAAGGCCGCGGCCTGTTGTGCCAGGGCCGTGACCTCTTCCTGGGAGGGCCCGGATACCGGCGCGCGAGCATTCGCCGCGCCGGTATCCGATTCCGATTCCGATCCGGGCCTCGCCACCTGACCGGCCAGAGCGCCCAGGCGGGTTCTCAAAACGTTCACTTCCGCGCCCAGGGCCGCCAGCGCGGCGGCGCCGTTTTCGCCGGCCTTTCGCCCCAGCCGGGCCATGACCGCTTCCATCGTGGTGAGCTTGCCACGCAGGACGGCCAAATCTTCGCCGCCCGGGAGGCCTTGGGACAGCTCATCCAGCCGCTTGGCAAAGGCATCCATGGTGGATTTGATCGTACCCACGGCCTGATCCCGGCGGGCGTCCGCCGCCTCCAACCGGGCCACGCGACGATCCAGGGCGTTCGTGGCCTCCGGGGCCTGGGGGGTCACGGCCGGGCCCGATAGACGGGATTGCAAGATTGGCCAGGACAGATAAAGCCCGGCCGCCAGCAGGCCCAGGACGATCAAGGCCGCCATGGGCCATCGTCCAACCTTGCGTCTGCCTTGTTTCTCCCCATCCGCCGCCGTCCCGTCGCCGGCCGGCCCGGAAGTGGCGGCTTCGGATGCACTCTCGCCCCATGGACTTTCAGGCGGCGCGCCGTCTTTCGCGGCATCCGCGCCGGAAGCAGAGGGTCCAAATTCAGGGGGGTCGGGATCGGGGGTCGGCTGTTTATCGTCGGCCATTCGGTTCTCGCAAATTCATAGCAACGCCAGCAGGTAATCCAGGCGCGGCACCGCGGCAATATTCAACCGGCGCCAGGGCGCCTTGGCCGCCGCCTCGGCCACGGCGGCGCTAAGCCCGTAAAGGTCTACACCGCGGCAAATCTCCTCCAGGCCGTCCCGCGAAAGCAGCTTAACAAAAGTGGCCGCGCTGCGGGGGGAGAAAAACAACACGCCGTCGATCTGGCCCGCCGCCAAGGCCGCGCGGGCCGCCGCGCTCAGGCGTTCCGCCGTTTGCGCGTTATACAGCACGGCACGGCGCACCTTATATCCTGCCCCAGCCAGTTCGCCGGCAAGATCGCCGGCCACGGCGCTGCCCGCCACATGCACCAGCGCCCCGTCGCCAGGGCCGAATCGCTGGCGCACCAGGCCGGCCAGGGCCGCCACATCGCCTTGCCCCGCCGCCACGTCCGTAAAGCCGGCTTCTTCCGCCGCCGTGGCCGTCGCCGCGCCCACCGCCAGAACCGCCAGATCACGACGCGCGGTATGCCGGGCCAGCGCCCGCACCCCGTTCGCCGAGGTCAATAACAACGCCCTGGCATCGTCCAGATCCAAATTGGCGTCCGCCAGGGGCTGAATAGTCAACATGGGTTCGCTCAGTACCCGATGGCCCAGGCCTTGCAATTGCCGGGCCAGAACCTCGGCTTCCTCGCGCGGGCGGGTGACGATCAGATGCATGCCGTCAAACGCCCGTAAAATAATCAGGCCCGGCCCTGCCAAGCAGTTCCGCACCCGCATCGCGCCCCATGGCGGCCGCATCCGCCACCGGCCCATGGCGCCGGGTTTCCAACGACTCGCTGCCATCCACGCGCAATATCTGGGCCCGTAAGGTCAGGCTATCACCTTGCATTTCCGCCAGGGCGGCAATGGGCGTCCGGCAAGAGCCGTCCAGGGCGGCCAACAGGGCGCGTTCCGCCGCCACGCAATGGGCTGTTTCGGGGTCATGCAGAGGTGCGAGGTAGACGCCAATGC
This sequence comes from Alphaproteobacteria bacterium, assembly GCA_047518225.1. Taxonomy (GTDB): domain Bacteria; phylum Pseudomonadota; class Alphaproteobacteria. The sequence continues at coordinate 12,281 of JAKZRK010000071.1, read as the reverse complement.
CGGCATCGTCCAGGCGCGTTTCAATGCCGATCACGCCTTGCGCCACGGCCGGCAGCATCACATCGATAGGGACCGGCGCGGTGATCCGTTCGGCCAGGCCGAGGCGGTTCAGGCCGGCGCAGGCCAGAAAGGTTGCCTGGGCGACGCCCTCGGACAATTTGCGCATGCGGGTGTTCACGTTGCCGCGGAAATCCACCACCTGCAGGTCCGGCCGGGCGTGGCGCACCTGGGCCACCCGGCGCAACGAGGAAGAGCCGACAATGGCGCCCCTGGGCAGCGCGGCCAGGCTGTCGGCGATGGGCGAGAGGAAGCCATCGCGAGGGTCCTCGCGGGGCAACAGACAGACAATGGCCAGACCGCTGGGCAGTTCGGTCGGCACATCCTTCATGGAATGCACCGCCAGATCGATCTCGCCCGCCAATAGCGCCTCTTCAATCTCCTTGGTGAACAGGCCCTTGCCACCGAATTCCCTCAATGGTTTGTTCTGGATGCGGTCGCCGGTGGTGGCGATCACGACGATCGCTACGGTGTCCGCCGTCAGCTCCGGGTGCGCCGCCAGCAGGCGGGTTTTGACTTCTTCCGCCTGGGCCAGTGCCAGGGGGGAGCCACGGGTTCCTATTCGGATAGCACGGATAGTAGGTTGCGGCTTCATAGTGGCGGTGCTAAGGCCTCCTGGAGTTCCACGCAAGCACTTTTGCGCCCGGATATTGCTGTTTGGCACGCCATTGGAATAATTGTGATCGTACTTGGTATAGAAACCTCCTGTGACGAGACCGCGGCAGCCGTGGTTGACGATGATCGCCGCATCCACGCCAACGTCGTGCTAAGCCAGTTGGCGGAACATCGCCCCTATGGCGGCGTGGTGCCGGAAATCGCGGCCCGGGCCCATGTGGAACAGATTGACGGCCTGATCCGTCAGGCCATGGCGGCGGCGCAACTTGAATTCACCGATCTCGATGGCGTTGCGGCCACCGCCGGGCCGGGCCTGATCGGCGGCGTCATGGTGGGCCTGGTCACGGGCAAGGCCATCGCCGCCGCCCTTGGCAAGCCGTTGTTGGCGATCAACCATTTGGAAGGCCATGCCCTGACCGCGCGGCTGACCGATGATCTGGCCTTTCCCTATCTATTACTGCTGGTCTCGGGCGGCCATTGTCAGCTTCTGCTGATCGAAGGCCTGGGCCGGTATCGCCGCTTGGGCACGACCATTGACGATGCGGTGGGCGAAGCCTTTGACAAAACGGCTAAAATGCTGGGCCTGGACTATCCCGGCGGGCCGGCGGTCGAACGGGCGGCGGAGCAAGGCGATCCGGCTGCCGTCAGCCTGCCCCGGCCCATGGCAGGGCGGGCAGGCTGTGATTTCTCTTTCTCGGGCTTGAAGACCGCCGTGCGCCGGTTGCTTGAAAAGGACGTCAAACCGCGGGTCGAGGATGTGGCGGCCGGTTTTCAACAGGCCGTGGGCGATGTCATGGTGGACCGGGCCGGCAACGCCATCGCAATGGCCCGGGCTTATTATCCCAAACTGGCCCATCTGGTCGTCGCGGGCGGCGTTGCCGCCAACCTGCATTTGCGCCGACGCCTGGACGGTTTGTGCCGGGAGCGGGGCCTGACGCTGATCGCGCCGCCAACCGATCTTTGTACCGACAACGGCGCCATGATCGCCTGGGCCGGCGTGGAACGCCTGCGCGCCGGTTTGCATGATCCCCTGGATGCCCCGGCCCGGGCGCGCTGGCCCCTGGACCCCGACGCCAAGCCGGCCCCTTTCGCGGGCAGGAAAGCCTGACCATGCCAGGGGTAAAGACGTCATGAATCAACTGTCCGAGCTACAGATCCAAGGCCACGGCCTGTTCCCAACCCCGGTGGTGCATGCCGAGCTGCCCGGCAGCGACCGTATCAACGGTGGTCTGCGGGCGGTGATCGAGGCGCGCATGGCCTCCCACCCGTCCACCGACCATTCCAACCTTGGCGGCTGGCAATCCAGTTGGGATCTGGCTGAATGGGGCGGAGCCGGCGCCAAGGAGGTGCTGGCGCAGGCCAAGGTTGTGGCCAACCGCATGACCTGTGACCGTCAGGGCAAGGCGGTCAATGTGGACTGGCAAGTCAACGCCTGGGCCAACGTCAACAGCACGGGCCATGGCAATGAATTCCACACCCATCCCGGCAGCTTTTGGTCCGGCACCTATTACGTGGACGACGGCGGCATCGGCGAGGATCCCTCGTTGGGCGGTGAATTCGAAATCCAGGATCCCCGCGGCATCGCACCGGCCATGTACGCGCCGCGGTTGGCCTTTAACCTGCCCGGCGGCCTGGCCGTGGGCAGCAGCGAAACCATTCCGCCCAAGGCTGGCCGCATGTTGCTGTTCCCGGCCTGGCTATCCCATGGCGTGCGGCCCTATCTGGGTCAGCGCCAACGCATCTCCATCGCCTTCAATCTTGGCGTTTAGGGGGTCAAATAATCCCGAATGCCAGCGTGACCAGGGCGATGCCGGCGATATAGAGCAGCGGGAACAGCACACGGGAGATCCGGTCGGTTTTCGCCACCGCCTGCAAGCGCTCCGCGCCGGTAAGGCAATCGACGATGGTGTTCTCGACCACGACCAGCAACAGCAGGATAAACGAGATTCCGAACAATGCCTCGAGGTAGGTAAGCTCCGGCACGCTGGGCAGTTTGCCGGTGATGATGAAATTGAATGCCACGACGGTGAGGATCGCGGTGAAGGTGACGCCGAACCGGCCGGTCGAAGTCGGCCGTAGCCAGAACACCGACCAGGACGCCATCACCACCAGGACCAGCGGGATCACCAGCCGGTAGACAAAGGGCATTGAAATCCGCGCGGTCTCGACCACCATCACGAACTCGGAAAAGGCGTCGCGGTCGCGGACCTCGCGCTTCGAGCGGACCTCCGCGGTATAATTGACCACGCGCCAGGGCGGCGTGTTGAAAACGTCGGCCAGGCCGATTTTTTCGCTATCCAGATGCAACACCAATTCATGCGCCGGCCAGGCGAAGGACTCGATCTCGATTTCGAGTTTCTGACGGTCGAAAGGAAATTGTGTCAGATCAAGTCTGGACTTGAGACTGACCCGGATACGCTCTTCGTGAACCACCGTGCCGTCAGAAAATATGATCAGTTCCTGGCGTTCGATGACCGGCGGTCCGGACGAGTTGACGAAGTAGAGATCGGGCCACCAGATCTCCTCGATTTTGCCGAGCGCGGCGTCCTCGAGGAAAATCCGCCGGACCTCGCCGTTTTCGGCGGCGTCAAGGGCCAGCCGCGGATCACACCAGATCACCTCGACGAAGGCTTCCAGAGTAAATGAATGATCGGCTTCACTGATCGAATTCAGGTACTTCATATGCAGGCCAAGATCGACGTCGACCGGCTCGCCATCGCGGCGCGGCGGCGCCAGTGGATCGGACTGGGCCACGCTGGAGAGCGCCTCGATGCGATCCTCGCCGGCTTGACAGGCGGAGGCCGAGGTGATGTCTTCGCGCAGGAAGGCTTCCGCCGTGAACCCGAGATGGGGGAGCATCAGCCCGGCAACGATAGTCATCAGGCCGGCGCGCCACAGGGTCCTGACCGCGCTGCGAAGCATGATTCGCGTTCTCCCCCCACAGGATATCGTCTCTCTTGACCATTCAAGGCCGGTGCTCGTTGCCAACCTTCGGATTCCCATTCTTATTATAGCCGCCATCCGATGATAAGGAAGGTTTACCGTCCTGGCCGGCGCGGCGAAATTTGTCAGCCCCGGCGTTGAAAGGCCAATGCGGCGTAAGGGCGCGCCGGCATCAGCATCGCGAACAGCCCCGCCGTCAAACCAAAGCCGCCCGCGGCCAGGAACGGCACGTCGTAACTGCCCCAAAGATCGAAGGCATAACCGGCCAGCCATGGGCCGAAGAAGCCGCCGACCGCGATGCTCGGCATGAAAAAGCCAAGCATGCTGCCGATCTTTTCGGTACCAAAATATTCGGCGATTATGGGCGCGATCATCGCGACGTAGCCGCCGGAACCAACCCCATAAAGCACCGCGAATAGGGCCAGCACGGCGATGCCGCCGCCAGCGTACCAAAGCAGAAAACTGACACCAATGGCGAGATACATCGCCGCCATCGAGTTTCGGCGTCCCAGGCGGTCGGAAGCGGCGGTCAGCAGCACGCGGCCGATCAGACTGCTGGCCCCGATCACCGCCAACAGATAAAGCCCGGTGCTTTCGCCAAGGCCCTGGTCAAGGGCATAGGGCACCAGGTGAACGAAGGGAATGAAAAAGCCCATACAGCAGAACATCGACGAGAGGAACAGCATCACGAATCCACGGCTGGTCAGGGCCCGTTTGAGATCGAAGCGCGCCAGGCCACCCGCTGCTCCGGTGGCGCGGTCCGTCGTCCCGGGTGGATCGCCCATCACGAACGCGGCCAGGGACCCCGCCACCAGTGTCAAAATTCCAATGATCTGCATCGCCGCCCGCCAATCGCGCCATTCTATCAGAACGGCCACGATCGGCGGCAAGACCAGGATGGCGAAACCGGCACCGGTCGAAGCGGCGCCGGAGGCAAGCCCGCGCCGTCGTACGAACCAGCGTTGTAGACCGGCATTGGCGGGCGCGAAGGTAAAGCCTATGCCCATGGCAAGGCCGAGACCAAAGCCGAGATAGACCTGCCAGAGCGCATCGGCGGTGCTGGCGTAAATCAGCCCCGCGCCCATCGCCAGCATGCCCAACAAACAGACGGGCCGGGTGCCGAAGCGGTCGGCGGCGGGACCGCTGATGATGCCCAGGGTTGAATAAAGACCGCCCACCACGGAGAAAACCAGGGCGGTTTCGGCGCGATCGGCGTCGAACGCGGCCGCAAGGGCCGGAAAGAACACACCAAAGGTGTAGGCGTTGCCATAAGCCAGGAACATCAGGACGAAAGTCGCGCCGGTTACCACCCAGCCCCAGGGGCCGTCGACGCGGCGGTTACTAGCTTTCAGAGCATCCTCCCACGGTCCGCTGATGCGCGCCTGGACTATTTTCGAGATTGACCGAACCGTCCCGCTTCCCGGTCCCCAAAACGCCCGAGTCGATGAATATCGAAATTGGCCTATCGGCCCTTGGGCCGGTGCAACCACCAGGCTTCTTCGTTGATGGAGAAAACCGGTCGGTAATGGCGAATGGCCGACGCTTGCACCGTGCGTTTGATCTGGTTGTCCAAAATGGTAATGCCGCTCCCAGTATAGACCGCCGGCACGGCGTGGGGGATTCGCAGGTTCATATCCTGCAACACCACGATGCGCATGTTCCTGGCATCCACGCCAAGCCGTTTCAAAGTCAGAAATTTGGCGATGGCATAATCTTCACAATCGCCGTATTTGGCCATGAACTGACCCGGCGTAGCCCAATAATCGCGGACGCCCCAATTTATCGAATCGACGGTATAACGGGCCTTGTTCATGAAGCTGTTGACCGCATCCAATTGCCTCGTCAGATCATGGCCCTTTAGCCGATCGATCAAATCACCCCAACGCTTGGCGTGGCACCCGTTAAAGAACCTCGATATGCAAACACCCGGTTTGGCGCCGGCATCGTCGAAATAGCGTTCCAGCATGCCGGTCCATTTTGGAAATGGGCGATGATTGTCGACACGGGTTTCTTCCGTGCCGAACAATGCCGGCAGGGAACGGGCCACGGCGGGCCGGCCCGCCGCCAATGCCAGGAGAGGCAGAAGCGCCGGGATCAATATCCAGGACCGAATGTTCATGGCGTCAGTATCCGACTACGTTCTCGAACTTCCGAAATCTAACACATTCCTGGCAAAAACATTAAAGCATGCGGGCCTGGGCGCATGTGATGACGATCACTGGGCCGAATTGTTGTTGTATTTGGCATCGACGCAAGTATTCTCTGGGTCAGGCGAATAGCCGCGTCTGGACGACAAATTCCAGGGTGATGCGGGACGGGTCAGTTTTAGGAGAGCGACGCATGGCGCAGACAAGAGTTGCCGATCATACAGCCGCCGTACAGGCGCGGAACGCTCAGGTTTTGCAGGCGAGCCTTGCCGCCCTGTTGGGATTGGCGCTGTTCATTGGCGTGGCGTTTTCCCATCCCACGATGATCCATAATGCGGCCCATGATGCCCGTCACGGTATCGCGGCGCCCTGCCACTAATTCACGATTCGATAGCCGCGATAAGCGTTGCCATGGGTCTTTTTCGAGTCATTTTAGCCAGCGCCTTGTTTGCCGGGGTCCTCACCGGCGCCGCCCTGACCGGGTTGCAGACCTTAAAGGTCTATCCGCTGATCTTGGCGGCGGAGGAATTCGAGAACAGCGGCGACGAGCGCGCCGTAGGCGGTCCGTCCAAGCCTGAACCGGATAAGGGCCCGGGGACGTGGATGCCTGCCGATGGTGGTGAACGGTTGCTCTATTCGCTATTGTCCAACGTGCTCATAGGCGTGGCCTTGGGTTTGGTGTTAGCGGCCATGTTCGCCCTTCGCGATGTGACCGACTGGCGGCAGGGGGTGGCCTGGGGCCTGGGCGGGTTCATGGCCGTCAATCTGGCGCCGGCGTTGGGCATGCCGCCGGAATTACCAGGCATGCCGGCGGGTGAGTTGCTGGCGCGGCAAACCTGGTGGCTTGCGACCGCCCTGCTCACGGCGGGGGGCATTGCCCTGATCTTTCTTAGCCGTGGCCCGGCCTGGCGTTTGTCGGGCGTTGTGGTGGCAGCCCTGCCGCATATTTATGGCGCGCCCCATCCGGCAAATCTGGATAGCAATGTACCCGCCATCCTGGCGGCGGAATTTGCCACGGCCAGCTTAACCGCAAATTTGATTTTTTGGGTGATCCTGGGCGCGCTCACCGCTGAAACCCTGTCCCGCCTGGAGCGGAGCGGAAAATCTGAAATCGCCTGACGGTTTAATCCGATTTCCCGGCGACGCCGGCGTCGACGAAGCTGGCCATGCCGGCGTGAGTGGCGCAGGCGGCGCGCAACAACAGGATCGCCGTGGCGGCGCCCGAGCCTTCGCCCAGGCGCATGCCCAGGTCCAACAATGGCGACAGGCCCATTTTTTCCAGCAGCCGGGTATGGCCTGGTTCCGCCGAAACATGGGCGGCCCAGCAATGGGCCAGGAATTCCGGCGCCGCCGCATATAGGGGCGCCAGGGCGGCGGAGGCCACGTAGCCGTCGATCAGCACGGGTATGCTGGCCCGCCGCGCCGCCAGGGCCGCGCCCGCCATGGCCGCCAATTCCCGCCCGCCGAGGCAGCGCGCGGCTTCCAGGGGGTCGTCCAAAGCGTCGCCATGCCGCGCCCGGCCGCCGGCCACGGCCCGGTCTTTACGGGCCAGGCCCGCGTCATCGACCCCGGTGCCCCGCCCCGTCCAATCCCCCGCCTCGCCGCCATATAGCGCGTGGGCCAGCGCCGCGGCCACGGTGGTATTGCCGATTCCCATTTCCCCGACGCAGACCAGATCGGCATCGCGGTCCACCTGGGCCATGCCCCGGCGCAGGGCGTCCAGGAAGTCCCGCCAACTCAGGGCCGGCCCCTTGGTGAAATCGGCGGTCGGTTTATCCAGATCCAGATCCAGGACCATTAATTCCGCCCCCGCCACCTCGCAAAGTTGATTGATGGCGGCGCCGCCGGCCGCGAAATTGCCCACCATTTGCGCCGTGACCGCCGCCGGAAAGGCGGAAACACCTTGTTCCACCACGCCATGATTGCCGGCGAAGACCAACACCTGAACCTTGTCCAGTTTCGGAACCTCGCGCCCCTGCCAGGCGGCGAGCCATAGGGCCAGATCCTCCAGTTTGCCAAGCGCTCCCTTGGGCTTGGTCAGCATATCGTTGCGCGCCTTTGCGGCCGCCCGGGCCTGGGAATCGGCCTCGGGAAGATCGGTTAGCAGGCGGCGTAAATCATCGGCGGATTGTGGCATGGTGGTCTCGGCTAGGCGTTACGGGGTGGGATGGGCTGGAATGATTGGGACCGGGGCGGCGTAAGTCAAGCGCCCCATTTCGCCCTTCATGGCGCCTGATCGGCCCGGTCTATCAGGTGGATAAAGCTGCCCATGATATTGCCTGAGCGCAGGCCAACCCGGTTTTCCTGTTCGCCCAGGGCATCCCGCACGGTGAAGAGTTTTTCGCCCTGTTCCTGGACGATGCTGGCGTAATGAAATTCATGGCAACGGAACGCCGCGCCGGCCGGACCCAGGACGCAGGCTGTCGCCAGTTGAGCCTGACGATAGCCTAAATGCAACTTTCGCACCGCGAAGCTGGTCTCCAGGCCTAAAAGTCCGGTCATGGCATGCCCCTCTCCGTGCGAATCGATGACCCCCCGGCCCAAAACCATGTAGCCACCGCATTCACCCAGGATCACCGCATCCCTGGCCGCCGCTGCGCGAAGGCCGCCCAGGAATGTTTCGTTTGCCGCCAAGGCGCCGGCGTGCAGTTCCGGATAGCCGCCCGGTAAATAAACCGCGTCCGCATCCGCCGCCGGGCCTTCATTGGCCAGGGGTGAAAAAAAACTGATCCCGGCGCCCCCGGCGCGCCAGTCGTCAATGACATGGGGATAGCAAAAGCCAAAGGCGATATCCCGCGCCACGGCGATATTTTGGCCCAGGGGCCGGATCGGTTTGGCTGGAGTGGACGTTTGCAAAACCGGCGCGGCGGCGATACCCAGCAACTGATCGAGGTCCAGGTCGCGCGCAAGGACATCGGCGGCGTGATCCAACAGCCGTTCCAGGTCCGCGCGTTCGCCGGCCTGAACCAGACCAAGATGCCTCTCCCGCAGGGTCAGCGCGGGATCACGGGCCAGCGCGCCAAAGACCCGGATACCCACGCCGGCACAGGCATTGGATAACAGTTTCCGGTGCCGGGGGCTGCCCACCTGGGTAAAAATCACCCCGGCCATGGCAATATCCGCGCGGAATTTGGCGAAGCCTTGCGCCAGGGCCGCGACCGAGGCGCCCTGGCCCTTGCAATCGATGACCAACACCACGGGCAGATTTAGGGCTGCCGCCAGATCGGCCGTGGAACCTTTCCCACTGACCGCGCCGTCGAACAGGCCCATCACCCCCTCGATCAAGAAACGGCTTCCGGTCTGCTCGCGCAACAATTGAGCGAGGCGGGCCGGTCCCATGGCCCAGGGATCCAGATTGCGGCAGGCCGACCCGGCGGCGGCGGACAGGAAACCAGGATCTATGTAATCGGGTCCGGCCTTGAAGGGTGTCACTTCTATCCCTTGCCGCGCCATCAGGCGGAGCAGGGCGGTTGCGACCAGGGTTTTGCCGGAATTGGAAGATGGCGCCGCCACGATCCAACCGCGCGCCGGCTCAATCATCGCCGGTCTGCCGCTTTGATTGATCGTCATGGACAAAGGGCGGCGTTGTTCCCAATTCGCTGGGGTCGAACCAATTCAGGCTGGCCCGCAAATCCACCACCTCGCCCACGGCGATTATGACCGGCGCCTCGATACCGGATGCCTCGGCGGCCTCGATACAATCCGCCAGGGTGGTGACCACCACCACCTGGTCCGGCGTTGCGGCCTTGGAGACCAATGCCATGGGGTGGCCGCCCGGACGGCCCGCGGCCATCAGGCTATCGCGGATTACAGGTAGGCGTGACAGGCCCATGTAGAACACCAGAACGGGCGAACCTTGCGACAAGGCGGCCCAATCGATGCCGTCATGGCCGCTGGTGATGCTGTGCCCGGTGATGAAGCTGACCACCGTGTTGACGGTGCGGTGGGTCGCGGGAATGCCCGCATAGGCCAGGCCGCCGGTCCCTGCCGTGATGCCGGGAATAATGCGGAAAGGGATGTCTTCACGCGCTAGGGCCAGGGCCTCTTCCCCGCCCCGGCCAAAGACGAATGGATCGCCGCCTTTCAAGCGCAGCACACGTTTGCCCCGCCGCGCCAATTCGATCAGACGCAGGGAAATGTCCCGTTGCTCCGGGGACGGTTTGCCACCGCGCTTGCCGGCGTATTCCAACCGCTCGGGATTTTCGATGGCATCCAGGATCTGGCGGGAAACCAGCGCGTCATAAACAATCACGTCCGCCTGACGGATGGCGTTGACCGCATGCAGGGTCAACAGGCCCGGATCACCCGGCCCGGCGCCTGCCAGCCAAACCGAACCGGGCGCGAATGTGGGCGAGGTTCCAAGAGGGGTCATCACGTCGCTATTCTCATGGCTGTAAATTGCGCCTTCTCTTGGCGTCTTGCGGGTGTATATCTTATACCAACATGCGTTGATATTAGCACGATCCATGCCTATTGCAGGGCAGGGGAGCGATCAAGAGGTTTTCGACGGTATGGCGGCGAAAGAGGCTGGTAAGGGGCCATTGCGGCGTGGCTGGACCACGGGCGCCTGCGCCACGGCGGCGGCCAAGGCGGCTTATGGCGCCCTATTGACCGGCAACTTCCCCGATCCGGTGGAAATTGCCCTGCCGCGGGGCGGCACCGTCGCCTTTTGTCTTACCTACGAGGCATTGAGCGCGGATGCCGCCATGGCGGCGGTGGAAAAGGACGCCGGTGATGATCCCGACGTCACCCATGGCGCGGTGATCCATGCCCGGGTCCATCGCCGCCCCGGCGACGGCGCGGGCATACGGTTTATCGCCGGTGACGGCGTCGGCACGGTGACCAGGCCGGGTTTGCCAATCGCGGTGGGGGAAGCCGCGATCAACCCGGTGCCCCGCGCCATGATGACCGGGGAATTGACCCATCTGGCCAAAACGGCCGGCGTGGCGCCGGACCTGGATGTGGAAATCTCGGTACCGGGCGGCGAGGCCATGGCGCGGCGGACCATGAATGGGCGTCTGGGTATCCTTGGCGGGATCTCCATACTGGGCACCACCGGCGTAGTTATCCCCTATTCCTGCGCGGCCTGGATCGCCTCTATTCACCAGGGCATCGATGTGGCGCGGGCCGAGGGTCTGAGCCATTTGGGCGCGGCGACCGGACGTACGTCCGAGGCCGCGTTGCAAAAACATCATGGTTTTGCGGAAGGCGCCCTGATCGATATGGGGGACTTCGCCGGCGGGATGTTGAAATATCTGCGCGTTCACCCGGTCGAAAAGCTTTCCCTGGCCGGGGGTTTCGCGAAAATCTCCAAACTGGCCAAGGGCCATATGGATCTGCATTCCAATCGGTCGCAAGTGGATTTTGCCTGGCTGGGGCAAATCGCCGCCGCCGATGCGCATATCGCGGCGCTGTGCAACAACGCCAATACGGCGGCCGAAGTGCTGGCGGCGGCCCAGGCGCGGGGCTTTCCCCTGGCTGATCTGGTAGCCGGATTGGCCCGTGACCAGGCCATGCAAATTTGCCGGGGCGCCGTCGCGATCGAGGTTTTGATCTTCGACCGGACCGGCAAGCTGGTGGGCCGGGGCAATGGCTGAAGCCATCCTGTTGATCCTTGGCGGCACCACCCAGGCCGTGGCATTGGCCCGGGCGGCGGCAGCCCTTGGCGTCCCCGTCACATATTCCCTGGCAGGCCGTACGGCGGCAAAATCAGTGCCGGATGTGGACATGCGCATTGGCGGTTTCGGCGGCGCGGCGGCCTTGGCGGATTATCTGCGCCAGAAAGACGTGCTTGCCGTGGTTGATGCCACCCATGCCTACGCCGCGCAAATTTCCGAACATGCGCGCTTGGCCTGCCAAACGGCAAACCGTCCCTTGTTGCGCCTGCAGGAGCCCCCATGGCGCGAGATGCACGGAGATCATTGGCAAAAAGTACCCAACATAACGGCCGCGCGGGATGCCGCCGCTAAAATCTCGGCGCGGGCTTTCGTCAGCACCGGACGCCAGGCCATGGCGGAATTCGCCGACGATCGCCGCTGTTGGTGGCTGGCCCGCGTGATCTGCCCCGGCGCGGACCTGCCCATGCTTGCCAATGGCCAGTATCTGTATGCCCGTGGCCCATTCGAGCAGGCCGACGAATTGTCATTACTGCGCGAACATCGAATATCAGCGGTGATCTCCAAGAATGCGGGTAGTGCCGCGACATATGCCAAGATCGCCGCCGCGCGGGAGCTGGGCCTGCCGGTGATCATGATCGCCCGGCCCGAGGCTGTATCCATGCCGCAGGTTGACACGGTTGAAGGCGCCATCGCCTGGCTACGGGAACATCTCGGTTAGAGCGCTTCCGGGCTATTGTGACCCATTTGACCGCCCACCAAGGCCCCGTGGGTAGGCGCGGTTCGCAGGTCGATGTGGGACATCGTCCAAGAACCGTAACGCCGCCACGGGGCCTTGGTGAGCGGCCTTCGGTGGCGACCCTAAGCCATTCGGATGCGTTGCGCCGCTTGCCCGATATACCAT
>JAKZRK010000070.1:0-25195 GCA_047518225.1 Alphaproteobacteria bacterium | reverse complement strand
CGGTTCTACCCGTTCAACGCCTTCCGCTCATTGCTCGGCATCGCGGGCGACACCTCTGCTCCAACCTATGCCGAGCTTTACTCGGGAGAGTGGCGGCACCCTACATGTAGCGGTCATGGGCGTTAACCGGATAGGCAAGATTCGATCAACGAGTGAAATTGGAGCGAAAATGTATCGTGGCTTCCCACTGCTCCTATTTAGGAATATACCGGTCTCGATGATGCTATATCCGGCCTGGGAAATGATCGCTTCATATTCGTCAATACCGAGCCATAATTTATGTGTTGGATCATTGTCGTCGTCAACGCTTTGAGAGCTTATGTCCCTCACAATGTACCGCCTAATAACGCGCACCAACACAGAAGCTGGGGATCGAATTGGAACATGTACTAGAGCTAAGCCATTGGATTTCAATACTCGACCAATTTCTTTCATGAGTATCAAAATTTCATCACGATCTAAATGTTAAAGAAAACCTATGGCACAAACACATTCGAAAGAATTTGATCTAAATGGCAATGGAATTGCAGCGGCCTCTATTATGCAAATTTGACTTACATTTTTTATTTTATTGCAGAATTTGCGAGCATTAATATCAAGCCCAAATGCGTGAAAACCCCTTTCTTGCAATATTGTAAGAAGCTCGCTCGATCCACACGCAATGTCGACCACATACGAATTAGATGGGCAGTATAATTGCAATAATTCTGCGAAATACTTTTCGCGATCAATCGTTCTGTGATTTGATGGTTTGTAATAATTATCCCAATGAGAAATCGCATCCTCAGATCGCGGATCAAGAGCTTCTCGTAATTTAGCTCTCTTATGAGACGTAATCATTGAGTCGGTTCCCCATAGTTGCGCAATACGGTAGTTTGTTTGTGTTTCTATTTCTCCGAAAGCTTTGAGTTCCAGTGACAGTTTACTTTTCTGACATGTCAATCTCGAAAATTAGCCAGTATCCCTAAGCGATTGGTGCCCCCTCCCGGACTCGAACCGGGACGACTGTTAGGTCTCGGGATTTTAAGTCCCGTGCGTCTGCCAATTCCGCCAAGGGGGCACGATCTCCAGGCGCGTTTTGGTTTGCGTTTGGCGTGGCGCAACATGCCGTGACGGGGCGTGCGGGGCAAGGGGGTTTTGCGGCTTACGTTACCATTCCCTCAGCGCGCGCCAATCGCCGTCGGTGCCCTGGACCGCCCTTTCGGCGTCGTAGCTGAACAGCCAGGTTTGCTGCGGGGTGACGCCGCCTTGGTTGTTTTTGCCATGCGCCGCCAGGCGGGCGTTGCGGCGGGCGATCTCATGGGCGTCGTCCAGGTGGTACCAGCGTTCGGCGTTGCGGGAATGGCGTTGCAGGCGTTGCGCGCGGTCCTTGCGCAGGCTTTCGTATTTCAATAAGGCGGCGGGGGCGTCGTCCTGGCCCAATTCCAAACAGCGCGCCAGCACCCAGGCATCCTCGATGGACTGCACCGCGCCCTGGGCGTGATAGGGCAGCATGGCATGGGCCGCGTCCCCCATCAGGGCGATACGGCCATTGATCCAGGTGGGCAGGGGTTCGCGGTCGTGCAGGGCGGTGACGAACAATTCGTCCGTCAGGTCCACCAAACCCCTGGCATGATCGTACCAGCCGGCGAAACTTTTCCGCACATCCGCCTTGGAGGCGGTTTGCGACCAGCTTTCGCGCAGCGCATCTCCGCCGGCGCCGATGGCGACCCAGTTGATCATGTCACCGCCCGAGACATAGTAGAAGACGATGGACAGGCGCGGCCCCATGACGGCGACGGATTGCCGCTCGATGCCCAGATGCGCTGCTTTGTCCGCCTCCACCATGCCGCGCCAGGCGAGATGGCCCGAGGGGCGGGGTGCCTCGGGATTGAAATGCTGATTGCGCACCACCGAATGGATGCCGTCGGCGCCGATCAAGATATCGCCGGTTTCGCTTGTGCCGTCTTCCAGGGCGACGGTCACGCCGCCGCGCGAAGTGGCGTCTGCAAGACCGTCTCGCCGCTGCGCCAATCCTTCAGTTGATGGGAGCCGGGCTCGACCCCGAACCTGGCCAGATCATCGCCCAGGCCCAGCCACTCCAGGATACGCACGTCATTGGGGCTTAACTGGATACCGGCGCCGACCTCCGCCAGGGCCGGGGCCTGCTCCAACACCAGGTAATCCATGCCGGCCCTCTCGAGCGCCAGGGCGAGGACGGAACCGCCGATGCCGGCGCCTGCTACGATGATGCGCATGTTAGGCTCTCCAACAATATTTCCGCGGCAGCTTAGCAATATGCGGCGTTTTTGCCACGCCGCCGATCGTCTATGTGTTCGCCGCTATGAGGATTTTTGTTGGCGCGAGGTGAATTTGCGCTTATCTCAGGGATTGGGGCCATCATACCGACGCAGGATCAACGTACCGAGGAGATACACGCATGGCAGGACCGCTCAGCGGATACCGCGTGGTCGATTTCACCAATGTAATCGCCGGCCCGTTCGCAACCATGATGCTGGCCGACCAGGGCGCCGATGTGATCAAGGTAGAGGCGCCCCAGCGCCCTGATTATACCCGACAGGCCGGCCACGGCCAGCAGGGTTTGCACACCTCGTTTCTGAACAACAACCGCAACAAGCGTTCGGTCTCGATCGACGTCAAGAGCGAGGCGGGGCGCGAGGCGCTAAAGCGGCTGGTCGCCACGGCGGATGTGTTCATACAGAATTTCAGGCCCGGTGTGGTGGAACGTCTGAGGATCAGCGAGCCTGAATTGAGGGCAGTGCGGCCGGATTTGATCTATGTCTCCATGAGCGGTTGGGGGGAGAGCGGCCCCTTGGCCCACAAACCGGTTTATGACCCGATCATCCAGGCCCTATCCGGCCTGGCCAGCGTACAGGGCGGCTCGGACCAGGAACGGCCTCGGTTGATCCGCACCATCCTGCCTGACAAGTTGACCGGCGTGACCGCGGCCCAGGCGGTGGCCGCCGCCCTTGCCGGCCGCGCCAAGAGCGGCGAGGGGCAGCACGTCAAGGTATCGATGTTGGATTCCGTGATCGCCTTCCTGTGGTCGTCGGACATGGGCGGTCAAACCCTTGTTGGGCGGGAAGTCAGCGAACAGCGGGCAGCGACCTTCATCGATCTGATTTACGAGACCAAGGACGGTTATATCAGCGTCTCCACCATGACCAATGCGCAGTGGGAAGCGTTTTGCAAGGTTTCCGGGCGGGAGGAATTGCTGAGCGATCCGCGCTTCGCGACACCGGAACTGCGCGATCAGAACGCCGATGAGCGGTTGCAACAGATTCAGGAGGTATTGTACGGGAAAACCGCCGCCGAATGGCTGCAAATCTTCGACGATGCCGGCGTCCCCAGCGCGCCGGTGCTGACGCGGAAACAGATGATCCAACATCCCCAGGTGGAAGCCAGCGGCATCGTGGTGGAGCATGACCACCCCCACGCCGGCCGGCTGCGCCAGGCGCGTCCGGCGGCCCGCTTCGAGGGAACGCCGACCACGATCCGCAATGGCGCGCCGTTGCTGGGCGAGCACACTTATGATGTGTTGGGCGAACTCGGCTACAGCGAGGCGGAAATTGCAGCCATGGTCGAGGCACGCATCCTGCACGCCGCGGGTTCGGAACCGGCGGAGTGAGGCAACGATGAGCTATCTTCTCTATAACCGGCCAGGCTCCGGCGGCTTCGTGGTGGAGGCCGCACTGACGCTGGCGGGCGCGCCCTTTGAATTGCAGGAATTCGAATCGAAGCCGGGCACGCCGTTGCCCGAAAGCTTCCGCGGCACCAACCCGTGGGGACAAGTGCCGACCCTGGTGCTGCCCGACGGTGGGACGATGACCGAAGCGGCGGCGATCCTGATCCACCTTGCCGCCTGTTTCCCCGATAAGGGGCTGGGACCGGCGCCAGGCAGCCCGGCGCACGCGGGCTTCCTGCGTTGGATGGTATTCGCCAGCGTTAATTTGTATGAAGCGGTTCTGCGGCGGAGCTATCCGTTTCGATACACCGCCGATCCGGATGGCTACGGGGCATTGCGCGCCGCCGCCGAGGCCCGTATGAGGGACGCTCTGGCCGTGCTGGAGGACGCCGTCGCACCCGGCCCCTTCCTGCTGGGCCGGGAGATGAGCGTGGCCGACATCTACATTGCCATGTTGTTCACCTGGTTCGCCGGCGAGATTGATGCGCCTTATCTCACGTTTCTGAAGAACGAGGTCAAACAACACCCCGTCGTCTCCCCCATCTGGCGCCGCCACTTCGGCGATCATTAATACCAACCTGCGACGATAAGGGCTCATATAGACGCTTTACGAAGGTTTTCGGGTAGGAGCGCGTGGCGCCGTGGTATGGGTACTATATGCTGCGCGCGACGCCGCCGAAAGCCTTTGTAAAGCGTCGAATTCGGTCGTTTCCGGCGCGCGCCGGCGGCGTCGTGAAAGCTTGACGATACACCGTATCGCCGGCGCTTCCACTCCTACCCGGCGCGCTCCGGAAACGATCTATATGGGTCTTTATCACCGCAACTTGGTATAAGCAGCCCGAGAGGCACGATTTGACCGGCGAGGGGCCGTGGTGCCGCCCAGCCTGGCCCGTTATTTCAGCGCCGCGGTCAAGGGACGCGGTTCAGGGGAACAGCGCTTCCTGTTCCAGGCCCATGCGCTCGTCCAGGTTATACATCACGTTCATGTTCTGCACCGCCTGGCCCGAGGCGCCCTTGACCAGATTGTCGATCACCGAAACGATAATGGCCCGGCCCGGCACACGGGCCGGAAAGACCCCGATCAGGCAATGGTTCGAGCCCCGGACGTGGCGCGTCGCCGGGGCCACGCCATCCGCCACCACCCGGACAAAGGGTTCCGCCGCATAGCGTTCCGACAGGCTCTCGCGCAGGTCGTCCACCGTTGCCCCGCCCGCCAGACGCACATAGCTGGTGGCCAGGATGCCCCGGTTCATGGGTACCAGATGCGGGGTAAAGGTAACGGTCAGGTTTGCCCCGTAAGCCTTGGATAATTCCTGATCAATCTCCGGTCCATGGCGGTGCTCATCGACGCCGTAGGCGTGGATGCCCTCGGACACTTCGGCGAACAGGTTGGCCTGTTTGGCGCCCCGTCCGGCCCCGGTGACGCCGGATTTGGCGTCGATGATAATGTCCTCGGGCGCGATTTGGCCCGCCGCCAACAAGGGTGCAAGCGGCAGGATCGCCACGGTGGGATAACAGCCCGGACAGGCCACCAGACGCGCGTCGGGCAGCCGATGGCGCGCGGTTTCCGTCAGGCCATAGACCGCTTCGGGCTGCAAATCCGGGGCGTAATGTTCGTGGCCGTACCATTCGGCATAGCTATCGGTGCTGTCCAGGCGAAAATCGGCGGACAGGTCGATCACCCGTGGCGCGCCCTGGATCGCGGCCGCCGCATCGCCCGGCCCCTCGTACAGCACCTCGTCGATCAGACTGTGATGGGTTTGGTGCAACAGACCGGAAATGATTTCCTGCGTGGTGCCGTGGGGCAGGCCGCAGAACACCGCGTCTACCTCGACCCCGGCCCATTCCACTTCATTGATCTTGACCAGGCCGGGCAGGTCCAGGCCGCCCAGATGGGGGAAAACCTGGTCATAGGGTTCGCCCGCATGGCTGTCCGCGGTCATGAAGACGATTTCGGCGCGGGGATGGCGGGACAATAGCCGCGCCAGCTCGGCCCCGGTGTAGCCCGACGCCCCAAGGATGCCAATTCTGATCTTCCTGCCCATTTCCGCCGTCATGGTAATTCTCCGTATTTATCCGTCTTTTATATATAGCAATTGCGCTGGATCGCGCAAAAATTGAGGCTCTGCAACAAAAAATGGCTTGCAGCGAAACTGCAAGCCGTTTTTGGGAGGTTGCGTATTCGCTTAGCGTTTCGAGAACTGGAAGCTTCGTCGGGCTTTCGCCTTGCCGTACTTCTTGCGCTCCACCACGCGGGAATCCCGGGTCAGGAAGCCGCCCGCTTTCAGGACCGGGCGCAGGCCCGGCTCGTAATTCAGCAGGGCCCGGGAGATGCCGTGGCGCACCGCGCCGGCCTGGCCGGACAGGCCGCCGCCCGTCACCGTGCAATTGACATCGAACTGGTCCGTGCGCTGGGCGGTTTCGAAGGGCTGGTTGATGATCATCCGCAGCACCGGGCGGGCGAAATAGCTTTCGAATTCGCGCCCATTGACGGTGATCCGGCCCGCGCCGGGCTTGACCCAGACCCGGGCAATGGCGTTCTTGCGCTTGCCGGTGGCGTAGGCCCGGCCCAGATCGTCGATCTTGGGCTCCACCGGTCCGGCCTCGCCCTCGGCGGCAACCGCGCCATCGGCATGGGCACCGCCGCCCGCCGCCGCGCCTTCGACCATCTGTTTCAGATCAGCCAGGGTGCCCGTTGTCGCGGGCGCCGCCTCGGGAGCCGTCTCAGTCGTCGCCTCGGGAGCCGTCTCGGTCGTCGCCTCGGGAGCGGCCTCAGTAGTCGCCTCCGCGGCCGAAGCCTCCGCCGGCGCCTCGGTTTCCGTGGCTGCCGGGGTTTCCGCCGCGTCTTTACCGCCGGTTTTTTCGTCAGCCATGATCAGGCGCTCCTCTTGTTCTTGTCATTCATCGCGGCGACGTCCAGCACTTCGGGCTGTTGCGCCTCGTGGGGGTGCTCGGCGCCGGCGTAAACCTTCAATTTGGTCAGCACCTGGCGGCCCAAGGGCCCCTTGGGGATCATCCGCTGGACGGCCTTTTCAACCACTCGCTCGGGATGCTTGCCCGCCAAAATCTTGCCCGCCGTGGTGCTCTTGATGCCGCCCGGATAGCCGGTGTGACGATAGTAGGTCTTGTCGGCCAGTTTGTTGCCGGTCAACTGCACCTTTTCGGCGTTGATCACCACGATATGGTCACCGCAGTCCATATGCGCGGTAAACATGGGCTTGTGCTTGCCCCGCAGCCGGCTGGCGATAATACTGGCCAGACGTCCCAGGACCACGCCTTCGGCGTCGATCACGAACCATTTTCGTTCGATCTCCCCAGGCTTCGCGGAATAGGTTTTCATGGCGGTTCCTCAATTTCTACCGGGCCGCCAGACCATTGCCTGGCCCCCGGTTCGGCGGCGCGGAGTATGTCAGAAATATGTGCGGGGTCAAGCCGAAATACGGCAATATTATCAAGCGATTATTAGACGGTACCATAGTACCGCATCGTATAGTTCTGATTCAATTGCAAAAATTGGGAACCGCGCTGTGCAGCCTTCATGACGGCCATGACAATCGTTGCCGGGGCGTGGCAAACTGACTAAGTTTTTCGGCATTCCGGGCCTGTTCCCGGACAATTGTTATCATATCCCATTGGTAAGGAGTTCGTCAGTGTCGCTTTATGTTCCGCCACCGGCCGTCTGTTCATCCCGCGTCGCCACTGTCGGTGCCTTGTTTCACAGCCGGGTCTCCGTCAATCCGACGCACCGGGCGGTGGTCGATGGCGGCCGGGCGCTGAATTACACCGAATTGGAAGAGCGCTCCAACCGGCTGGCGAATGGCTTGCTGGCCCTGGGGCTGCAGCGGGGCGACCGGGTTGGATTGCTGGCCCGCAATTGCCTGGAGTATGTGGAGATCGAATTGGCGGCGGCCAAGTCGGGGTTGATCCTGGCGGCGCTGAACTGGCGCCTCGGGGACCGGGAGTTGCGGCATTGCATCACTCTGGTGGAGCCCGAGGTGGTGCTCGTGCAGGGGGACCTGGCCGCGGCCCTCGACCGCCTCGATCTTGCCCCGCACCGCAGGATCGTGCTTGGCCCTGATTACGAGGGCATCCTGGCGGCCGCGGCGTCAGACTATCCGGACCTGGATATTGACCCCGAAGACGGCCTGGTCATCCTCTATACCTCCGGCACCACGGGATTGCCCAAGGGCGCCTTGATCAGCCATCGGGCCATGGTGGCGAGGGCCATGTGCGGCGCCTCGGAACTACAAATTCCCATCGGTGACAATTTCTGCGCCTGGGCGCCGTTCTACCACATGGCCTCCACCGATCAGGCTCTCGCCACGGTGATGCGCGGCGGCACTGTGCACGTGGTCGACGGCTATGAGCCGGATCTTTTGATCGACATTCTGGAGCGCGAGGTGATGCGGTTTTTCATCCTGATGCCCGGCATGGTCGGCCCCTTCGCCGCTATTCTGGAGGCACGCCAAATAAAGGTTAAGGGTGTCGGTCTGTGCGGCGCCATGGCCGATCTGGTGCCCCGCGAGGATATCGCCGCCGCCACCCGGGCCCTGAACGCCCCTTACAACAATACCTTTGGCGCGACGGAAACCGGCTTGCCGCCCGCGACCTCCTCCCTGATCCCCGTCGGCGTCGCGCCGACTAATCTATCCAAACGGCAATCGGCATTCTGCGAACTGCGCCTGGTGGATCCGGACGACAACGAGGTGCCGGTGGGCACGCCGGGGGAAGTGGCCATGCGCGGCCCCACATTGTTCAGCGGTTATTGGAACGCGGAGGAAACCAACGCCCAGGATTTCCGCAATGGATGGTTCCATATGGGCGATGTGCTGCGCCGCAACGCCGATGGCAGCCTGGATTACGTGGACCGGGTGAAATATATGATCAAATCGGGCGGCGAGAACATCTATCCGGCCGAAATCGAGCAGGTGATGTTGGCGGATGCCCGGGTGCACGAGGCGGTGGTGGTGCGCCGGGCCGACCGGAAATGGGGCGAGGTGCCCGTGGCCTTCGTCGTCATGGCCGACCCAAGTCTGACCGCGGACCATCTGATGGCTCTGTGCCGGGAGAATTTGTCCTCTTATAAGCGGCCCAAGGACATCATTTTCCTGGCCGAGGATGAACTGCCCCGCTCCACCACCGGCAAGGTCCAGCGCCACGAGTTGGAGGCGCGCCTGGACGGCGAATAGCCCGGAAACGCTCCAATGCCGATCAACGCGTCGGCATTACCGGCTCAAACAGGCGGCGGCGCAGGCGTTCAGGATGGCGTCGCTATCGATACCGTGTACGCGGTACAGATCCGCGATATCTCCGGACTGGCCAAATTTCTCCACGCCAAGGCTAAAGACCCGCCGCCGCGACGCCGAACCCAGCCAGGACAGGGTTGCCGGATGGCCGTCGATCACCGTCACCAGGGCCGCGTCCGGGGCCAAGGGGTCCAGCAGCCGGCCAATATGGCTGCGTGCCTCGTAACGTCCAGAGGCCCGGTGCCGCCAGGCGTGGTTCCAGTCCCGATAGGCCAGATCGGGGGATGTTACCACCAGCAATCCAGCGCCCGGCACGTCCTCCAGAATTTCGCCATGGGCCGCCATGGCCTCCACCGTAACGGCGCCGCAACAGACGATGGCGAGTTCCGCGCCCGGCCGGGGCGGCCGCAACCAATAGCTCCCGGCCACGATTTCCTGGCGCAGGCCCGGCGTCATGGCACGTTCGGGCTGCGCCATGGCGCGGGTGGTCAGGCGCAAATAGACCGAGCCGCCGTCCTCCGCCTGCATATGGCCGAAACCCCAATGCATGATTTCGGCCAATTCATCCACGAAGGCCGGCTCGAACGCGCTCAGGCCATCCTGGGCCAGGCCGATCAATGGCGTGCCGATGGATTGATGGGCCCCGCCCTCGGGCGCCAGGGTGATGCCGGACGGAGTCCCGATCAGCATGAAGCGGGCATCCTGATAACAGGCATAATTCAGGGCATCCAGGCCGCGGCTGACGAACGGATCGTACAAGGTGCCGATGGGCAAAAGGCGCTGGCCAAACAGCGAGTGCGACAGGCCCAGGGCGGCCAGGGTCAAAAACAGATTGTTTTCGGCGATGCCCAGTTCGATGTGCTGGCCGTCGGGGTGCATGGCCCAGCGTTGGGCCGAGACGACCTTTTCCTCGCGAAAAATATCCTCCCGCCGATGGCGATCGAAGATGCCGCGGCGGTTGACCCAACCGCCCAGATTGGTGGAGACGGTGACATCGGGCGAGGTGGTCACGATGCGCCTGGCAAATTCGTCGTCCCCGGCCGCGATGTCGAACAGGATACGGCCGAACGCTTCCTGGGTGGATATGGCTTTGTCCGTATTCGGTTTTGATAGCCGGGCCGGAACGGCGATGGTGGCTGCGTGATGGTGCCGGCTGGGTCCCTGGACAAACGGCACCCGGTCCAGAAATTGCTGCAATTCCTCCCGGTCCACGTCCAGGCCGGCCATTGGTTCCCATTCCTCGCCCTGGGGCACGCCCATACGGGTCTGAAATTGCGCCATTTGTTCCGGGCTCATCAAACCGGCGTGGTTGTCCTTGTGACCGGCCAGGGGCAATTCCTTGCCCTTTACGGTGTAGGCGATAAAACAGGTCGGCTCGTCACCTTCAATATTTTGAAAGCAATCCAGTACCGAGGCCATGTCGTGGCCCGCCAGATTGGTCATCAAGTCATGCAGGTCCTGGTCTTCGTAATCCTCGATAATCGGGCGCAAGCCGGGCACGTCACCAAGATCCTTGCGCAGATGTTCGCGCCAGCCGAGCCCGCCCTTGTAGGTCAGGGCGGAATAGAGTGAGTTCGGACAATCATCGATCCACCCGCGCAGGGCCTCGCCGTCACTGGTTGCAAAGGCCGATTGCAGCTTGCCGCCATATTTCAGGGTGATCACGCGCCAGCCGGTGGTGCGGAAAACATCGTCGAGCCGGCCAAACAGGCGGTCCGTGATCACCGAATCCAGGCTTTGGCGGTTGTAATCGATGATCCACCAAGTGTTGCGCACGTCGTGCTTCCAACCTTCCAGCATGGCCTCGAAGACATTGCCCTCGTCCAGTTCCGCATCGCCCATGAGCGCGACCATGCGGCCGGCGGGCACGGCTTCCTCCTGCCATTGCTTCATGCTGACATAATCCTGCACCAGCGCGGCGAAGGCGGTCATGGCCACGCCCAGGCCGACCGAGCCGGTGGAAAAATCTACCTCGTCAACATCCTTGGTACGTGAGGGATAGGATTGCGCTCCGCCCAGCGCGCGAAATTTGAACAGCATCTCGCGGCTTTGCCGGCCCAACAGATATTGGATGGCATGGAACACCGGGCTGGCGTGGGGTTTCACCGCGACCCGGTCCGCAGGCCGCAGGATGTTGAAATACAGCGCCGTCATCAATGTGGTCAGCGAGGCGGACGATGCCTGGTGTCCGCCCACTTTCAGGCCGTCGCGGTTGGGGCGCAGATGGTTGGCGTTGTGGATCATCCAGCTGGAAAGCCACAAGACCTTTCGCTCGAGCGCGCCAAGCATTTCCAGCTCCCGCAGCCGGTTGGAGGTCGCATCGGCCTTTTTCCTGCTCGCCGGCTTGGGCATGTACACCTGCCTTTTAGCTTGATTCCATGGGGCACTATAGCCTGCCCGGGCCGTAAAGGCATTCCGCAAGACGCAAATATGCCGCGGCATGGGCAGCGCCATCCGCGGCAACGTAGGGCCGGCCAGGAATTATTTTGTTGTACAAGCGCGTCGTGGGGATGGCGTCAGGACGGTTGATATCTTTCAGAAAATACGTCCGCCGCCAGAATACGCTGGTCCCCCCGGTCGTCGATGCCCGGCGTGGAAACACAAAAGGTGACATGTTGAATGCCCAGCGGGCCCACGGTCACGGCCTTGACGTATGCCGTCTCCACAAGGTCATACGCCACACGGCGTTGGAATATGTCACCCTCGTTCAAGGTATTACGAGTTCCAGGTCGACGAAAAAACATGCCGAATTTCCCACTACAAATAAGCGCAACTGGTGGTCTTCGGCATAACGTTAACCAAGGTGTCGTAAAAATACTGTTAACGGATCGGTTGTGCGAATTAATTAGTTGTTAGGTTCGTCTAAATGATTGAACACAAAGGCCGCTTGAAATCTCATTCAGCGGGAACCTTGCCGCTGGCCAGATCCTCCGATCTGGCTTCGGTGCTGCGGCGCGCAGCCGGTCCAAAGCCACCGCCACCGGCTGTTTCCACGCATAACCGGTCGCCGGCGTAAAGGGCGGTAACTTGTTTCGACGGAATAATTTCCTCACCCCCCGCCGCGCGCAAAATACGGGCAGAGGCCAGGGCGCCGGGTTCACCGCCCTGGCTGCCCTGGGCGGGATGGTTATGCCGTTCGCCGCGATAGGTGAGGGTAACCTCGCCCGCCATGATCTCGTATTCCCGGCGGCAGCCCAGACCGCCGCGAAATTGCCCCCTGCCGCCCGATCCTTGGGCTAGGCCAAAATGGTGCACACGAATGGGTGCATCCAGTTCCAACGCCTCCACGGGAAGGTTCATGCAATTCGTGGCATCGGTTTCAATCATGTCGACGCCGTCGCAAATGGAAGAGGCGCCACTGCCTGACGCAATCAAATCACCTACCACGAATGTCGAGCCGTCTTCCCGCCGGCCGCCGAACGAAAGGATCAGCAATTCGCCGCCGGAATCCGCTGGGATGCGGTCGGGCAAGACATCCTTCAAGGCGCCGAGGATACAGCCCGTGATCCGCTTGATCGTGGCGGTGCGGGAATTGACCGGCGCCGGGGGCTTCGGATTGACCAGGCTGCCTTCAGGCAGGATCAAGTGGACGGGGCGGAAACAACCGCCGTTGGTGGGGATCTCAGGGTCCGTGATCGCCCGAACGGCGAACAGCGCGGCGGCGGCGGTACCTGACGGCACACAGTTGAAGGGCCCGCGCACCTGATCCGCCGTACCCTCGAAGCCGCAGGTTATTTCGCCATCCCGCACTCGGACGGTAACCGTGATGGGGATTGATCGATCCAGTTCGATGCCGTCATTGTCGAGATAATCCGTGTAGCTGTACTGGCCATCGGGAATGGCCCGCAGGGACGCCCGCGTCATTTGTTCCGACCTGTCCAGCAGTTCGCCAAAGGCGCCCTGTAACAATTCGGCGCCGTATTTTTCCGCCACCTCGTGCAGGCGCCGCCCCCCCACGGTGCAGGCGGCGATTTGCGCGTTCAGATCGCCCATGAAAGCATCGGGCATGCGCACGTTTTGCCGCATCATGGCAAGAAATGTTTCGTTCATCACGCCGCCATCGCGCAATTTCAAGGGCGGTATACGAACGCCTTCCTGAAAAATCTCGGTGGCATTGGTGGGGACGGACCCAGGCGCCATGCCGCCGACGTCCTGATGATGGGTCATGGCCGCGGCCAGGGCGATGGGCCTGCCCCGGTGCATGATCGGCATCGCGACGGCGATATCGGGCAGATGGGTGCCGCCCAGATAAGGATCGTTCATGACCAGCAGATCGCCCGGTCCCAGGCTGGCCAGGGGAAAGTGCGTCAGAAAGGTTTCGATCACCGGGATCAAAGTGGCCAGATGGATGGGGATGGAGATGGATTGCGCCAGGGTTTCGCCGGCGAGGGAAAACAGGCAAGCGGAGGCGTCCAGGCCCTCCTTGACGATGGGCGAAAAGGAACTGCGCAGCAGGGTCGACTGCATTTCGTTGGCGATGCCGTCCAGCTTGTTACGCAGAACTTCTAGTGTCACGGGATCAACGCGGGTCATCTTCATCCGTCCCTGTTCGTGTGATCTGATAGTATCATCTGATCCAGGCTTAGGTGGATTATAGTATGAATTTTTTTGCCTTGTGCCGTTTTGTACAGATGCTAGCGGCTTGGGATCGTGAATGTGCCCTAACGCTTTGAATGGCTCCGGAATGACACCATGACCACGTTGATCACTCATGCGGCGATTGGGCTGGCTCTTGGCCATGCCCTGCGGCCGGCCCGGCGCGGCCATCGTTATTGGCTGGCCTGCGGCCTGCTGCCGGCGATCCCCGATGCCGATGTCATTGGCTTTCCCCTGGGTATCGCTTACGGCGACCTGCTGGGCCATCGCGGCCTGTCCCATTCCCTGGCTTTTGCCGCCGCGCTGGGCCTGGCCACCGCATTGTCCATGGGATGGTGGGAAAAGCGCGGTTGGCGGGAAACCCGTCACCTGAGCATGTTGTTCGTGCTGCTCGCGGCCAGCCACGGCCCGATGGACATGCTGACCAACGGCGGTCTGGGCATCGCCCTGTTTGCCCCGTTCGATACGGAGCGCTATTTCTGGGACTGGCGGCCGATCCTGGTCTCGCCGATCGGCCTGAAAACTTTTCTCTCGCCGTGGGGCTGGGCGGTGATGATGGACGAATTGCGCTGGTTCGGCCCGCCAATCGGCCTGCTGGTCGCGTCGATGGCCATCCGCCGGCGCATGGCCCGTTAAAGCGGCTCCGTGCCGCTGTTGCCGCCCAGCTTTTTCAGATCATCGTTGATGGTCATCCAACTGGCGCGGCAGTCAAAATAGACGTGTGCTTTCACGTCGCGGTCAATCTCGCCATGCAGGTTCGCCATGGTGATATCGATGACATTTTCATGGTTGTCGCTGTTGCAGAACATGGAGCTGCCGCAGCGCCCGCAAAAGCTTCGCGTGGTGTGACCGGAGCTTCTGTAATGCACGACCTCCGCTTCCCCCGCGGTGATCCGAAAACCATCTTCGCGGACGCCGACCCAGGTCACAAAGCCCGCGCCATGGGCACGCTGGCACATTGTGCAGTGGCAATGCCCAGCGAACAGCGTCGGCAGCTCGAATTCGAACGAGACGGCGCCGCAAAGGCAGCTCCCGGTTATGGCGGGCGGGTTCATCTGAATAACCTTTCCATGGCTTCCTGTCAGTGCAACGTGGTGTAAGTGTATCGAAGGTGATGGCCGCCGTCATCGGCGCAAGGTCAAATTTCGGCCGCGTATTTCGAATTTGGTCAGGCGGTCAAGGAATGACATGCCGAGGAGCGAGACGTTCATCTCGGCCTGGTTGATGGAGACCGCCACGTCTTGGAATTCGATCGGTCCGATGCTCAGCACATCAAGGCGATGGGGTGCGCCACGGCCCGGACCATTGGCCGTCTGGTAGCGGCGCGTGTAACGCAGGCTTGCCAGGTCGATGCCAATGCGCCGGGCATCCGCCGGACTGAGGACTATATCGGAGGCGCCCGTGTCGATCATGAACCGGACGCGGGCGCCATTGGCGCTTCCCATGGCGTAAAAATGTCCGCCTGGGCCTTGTGTCAGGTTCACCACGCCTTCCGGCGTGACCGCGGGTTGGCTGGGAAACAGCTCCGCCCCCACCCGCGCGCCCACCGACCCCAGCTCGTCCTGGTAGGTGTAGATAAGGACCAGGATCGCCGCCGCACCGGTCCATATGGCAATGTTGCGAACGACTTCACCGAAGTTGATCCGTCTGGCGAACAGCAGGCCGCTGGAGACCAGCGCCAAGATCGACAGAAGGCGGACCAGATCGATCCGGCCCTCGCCGGACGAAAGCTGGCCTGGAAAATAGCCGGCTAGCAGCCAGATACCGATGCCCACGGCGAGCAGCAGAAGCAGCCAAAGCAACACGCCGACCGGAAAGCCCAGGCGCCGGCGCTCCGGCGGCTGCCGCCAGGGTCCCTGATTATCCGACATGATCAATTCGCCCGCATGGTGGGAGGTGTTTCGGATCATGCAAGGGATGGCGGCCGCACGGGGCGGGCCGTCTTCTCCCGCAAACCTTGTGACAATCAAGCGATTGATAATTGCCTTCCTTGGAAGGTTCATCGTTACGGACGTGAGGCCGAACCTGCATTGGTGGCGATCATTGCTTCATGGCTTGCCCGCTTGCTCAAGGATAGGTGACAAGCTCATGCAGGATCAATCATTTGCCGTCGTCGGGTCAATCATACGTTTGATTTCCGTGACCGTCGTAGCCGGGAAACCGGACAATTCCGCGTGTTTGTGAATCATCTCCTCGTTCTTCGCGAGGTATATACAGAACGTTTTGTCGCCCGCCACGTATGAATGCTGCCACTGAATGTCCGGCGCCAGCTGTCCGAGTACTTCATTCGATTTTTGCGCCGCACCGCGAAGCTGTTCACGTTCGAAGGTGCCTACTTCAGGAATATCGCGCTCGATTACGAACATACGCATGGCCTATTACCTCTATCTGCTAAACGGCGTTTTCAGCCTGATTTCCAGCTTCATGCGCCCCTGCAATAGCCTAGCATCAATCTCCTGTTTGCCTCAACCGGGGAGGTCTCGAAACATTGCAATGTCCCTTGGCGAGGCGGCGGGGCGACCGTCGGCTATGAGAAAGCGCCGATCTTCAACCCTCGGCGCCGCTTGTCCAAGACCGAATTTCTTGCCGCAGTCCCTCCGTCACCATGTTGGAGCACATTCGGACCATCAAAGGTCAACGACCCGCTTGTCCATCGCGCGCTGCCATTTCGTCGGCAAATCGTCGTCAAGCACGAGTTTGTCATCTGGCGAAAGGGTCACCCAGTCCTTGCGCCGTATCTCGTTTTCCAACTGGCCAGGACCCCACCCCGCGTAACCGACGGCGAGGAAGCCCTTGGCTGGCCCCTTGCCATTGGCCAAGGCACGCAGGATTTCGGGATTGCTGGTCAACGATACCTGGTCGGTTACCGCCGTGGTGCCCCTGCCGGCGTAGTCGTTTGAATGAATAAAGATCCACCGCGTGGTTCGAACCGGCCCACCGTAGTGGATACGGACCTCGCGGCCGCCGTCACCCGAAGTGCCTTCGCCCCTCAGATGCTCCAACAGTTTTGTCGCCGGTTGGACGGAGATCAGCCGATTGACGATCAGGCCCTTCGCGCCACGGTCATCGTGTTGCAAAAGGAAAACGACGGTCTTGGCGAACCTGGGATCCCGCATACGAGGTGAAGCGACCAGCAGCCGGCCGGCCCGTTCGCCCGATGCCCATGGCGTTGCCTGCGTTGACGCCGCCCCATCCACCGCCGCGCCGCTGGCCGACAGTATCCCCGCGGCCATCAGGCAGCCAAGAAGTCGACCGAATAATGCCGTGTTGCCGCGGCGCCTTTTTATCCTCCGAGACTGGGTCATCGTAATCCCACACCTGCCAGCGCCGCGAGAATGAATAGCCCGGAAACGCTCTAATGCAGGCTACCTCTGTTTACGGGCCCCTAGGCCTGTTCATCCAGTGCCGCCAATACTTTCGGCGGCGACATGGGCAAGTCGGTCAGACGCAAGCCGACGGCATCCTCTATGGCGTTGGCGACCGCCGCCATGGGCGGCACGATCGGCACCTCGCCAACGCCCCGCACGCCATGGGGATGGGCATGGTTCGGTACTTCGACGACGACGGTTTCGATTATCGGCAAGTCCGAGGCGACGGGCATGCGATAATCCAGGAACCCGGGATTTTCCAACTGCCCTTCGTCGTCGTAAATATACTCCTCGTTCAAGGCCCAACCGACACCCTGGGCGACACCACCTTGGATTTGACCTTCGACATAGCTTGGGTGAATGGCGCGGCCGGCATCTTGGACCGCCGTATAGCGAATCACGTCGACGCGCCCGGTATCCTTGTCAACTTCAACGTCGCAAATGTGGGTGGTAAAAGCCGGCGCCGCGCCCTGCGCGTTGATCGAAACCTGGCCGTTGATGGGGCCGCCCGTGGCGCCTGCCTGGGCCGCGAGCGCCCCAAGGGTCAATGGTTCGAACTCACCCGCACTGGCGCCAGCCGGACGCGCCCCGCCATTTTCCCATTCCACCGCTTCGACGTCGATTTCCCAAATTTTCGCGGCCCGTTCACGCAAGGTGTGAATGACCTTTTCCGTTGCCTTTGTCACCGCCATGCCGGCGGAAAAGGTGACGCGGCTGCCGCCCGTCGTTGCGCTGATGCCGATGGCATTGGTATCACCAATGTGCGCCCGGACATCCTTATAATCGACGCCCAGCATTTCGGCGGCGATATTCACCATCGATGCGCGGCTGCCGCCGATATCCGGATGGCCCGTGATGACCGTGACGGTACCGTCCTCGTTGATATTTAGTTGCGCGCTGGATTCGCCGCCGACATTGAACCAAAAACCACAGGCAACGCCCCGGCCCTGGTTCGCGCCCAGCGGTGCGCTGTAATGGGGATGCGCCCTTGCGGCTTCCAGCGTTTCCACAAACCCGATCTTACGGAAGGTCGGCCCATAAGCCGCGCGCGTACCCTCCTTCGCGGCGTTTTTCAAACGAAACTCGACCGGATCAATGCCCAGTTTATCAGCCAGTTCGTCCAGCGTGCTTTCGACCGCGTGCGCGGCGATCGGTGAACCCGGCGCGCGATAGGCGTTGCTCTTGGGCCGGTTCATCACCACGTCGATGCCAACCGATTTCACGTTCTCGATGTCGTATGGCGCGAAGGCACACATTGCCGCGGGGCGCGCCGGCGCACCTGGGAAGGCACCGGCCTGGAAGCGGAAGGTCGCCGTTCCGGCGGTTATTTTGCCGTCCCTGGTGGCACCGATCCTGACCGTATTCCACGACCCCGAAGTCGGCCCGGTTGCCCGGAAAGTTTCCTCACGCGACATAACCATTTTGACGGGCGATCCGGATTTCCGTGCGAGAATCATCGCCAACGGTTCCAGATACACGATGGTCTTACCGCCGAACCCGCCGCCGATTTCGGCCGGAACCGCACGGATATCCGCCACCGACATTCCGGTCATCTTAGCGGTTGCGTTGCGCACCATGAAATGGCCTTGGCTGCTGCTCCAAATTGTCGCCTGGCCGTCCTTGGCAACGCTGATAAGGCAGGCATGGGGCTCGATATAGCCCTGGTGAACCGGTTTCGTCTTGAATGTACGTTCAACGATTACGTCGGCGGCGGCGAAGCCCGCCGCCAAGTCGCCGATTTCGAACTCCAGGCGACTGGCGATATTCGACGCCGTTTCGGGTTTTGGCGTGACACCACCCGTGCGCAAGAATTCGTGCAGCACCGGGGCATCCGGTTTCATCGCCTCTTCCACGTCGATAACGTGGGGCAGAACTTCGTAGTCGACGACGATCAGCGCCAACGCGTCTTGTGCAATCTTGGCCGACACGGCAGCCACGGCGGCAACCGCATGGCCCGCGTACAGCGCCTTGTCGCGCGCCATTACATTGCGAGAGACGAAACGCATATCGGCGGGACCGACCATTACGGGCTTGTCCAACGGAAAGGCCACCAGGTCGGCGCCACTCATCACCGCCTTGACGCCGGGCAAGGCAGCGGCTTTTTCCAGGTTGATGGACTTGATTATTGCATGCGGATGCGGACTGCGCAGGACCTTTCCCCACAGCATCCCCGGCAGACTAAAGTCCGCCCCAAATGCCGCGCGGCCGGTTACCTTGTCCGCACCGTCCGGGCGAATTGTTCGTTTGCCGATCCACCGATTGTCCCTGACGATTTCGTCCATGCTCAACCTTTTCTCTCAGTCCGCCCTTCTGGAGCGTTTCCGGGCTGTCTGAATTGCAAAGTGCCATCCACAACAAAACGCGCCATCGGCTAACCTCTCCTGCCCAAGCGCGAAATGATCATAGCACGGTTGGCGATTTCACGCAGCCTGGGTCAACCACGTCCATTTCGCTCCCGGCGGGAATTGCCGGCCGCCCGGGGCTTATATCAACGCACGTTGGTATAAGACGGCCGGAGCAATTTTCCATCACCTGGGATCGCGCCGGCATTTACACAATCCGATCCAGGATCAGGGTCAGCGAAGGCGCCACCAGGGCCGACCAGCCGCCGGTCAACAAGGTTGTGGCGTCCGCCTGTTCAATGATCGCGGGTCCAATAACCGTTTGCCCCGCCCGCATGGCGGCCCGATCCAGGACCGCGACCTCCACGGCGCAATTCTGACCTGGCAAGTGTACCGCGCGGCGGGCTTTGTCTATTTTCGCCCCGGCGGTCGGCTGAGCCGGATTGCCGCGCGACTCCGCCACCGGCGCGCGATGCACCGTGCGCAGGTTGACGATCCTGGCCGGCGCTTCAAAGCGATGGCCGTTGATGCGATCGTGGGTTTCCAGAAAGGTTTGATAAATGGCGGCGATAGGATCCTGCGCGCTCGGATCAACCGGGATGCCCAGATAATGGGATTGGCCGACGAAACAGACATCGGCATAGTGGCGCACGCTACAGGCTTCCGCTTCCAGGCCCTCGCGCGCGATCAGCGAACGCGCCTGGCGATCAATGCCCTGATAGGCCTGGGCCAGATCGGGGGCGGACAGTGCCGCCAGGGCGTGGCCGAACGCCATGGTGACTTCGTGTTCCACCCTGGCATCCAACAGGCCCTGGGCCGATAGCACGCCGGGATGCGGCGGCACCAGGATGCGGCGGATGCCCAGTTCCTCGGCCAGGGCAATGGCATGCAATGGTCCCGCGCCGCCCAGGGCGACCAGGGCAAAGCCACGGGGATCGTGGCCCCGGCGTACGGTAACGGCACGAATGCCCTCGGCCATCTGGCCATTCAAAACCCGGTGGATGCCCAGGGCCGCTTCCGCCTCGGTCAAACCCAGTGGCTTGGCAACGCCATTGCCGATGGCCGCGCGGGCCAGGTCTTTTTGCAGGGCGACGCTGCCGGCGGCGAAATAAGCGGGATCGAGATAGCCCAGCAGCAACGAGGCATCGGTGACCGTTGCCGCCTCGCCGCCCTTGCCGTAACAGGCGGGGCCGGGCTCGGCTCCGGCCGAACGCGGCCCGACCCGCAGGCCGCCGGCGCCATCCAACCAGGCGATGGAGCCGCCACCGGCGCCGATGGGATTAATATCGATCATGGAAACCCGTACTGGATAGCCATCGATGGCGCCTTCGGTGCGAATGGTCGGCGCACCCCCTTCGATCAGCGCGATATCGCAGGTGGTGCCACCGATATCTATGGAGATCAAATCAGCCACCCCATCCTGGGCGCCGATCCTGCGGGCCCCCATGACGCCGGCGGCGGGGCCCGACAAGAACATCCGCACAGGCCGCTCCCGCGCGACGGCCGCCCCGGCCAGTCCGCCCCGGGACTGCATGATCTGCAACGGCGCCCTTACGCCGGCCTGGGCCAGCCCGCTTTGCAAACGGTCCAAATAGCCATCGACGATGGGTTTGATGTAGGCATCAAAGGCGGTTACCGCGGTACGCTCGTATTCACGGAATGCCGGGTCCACCTCGGATGAAAGAGAAATCGCAATTTGGGGATGGCGTTGCCGCAACAGGGCCGCGGCGCGGCGTTCGTGCACGGGGTTCAGAAAGGCAAACAGGAAGACGATGGCGATGGCCTGCACCCCGAGGGCGACCAGGTCGTCGGCGGCGTGCAACAAGGCCCCCTCGTCCAGGGGCGTGACGACCTGGCCCTTGGCATCGATCCGTTCCGCCACCTCGCTGCGAAAGGCACGGGGCGCCAGAAAGCCGGGCGTCTCGGGGTGGAGGCAAACTTCATAGAGGGCCTGGCGAAATTGCCGGCCGATTTCCAGCACATCGCGGAAGCCTTC
The DNA here is from genome assembly GCA_047518225.1 of Alphaproteobacteria bacterium. Taxonomy (GTDB): domain Bacteria; phylum Pseudomonadota; class Alphaproteobacteria. Next base: position 3,962 of record JAKZRK010000070.1, on the reverse strand, counting down.
GGTAGTCAACAGCCCGACCCGGGCGCCTTGGCGTTCCAGAACCGCGTTCGTGGCCACCGTGGTGCCATGGACAAAGCGGCTGACCTCGCCGCCTTGCAAGGCGCCCATTTCGTCCAGGCGGCGGACGGCGGCCAACACCGCCTGTCCCGGATCATCCCGCGTGGTGGGCAGCTTCAGTATTTGGATCGGCTGGCCCGGGCGCCGGCAGACCACGTCGGTGAAGGTGCCGCCGATATCGACGCCGATTTCAATGGACATGCCGGCCCGCGAATTCGCTGATGGCGGCAACGCTGCCCGCATCGGTCCATTCGATCCGGATATCTTCAGGCACCGCCGCCGCCGTTTCCAGTTCCTGGGTCGTCATGGCGATGTTCCCCCGTGCCGGTTTTGGGTCATTGGCGCGGTCATTGCGGTCCGGCTTGCCAGAATTTCAATTTCCGCCAGAAGCTTTCCAGCTCACGCGCCTGAGTTTGCAGTTGTGGATTGCCATCTTTGTCCCGCGGCACCGTTTCGGGCAAAAGTTCCGGTTCGAGCAATTTTTTCCCCATGTAATGGTCGCGCAGCAACGGCGTGCTGTCACAGGCCGCCAGGCCGGCGGCAAGCAGGGTCAGGATCACAAGGCGGCTCACGGCTTTCATGCCCGTCATGCTTACCCGTGCCGGACGCATCGATCAAGCTGCGAAAAAAAACAAGAGAGACGACAAAAAAAGGGCCACCGCACGCTATGACAAATGCGGTGGCCCCGAGGCTAGGTATCCGTGGTTCGTCTCCGGACAGCCGGCCTTGGGGGGCCGGGCATCCGGTAGGTTACGCCGTTACCGATACGCTACGCTTGCCGATACGCTACAAACGACGCCTTACTCCGCCGCTTCCGCTGCCTGGGCGCCATCGCCGGCATGGAACTGTTCGGATTCCGTGGAACCGGTCAACGCCGTGGTCGACGAGGCGCCGCCCATGATGGTCTGGTTGACCAGATCGAAATAACCGGTGCCGACTTCGCGCTGATGGCGGGTGGCGCTGTAGCCGGACGCTTCCGAGGCGAATTCGGCGTTTTGCAGTTCCGAATAGGCCGCCATGCCGCGGTCCCGGTAGCCCTGGGCCAATTCGAACATGGAATGGTTCAGGCTGTGGAAGCCGGCCAGGGTGACGAACTGGTACTTGTAGCCCATGGCGCCGATCTCGCGCTGGAAGCGGGCGATATCGTCCCGGTCCAGGTTGGCCGCCCAGTTGAACGAGGGCGAGCAGTTGTAGGACAGCAGCTTGTTGGGGAATTCCTTGCCGATTGCCTCGGCGAAGGTCCTGGCCTGATCCAGGTTCGGGGTGGCGGTTTCCATCCACAACAGATCGGCATAGGGGGCGTAGGCCAGGCCGCGGGCGATGCAACGGCGCATGCCTTCGCCTTCGCCTTCCTTGTGGCGGTAGAAACCTTCTCCCGTGCGCTCGCCGGTGATGAAGTCCTGGTCGCGCGGGTCGATGTCCGAGGTCAACAGCTTGGCGCTGTCGGCATCGGTGCGGGCCAGGATCAAGGCCGGCACGCCCATGACGTCGGCCGCCAAGCGGGCCGCTTTCAGGTTGGCGACATGCTGTTGCGTCGGGATCAGCACCTTGCCGCCCATGTGGCCGCACTTTTTCTCGGAGGCTAGCTGATCCTCGCAATGCACGCCGGCGGCGCCGGCTTTGATATAGGCCTTCATGATCTCGAAAGCGTTCAAGACGCCGCCGAAACCGGCCTCGGCATCGGCGACGATGGGGGCGAACCAGTCAATATCGCCGTCGCCTTCCATGCTCTGAATCTGATCGGCGCGTTGCAGGGTTTTGTTGATGCGCTTGGCCAGCGCCGGGCCGCTGTCGGCGGGATAGAGGCTTTGATCCGGGTACATGGCGCCGGCGTTGTTGGCATCGGCGGCCACCTGCCAGCCCGACAGATAGATCGCCTTCAGGCCCGCGCGCACCATCTGCATGGCCTGGTTGCCGGTCATGGCCCCCAGGGAGTGCACGTAGTCCTCGGTTTGCAGCAGTTTCCACAGCTTGTCGGCGCCATTGCGGGCCAATGTGTATTCTACTTTTACAGAGCCCTGAAGTTTCTTCACATCTTCAACACTATAGTCACGTTGGATGCCGTCGTAACGGCCCTCGGGGGCGGAAACCAGTTCTTCGATCGTCTCTGTCATGGGTCGTCTCCTGCTACTCTGCTATGCACTTTTCCAGTATTTGTAAGGGTTTTGCCCATATTGCATCGCCCTCGACGCAGGTATGTAGGGTTGTCTCCGCGAAGGCAAATATAAAAGTGTCATTAAGAAAATTTTGCAAATTATGGTATTGAAATATTGTAATTTTTGTAAATAATATCAATCATCTCAAATCGCGGGAGAGGCCGATGTCGGTTGAGAAAAAGGCCATGCTGGGCCACAAGGTGCGGCGCTTTCGTCAGGAGCAAAATCTTAGCCAGACGGAAATGGCGGAAATGTTGGAGATTTCGGCCAGTTATCTAAATTTGATCGAACATAACCAACGCCCCGTCACCGTGCCGTTGCTGTTCCGGCTGGGTCAGGTTTTTCAGATTGATCTGCGGGAATTTGCCCAGGACGAGGCCGCCGCGCTGGCCGCCGGCCTAAGGGAGGTGTTTTCGGACCCGCTGTTCGAAGGGATGAAAATCCGGGAGCAGGAAGTTCGCGAGGTGGCGGAGGTATCGCCGGCCGTAACCCAGGCGGTGATGAACCTGTACAAGTCCTATGCCGAGATACGCGAGGATATGCAGGCCCTGGTCGAACGTTTGGCGGATCCGAACATGGCCCAGGGCCTTGATGCACAGATCTTTCCCATCGAGGAGGTGCGGGATTTTCAACAATCCCAGTCGAATCATTTTCCGGAACTGGAAACCGCGGCCGAGGCCCTGTGGCAGGATGCGGGGCTGGAGGCGGGGGATCTTTATCAGGGTTTGGCCCGGCACTTGGAAACAGTGCACGGCATCGGCGCCAAGATCATGCCCGTTGACATCATGGGCGAGACCTTGCGGCGCTACGATTTTCACCGCCGGCGGGTGCTGTTGTCCGAAATGCTGCCGCCGTCCGGGCGGAACTTCCAATTGGCGGTACAATTGGCGCTGTCCAGCCAAGGGGAATTGCTTGACCGCCTGGTGGCCAAGGCGGAACTGTCTTCACCCGATGCCGAAAAATTATGCCGCATCTCCCTGGCCGGATCTTTCGCCGGCGCGGTGTTGATGCCCTACACCGCCTTTCTGACCTCGGCCAGGGAACTGCGCTATGACCTGGAGATATTGCAGAACCGCTTTGGCGTCAGCTTTGAACAGGTCTGTCACCGCCTGACGACCCTGCAACGCGTTGGCGCCCGCGGCGTCCCGTTCTTTTTTATCCGTATCGACAACGCGGGAAATATCTCGAAACGGCTCAGCGGCGCCGGCTTCCATTTCGCCCGTTTCGGGGGCACCTGCCCGCGCTGGATTATTCACGACGCCTTTCGCGCACCGGGCACGATCCACACCCAACAGGCCCGTATGCCCGATGGCAGCACCTTTTTGACCATTGCCCGCACCGTGGATCCCATCCTGGGCGGACATCATGGCCGCCAGCCGCGCCTGGCCGTGGCCATGGGCTGCGATATGGGCCAGGCCAAGCATCTGGTTTACGGCGACGCCATGGATCTGAAGAACAAACAGGCGGCGACCGATGTGGGTGTTTCCTGCCGGGTCTGTGAACGGCTTGACTGTGGCCAACGGGCCCACCCGCCCCTGAACCACCGTCTGCGCCTGGATGAAAACGTCCGCCGCATCGCCCCCTTTGCCATCGCGCCCAATTAAACGGCTCTAGCCCGGATTTCTCAAACCCCTTGATGCATCGAGGCGGGGAATCGCGGAAAATGGCGATTCGCCAATCGCTTACCGCAATTCCGGAGAGGCCCCGATGCAAACAGAGTGTAGCCCAACATTGTTCGAATTTGAACCG
>JAKZRK010000069.1:0-20361 GCA_047518225.1 Alphaproteobacteria bacterium | reverse complement strand
CTTAGATAAAGCTCCACGTGATACATCTCCCCGCCTTCTGCTCGCTTCGAACAAAAAACGTCAAAATGGCGGAGTTTTAATCCGCGACAAACAGATTATCTGATCGCTTCCGTGGACCACTATTGCTCCGGGATTTACACTGGCGCCTTTTTGCCGGTCTTGCCAACGATAACAGAGAGCCGGTATGCCTTACCTGGCCGACAGCCAGGCCACCCTTGAGGAGTTAAAGGGCGCGCGGGCTTCCGGCCGAACCGGGTCGGCATTGCAAAGCGTTGAAAGAGGAGCAAGGGATGACCATGACGCAACAATGGCTGTTGGCCCGCACGCCGCAGGAGGGACTGCCGGTGGCCGACGACTTCACATGGCGCGAAAGCCCCCTGCCTGATCCCGGCGCGGGACAATTGCTCGCCCGGACCATCTATCTTTCCCTCGATCCCTATCAATGGCGCCAGCGGCGCCGGGGCCTGGAAAAACCCGGCGAAGTCTGCCACGGCCGCACGGTCAGCCAGGTGTTGAAAAGCAACATACCGGCCTATGGCGAAGGGGATTTCCTGTTCAATACCAATGGTTGGCAAAGCCCTGGCCTGAGTGGCGAAGGCATTTCCGTCTTCACCTATATGTTCCCGCGAAAACTGGACCCTGGCGTGGCGCCTCTTTCCACCGCCATCGGCGTCCTGGGCATGCTGGGCCTGACCGCCTATTCCGGCCTGGTGGTGCAATGCCAGCCCAAGGCTGGTGAAACCGTGGTGGTTTCCGCCGCCTCGGGGGGCGTCGGCCAGGTGGTGGGACAGATGGCCAAAATTCTCGGCTGCCGCGTCGTCGGCATTGCCGGCCGGGAAGAGAAATGCGCCTTCGCGCGGGACGAACTGGGTTTCGATGCCTGCGTCTCGCACCTGGGCGAAGACCTGGCCGGCGCTCTGGCGGCGGCCTGCCCTGACGGTATCGATATTTATTACGAAAATGTCGGCGGCACGTCCTTCGAAGCGGTGCTGCGGCATCTGAACAAAAATTCCCGCATCACCCGCTGCGGCCTGATTTCGCAATACGCCAATATGGATGGCCGCGACCCGGCGGAGGTCTGGATGGAGACGGGCCAGGCGGTGTTCGAGAAACAGAACTGCGGCGTCTTTCCCCTGGCGGTCTGCAATTTCGTTGCCGATCACCAGGACGCCTTTTTGGCGCAAATGGCGGAGTGGTTAAAGGATGGCAGGGTGAAATATCTGGAAGACATCCGTCCCGGCCTGGAAAACACGCCAAAAGCTTTCCGCGCCATGCTGGAAGGCGGCAATTTCGGCAAGACGATGATCCAGGTCTCGGACGACCCGACAAATTATACCAACGGTCATTGATAATGACCGTTGGTATTACAAGAGGACCGACTTGTTCTTATGGCCCGACCATTTGGGCAGATCATCGTTCCAATCGATCGTCCGCATGTCATAAAAAATGTGACAGGTTGGCTTGAAAGTTTCGGGGATATTCGGCCTGATCCCAAAATCGAAGAGCGATGGAAACGCTAGCCACATATGGCGTCCTTCATCCGCAAACGGCGTGCCGCACAGGCCGCAGCTCACTTTGCAAGGAAGAATTCTCTCATGCCTATTGCGCTCGCTGTTGTAGAAAAGGAGGTGCTCCATCCCTTCCAGGATCCTGACATGGTGTTTGTGAAAAATCGCCGCCCACTGCATGGGCGCACCGTGCAGCTTTTGGCAGACTGTGCAATGACATAACTTTGCATCTACCGGATCGGCGCAAACTTCATACCGTACCGCGTTGCAGTAGCAACCTGCCCGGTATTTGACCACGAACGAAGCATCGGCCCGCGGCGCAAATATTTCTGCAAATTCGTTCATCGTCAGGTCTCCCAAGGCGAAAACACACGCGCCTGGAGAAGCCTCAGGCACCGCGGCGGGCGTAGCTGACCGTCAGCACTTCCCAGAGATGTCCATCGTCGTCGTTCCAGTAGAAATTTCGCCCCCCCATCCGTGTGTTGAGATCAAGGTCATCGGTGCCGTTCGGGGTGCTGCGATACTTGATGCCCGCATTGCGAACGCGCTCGAATATGCCGTCGAACTCCTCGTCGCCGACATGGAAACAGTAGTGATGTCTCTCGAACCGCTCGGCCTCGTCGAAGTCGAGGGTCAGTGTCTCGTTGACATAGACCGGCGTAAAATGGCCGACCTTCGCCTCCCATGCGACACCCAGAATATCGGCGAACGCCTCCGCCGATGCGACGGGGTTACGCGACGGAACAATGACGTGATCCAATAGGATTGCCATATCGTGCCTCCTAAATCTGTGCCGGTCCCAATCCTTGCGCTGCGAAACTCATTCGGACACGGAGTTCCCAGGTTGCGCCACCGCGCATGATAAACTCATAGCCGTACCGTCTTTATCCAGAACCACCAAAATATCGGCGCCGACGCTATCGGTGACGCGGGCGGAGCGGTCAAATGGGTCAGAATAGCCCGGAACCGCTCTAAGTCAGGGTCAATCCGGAATCTCGATGGTCAGCAGCGGGCCGTGCTGCTGGGCGCCGTAGACGTCGGTGTCGCCGAAACTGCCCGAAGGCACCAGCCGGGGAACCGTAATCTTGATCGCCATGGCAACATCGTAGGGAATGATTGAAACCTCATTCTGGGAGACATGGTAAAGCGACGCGATCAGCTCGGGATTGATCACGCCGCTGTCGCGCACGCGCTCATAAGTCGCCACGTCCTCGAACATCAAATCCAGGGTGCACAGCAACGCGCCGGCATTCTTGGAGCGCAAAACAGAGGCTAAATCAGACAGGGCCGCCATTCTCATACATCCACCATTTCAATCGGGAAGGGTTCCAGCGGGTCGTCGATCTCCATAATGTGCCAGAGGTTGAACTCGTATGTCTGCCCCACGGGGACATCCGAGGGCGAAAACGGAATGGCGAGGTTGCCGGAGATACATTTGCGCCCCGGGAAGTCGGAATGCAGCAGTGCCAGGCGCGCCATCGCCATGACCGCCTTGGAGGTTTCTTCATCGTCCGCCAGGACCTCGGCCAGAATGCCGACTTCGTGCGGCGTGGCGTCCTGGACCGGCTCGCGCGAAGCCATGGTGCCCGATTTTCCGTAGACGCGGATGTTGAGCTTGTAGTGATCCTCGCCGATGTCCAATGCCGCCACCTGTTGACGCACGCGCCCGCGGCAGGAATCGATGTATTCGTCAATGATGGCGATCAGCCCGGGATCCCGCGCGCCGGCCATGAAAATGGTGCGAAAGCCTGCCTGGCGCACTCCTTCGAGCTTCACCGTATAGCGGTTCGAGCGCTCGAAGCGGCTGCCCGAAACCTTCACGGTGCGTTCGTCGGCCTGTTCGTAGGTGGAATCGACGGTGACCACCGTCCCATCAGGCTCTTCCAGGTGATAGGGGCTGGGGTTTTCGTAGAGTGTGTGCGCGGCGACGCTCATGCGCGTACAGCGGCTATCGGGATGCGCGGGGACGACCAGGAAATGATCGGACTTGAGGATGCCGATCATACAGTCCTGCCCGGATTTCGGAACCGCGACCGCGCCGGCGCATTCGATGATTTTCGACAGATGCCAGACGAGGCCCGGGTCGTAGCCCCGCATCAGCGGGATCGCCGAATAGATCGAGGCGTCCGTGGCGCGCCCCGCCAATACCACCTGGGCGCCATCCCTAAGCGCCTGCTGGAAGGGTTCGACCCCCATCATCGCGACCACACGGTGTGTCTCCTCGATGGTCCGTGGTGTCGCATCGTCAATCGGCCCCAACGGCTCGATCTTGCCCGCCTTTAGCTTCGCATGCAGGTAATCCTTGCTTTGGTCGGCATGGATCACCGCCATTCTGAAGTGATAGCCGCGCTCCTCCGCGATCTCCTCGACCACCTCGCGCACTAGCGCAACCTGGGGCGCGCTGCCGCCGCCGCCTGCCGAGCCGATCAGCATGGGCACGCCCTTTTCAAGCGCCCCTTCGAGCATCAGCCCAATATCGCGCTTGATCGCCTTGCGGCTGACAAACGGCACCCCTTCGCCAAGATAATGCGGCCCCGGATCCATGGAGCCGGCATCCGCGGCGATGAAATCGAGATCCATTTCCAAACCGCACCTGAAGGCCTCTTCACCAAAGCCGTAACCGAGCAAACCGGTGGTCGCCATCATGGAGAGTGAATCGCTCATAACCTAATTCCTTTCAATCCGAACCGAACGGTTCGGTTGTTCCTATTCCCTGCGGGCCTTCCAGGCGCCCACCTGGGGCCGCGCCAGCCCGAGATTTTCCCGCAATGTCGCACCGCCATAGTCCTTGTGATGCAGGTCACGCCGTTGCAGTTCCGGCACCACGAATTTGACAAAATCCTCGTAGCTTCCCGGCACGTATGTAGCGCCGATGATAAACCCGTCGCAGGCGGGGGAGGTAAAAAATTCCTCCATATGGTCCGCGACCTCCCCGGGGCCGCCGACCACCGGATGGCCTAGCCGGCCCCGCTGCGTAACTTCAATGAAATCGCGCACCGAAGGATTGGATTTGCCGCTGCCCTGGATCACGCGGTCGCGAAAGGTATGCATCCCGGACATGCTCTCCAGTTCTTCATCCGACAACGGGGTATCAAGGGGCTTGCCGCCAAAATCAAAATTGAGCGCTTCGGAGAGCAACATCAAGGAATCTTCCTCGATAGGCAGGTTTTCCAAAACCGCCCGCTTATCCTCGGCCTCATCCTTGGTGGCGGCAACCACCGGTGCGATGAAATGAGCGATCTTAAGGCTCTCGGGATCCCGCCCGGCCGCCGCCGTCAGGGCCTTAAGCTTGGCATAGGATTCCCTGCCGATTTCAAGATTGGGATAACCCACGAAGACGAGCTCGCCCCATGCGCCCGCAAAACGCTGCCCGCGCCCGCTCTGACCGGCCTGGATTAGAACGGGATGGCCTTGCGGCGACCGGGGCACCGTAAAGGGACCACGGGACGAGAAAAATTCGCCCCTGTGGTCGAGCCGGCGCACCTTGCCCGGATCGGCGAAGCGGTTCGTCGCCTTGTCCACGACGATCGCATCGTCTTCCCAGGTGTCCCAGTGCCCAAGAACCACTTCCATGAATTCGTCGGCACGGTCATAACGGAGATCGTGCTCGGTGACCGCATCGCGGCCCATGTTCCGGGCTTCGGTATCATTCAGCGACGTGACGATGTTCCAGGCCGCACGCCCGTGCGTCATCAGATCGAGGGTCGCGAACATCCGGGCCACGTGAAAAGGCTCGTAATAGGTCGTCGACATAGTCGCGCCCAGCCCCAGCCGTGACGTCGCCATGGCCATGGGCATCATGGTGGCGATGGGGTCCATTTTAACGCAACGTATGCCGTAGCGGACCGCGTCGGCAAAGTTGCCACCCGAATATTCCGGCATGCCCAGGCGGTCATCAAAGAAGGCAAGGTGCAGTTTGCCTTCTTCCAGCACACGGCCGATATGGGCGTAAAATTCCGGCGCGGTGAAATCCGTCCGGGACTCCGGATGGCGCCACGAGGCGGCAAAGTTGGAGCAGTTCTGCGCTTGCAGAAATCCGACCAAAATCATCTGCCGCATTGTTCACTCCAACCCTGACGAAATGCGCATTGGCCGCGCTCTCCACCTAGAGAACAGGGAAAGGAAACGCCCAAAGCGATATAGATGCACGGCGCCTTCATGCTATACATAATCCGCCCATAATGCCAAGCGCGCGCCTCGGTGGGGCCTGCTTGGGGCGCCGCGCCGGACAGGATTTTCACCCATCTCGCCATGTGGGAGACGGGCGAGGACGGCGGCGGCACCGAATGGTTCGAGAAAGTCGCCGACACTGACTACATTAACGACCCGGGTTAAGCAGGGAGCCTGGTTGATTGCCAGGTGACCATCCGCCATGTGCCATTTTGGTTCTGGTAGACGTCCGTGAACCGAACGCCAAATGTGTTGGACGTACCGTTTAAATCGACGCTGATCTGGGCCACGCCGGTCAACACCACCACGTCGCCCAAATCCTGCGCCACGACTTCGGAAGGCACCACGGCGGTGTAGACCGTGGCGCCCGATTCCATGCCCCCGATCAGGCTTTGCTTGGTATCCAGGCGCGCCGATGAATGGGTGTAAATCAAACCCTCGCAAAGCAGATTGTTCAGCTTGGCGATATCCTTGTCCGCCATTGCCTGCATGCGTTCCTTGTCCAGCGCGATGATGCGGTCGCCGTTCTCACTCATGGTATCTCTCCATTTTCGGTTTTCAAGTGCGTCGAATTGCGTTCTGATCTTGTCCCCTAAACGTTACGTGAGGGGAGACAGCCCTTCGCCGGCGCGGATGTCGTTGATGACCTCCCGCACCCGTTGGCGCAGCGGCGCGTACTGCACGCTAAATTCCTCGATGACGCGGCTGTTGTCGATCAGGTAGTTGCCGGAAATAGACCGCCCGCCGCTCTCCGCCTCAAAGCGGATGTCGGCCTCGGGCAGGAATTCGCGCACCAGGGCCGCCAACTCGGCCAGGCTGACCGCGGCGCCGCCGGAATTGTAGGTCTCGTGTTTCGGCTTGTCGGCCAGCAATACGCGGGCGAACACCTCGGCCATGTCCTCTACATGGATGACGCAGCGCATGGTGTCGGCGTGTGGGAAAGTAACGGACTGGCCGCGCGCGGGCTGGCACATGCAGTTCACGTGATCGATGGAGCCGAACTTCTTGTCCGGGCCGGTTACGTTGGCCGGGCGGACGCAGGTGATCGTCATGCCATAAGCGCGGCGATAATCGTGGGCCTGCCATTCATTGATGATCTTGTTGACGGCGTATTGGCTCTCGCCGCGCCGCTCGTCGGTCTCATTGACCAGGCGCTCGCCGAAAAGTGCCTGCTCGCCGGTAACCGCGACCGAGCTGGCAAGGACCGTGTGCGTAACGCCGCTGCGCCTGGCCGCCTCGAAGCAATTGTCCATGCCCTGGATATCGAGCTTGAAGGCAACGTGGGGCGGCAGGTCGCCAATGAAATACGAGAGATTAATCACCCGCTCGGCGCGGGATTCCTGTACCGCGCCGATGACATCATCGAATTGGGTAACATCGCCGCGTACCACCTTGACCTTGTCGCCAAGCTGCGCGAACGCCGCCGTGGCGCCCGCCACGTCGATATCCATACAGGTCACGTCATGGCCCGCCGCCGCCAGGATCGGAATCATCCGCCGCCCGATGAAGCCGGCACCGCCAATCGCCAAAATCGACATATTTTCAGTTCCTTTTTTCAATGCGCCCCAGGCTCAGGGCCTTCGTCATCGTGACACAGGTGAACGAAACTGCAATATCGCGGCTGACTAGCGCATCGATCACACGGCCGATTTCAATCCATGGTCAAAACCGCCGCGCCATCGGACCTTCCGGCCCGCAGATCGTCGAGCGCCCGGTTCGCTTCGGCCAACGGATATGGATGGGTTGTCGTTCTGATCGGAACGCGCGGCGCGATATCTAAAAATGCGATTGCATCTTCCCGGGTCAGATTGGCGACCGAGCGAACGGTTCGCTCGCCCCAAAGAATGCTGTAAGGAAACGACGGGATGTCGGTCATGTGAATACCGGCGCAGATAACCGTGCCGCCTTTGCACACCGCGGCTAGCGCCGCCGGCAGCAACGGTCCGGCTGGAGCGAAGATGATCGCCGCATCCAGTTCGTCAGGCGGCCGCTGGCCACTGCCGCCCGCCCAGACCGCTCCAAGTTCGCGGGCGAAGGCCTGGCTCGATTGGTCCCCCGCCCTGGTGAAGGCCACGACCTCCTTGCATTCGTGGCGCGCGACCTGCGCTATGAGGTGGGCTGCGGCGCCGAAACCGTATAGTCCAATGCGCCGGGCATTCCGCACCATGTTGTAGGCTCGAAAGCCAATCAGGCCCGCGCACATCAACGGCGCGGCTTCCACGTCGCCATATTCATTGGGAATAGGAAAAACATAGGCGTCATTCGCGACCATGAATTCGGCGAAGCCGCCGTCCAAGGTATAACCAGTGAACTGTGCGCGGTCGCAAAGGTTCTCGACACCATCACGGCAATAGCGGCAATTGCCACAGGTTTTGCCGAGCCAAGGCACCCCAACGCGATCATGCTTCTTCAGATCCGAGACGGAGGAACCTGCCTGTTCAACAATACCGATCACCTCGTGACCCGGGATAAGCGGCAGTTTTGCTTCCTTCAGATCGCCATCCACAACATGCAGGTCGGTGCGGCAAACCGCGCATGCCGTAATTTTGATAAGAACCTGATCAAGGTCGGGGACCGGCCGTGCAATCTCTTTCATCCGCAACGGTGGACCGGGGGCCTCGAGCACCATCGCTCGCATCAAATCCGCCATGGGCTCTTCCTGTTCCACGCCCGATCTTTAAACGCGCAGCTAAAAACACCCGAATACTACAACATTTTACCAGCGCACAGGCGGATTGAAAACGACTCCGATCAACAATCGCCCGGCTGATGCGGGACGTACAATGCTGGCCGTATCCTCGACTTCGAAGCCGCGTACGGCATTGGATGTGAAGGCGCGGACGCTTTCTATTTCGCCAGCCATGAGGCGCAGACAATCGATTTCATGAATGAGGTTGATCCGTAACGGTCAGTTGGCGGCGAGAAACGCCTTGGCCTGCTCGCGCACATCATCGGCGACACGTGATGGCCGCCGCGCGTCAAGATCAAGTTGAACGCCGAACTGGCTGAGGCCCGCGATATCCGCGCCGGTCTCGGCATTACGCATACGGTGACAGAAACGCATTGAAGAGCCGCCAATATGGGCAATACAGCTTTCCACGTCGATCATGTCGCCGGGCTTGGCCTGGCTTTGGAAAATGAGCTGGAACTCGAACGTTGAAAGTCCGAGCCTGTTTTTCGTCATGTAATCCGGGGTCATGCCAAGGGCCGACATGATGAAACTGTTGGCCGTCGAGAACCGATGTACATAGCCCGGCAGCGACAGATTGCCAGCCCAGTCGGCCTCGCCCGGGCGCGCAATATCGCGAAGGGCCGGAACCCAACTGGCATCGCCGCCCGGCATGGGCCGATCCTCGCGTTCATCACCATCCCACTCTACCGGTTGCCCTGTTAGGGAAACACCCGCCAGGGTCTGTTGCATCGTCGTGCAAAGAGCCCCCGTGTCGGCGTTGAATAATTTATGGGCAATGGTTGGAGTCTCGCCAGCGCAGATCAGGGCCGTCTCGATTTTATAAATGTCGCGGTCACGCAGTTCCGCCTTGTAGTGTGTCAGCGCTTCGGTGGTTCGCGCGGCCGCCGGGTCAACACCGGCCTGGCACAGGAAACGCCAGGTCGCGGCCTCGAATTTCTCGTAATAATAGGCGACGGTGAAATGCTCGGTCGCATCAACCTCCCATGTGGAGACGTCGCCGCGGAAAGTTTCGCAATATCCGTTCACAGGTATTCCTTTGGTTGGAGAAAAGTACGTCCTTCAGGTTCTATATGGCGGCCCCGCAATGTCCATGGCAACCAGCTACTGCAAAGTATAGGGTTGCCGTCAGCCCGCGTTGAGGTCCCGCCACCATGAGGCAGAGTGTAGCCGTGGCTGGCCGCACAATCCATGCGGATTGAAGACGAGGCGCGGCGTTAAACCGGCGCCGGCCCAATTTCCGGTCCATACCCGCGGGCCGACGTGGATCGCCGGGCAGATAGCAACTCGGATTTTATGAACTCCCGAAACTGAGCAGGTTCTCCACCGGGCGGTAGGGTTCCTCCAGATAGGCGATGTCATCCGCTTCCAGGGTGATCTTGGTGGCCGCTACCAGTTGATCGAGCTGGCTGATCTTCGAAACCCCCACCACCGGCGCCGTTACCTCCCGCTTGCTCAACAGCCAGGCGATAGCGATTTGGGCCGGGGTGTGACCGAGCTTTTCCGCCACCTCGACCACGCGGGCCGCGATCTGAAAATCCATTTCGCCGCGGTAGAGGCCTTCCGTGCGCTGCCTATCCGCCCCTTGCGAGCGCGCCGTGCTGCCGGCATCGAAACTGCCCTTATAGGACCCCGTCAGGATGCCACGCGCCAAGGGCGACCAAGGTGTCAGCGCCACGCCGGTTGCCGCGCAATAGGGATTCATCTCGCGCTCTTCCTCCCGGTAGATGAGGTTGTAATGGTTCTGCATCGAGACGAAGCGCGTCCAGCCATGGCGCAGGGCGGTCATCTGCAGCTCGGCGAATTGCCAGGCGAACATCGAGGATCCGCCCAGGTAAAGCGCCTTGCCCGCTTTCACCACGTCATGCAGCGCCTCCATGGTCTCCTCGATTGGCGTCATTGCCAGGCCCAGGCGGCCATGGGGATGGCGGTGAATGATCAGTTGGTCGATATAATCGAGGCCAAGGCGTTGCAGGCAGGCATCCACCCCTTCCATCACATGTTTGCGCGACAAACCGCCCTGATTGGGGTTCGAACCCATGGGTCCCGAAATTTTGGTCGAAAGCACATATTGATCGCGCGGCACTAGTTCGCGCAGGAGCTGGCCGACAACCCGCTCGCAGGCGCCCAGGCCGTACATATCGGCGCAATCAAAATAAAACAGGCCGTGGTCCAGCGCGGCCTTGAAGATTGGCCGGGCCTCATCGATGGTAAGCGTCCAATCTCCCTGATGCCCGCGCCCCGGCTCGCCGAAATTCATCGTGCCCAGACACAGCCGCGAAACGCTGAGTCCGGAATTTCCAAGTTGCAGCGTCTCCAACATGGGCTTCCCCTCTGACCAAACCGAATGGGAGGTTAAGGCGCATGCGCGGTGGGCGCAACGCCAATGTCCACGCCATCAGTGACCGTCGGGTTCGCGGCGCGGGGTTACCCGCCGCACGATCATGCCTGGATTTTCCAGCCGCACTTGGGTATTGCTGGTGGCGTCAGAATGATGGCAGCAACCCGGCCCGGCACCCGGCACGGGCTCGAAATTCAAGGAATAACACCATGGACATGGTCCGCCTCGACCCGCCTGCGGAACTGACGATGCCGATCGGCGAAGCAATGTTCAGCCAGCGCGCCATGCGCCGGCTGGATCCCGACCGCCCGGTCTCGGACGCACATTTGCAGATCATTCTGGACGCGGCCTCCAAAGCTCCGAACGGGGGCAACATCCAACCGGCGCGTTATCTGGTCATTCGCGATCGCGGCGCCATCAACGAGTTTGGCAAGCTGTATTTCGAGGCGTGGTGGGCCAAACGCCGCGACGCCTACGGCTGGACCGGCAAGGCCGACATTCCCGAGGGCTCCGTGTACCGCCTACCGGCCCTGCTGGCCGATGAAATGGTCCATGCGCCCGTCGTCATCCTGGCGTATTCCGAACCCTCCGGCGTGGCTGCGTCTTCTACCTTCCCCGGGGTCCAGAACCTGCTGTTGTCGGCCCGCGCGCTGGGTCTCGGCAGCGTGCTGACCACCCTGCATCCACAAGTCATGGAACGGGTCAACGCAATGTTCGACGTACCCGGGGAAATGGTGTTTCAGTGCTGTATTCCCCTAGGGTATCCGCGCGGCAATTTCGGGCCGACCAGCCGGCTGCCCACCAGTGCAACGACCTCGTGGGACCGCTGGGGCCAGCCGCCACCCTGGAAATAGAGCCGTTCCAGAATAATTCGGACCGGCTCTCTTTCAAGCTTGCCGGGTCACCTTGGCTGCCAGAAGATCCGCTATCTCGCTCTCCCCATAGCCGGCCTCGGCGAGGATTTCGGCGCTTTGCTGGCCCAGATGCGGTGGCAGGCTGCGCACGGTGGATGGTGTTTTGGAAAACCGGGTCGGCGGATCGGTCATGCGCAAGGTGCCTTCGGTGGGATGCTCTTCCAGGCGCCAAAAGCCCGAGGCCAGCAACTGTTCGTTCTCCAACAGCATCTCCTTGGTGTTGACCGCCATGACCGGGATGCCGGCGTCATCCAGCACCTGCTTCCATTCATCGGAGGTCCGGGTGGCAATGATCTCGCCCAGCAGATCATAGACCTCCTGAGAATTCTTCACCCTTGCGGCAATGTCCGCGAAGCGGGGATCGCCGATCAATTCGTGCCGGCCCGATATTTCGAACAGCCGCCGCCAGTTATCGTCCGTATAGGGCAAAACCGCCAGATAACCGTCCCTGGTGGCGTAGGGACGCCGCCCGGTATTGAGCAGGCGTTGATAGCCCATCTGGTCGATCGGCGGCTCGAAAGCGGCGCCATAGAGATGTTCCACCATGACAAAATCCACCAGGGTTTCGAACATGGGCACTTCGATTTCCTGGCCCCCGGCGCCGCGCTCCCTGGCAACCAGGCCGGCCAGAATGGCCGTAACCGCGTTATAGCCGGTGGTCTTGTCGGCCATGATGGTGGGTACGAAGCGCGGCTGATCGGAAGTGACGGTTTGCAGGTCCGCCAGGCCGGAGGCGGCCTGAATAATGTCGTCATAGGCGGGATTGTCGGCCATGGGCCCGTCCTTGCGGAAGCCATAGGTGGCGCAAAAGATCAGTTCGGGGTAGGCGGCCGCGAATTTTTCGTACTCCAGGCCCAGCTTTTTCGCCACTTTCGGACGCATGTTGTGCAGGAAGACATCCGCCGTGCCGACGATCTTGAACAACGCGTCCCGGCCTTCCTGTTGGGTCA
Organism: Alphaproteobacteria bacterium; assembly: GCA_047518225.1. Taxonomy (GTDB): domain Bacteria; phylum Pseudomonadota; class Alphaproteobacteria. The sequence goes on along the minus strand of JAKZRK010000069.1, from coordinate 7,789 downwards.
GGTCAAGCACGATGCTGCGCTTGTTACGGTTGGTGGCAAGATACAGCGAGGCCATGCCCTCGTTCCGGCGCGGACCGAGGTTTCGTGTTGTATCGCCGGCGGGGGTCTCGATCTTGATCACATCGGCGCCCATGTCGCCCAGCATTTGCGTGGCCCAGGGGCCCAATATCACCGTGGTCAGATCGACCACCCGTATCCCATCCAATGCGCCAGCCATGTCAGTTCATCCCCTTGATCTGTTCCACCACGGCCATCACATTGCGGGCCTGTTTCAGATGTGGCATGTCCAGCATCTTGCCCTCCAGCCCAACCGTGCCCAGCCCCGGATTCTGCGCAAACACATCAATCACGCGCTGGGCGTGGGCGACCTCTTCCGCCGACGGCGTGAAGGCGCGGTTGATCACCGCCGACTGGGCCGGATGAATGGCGATCTTGCCAAAGAAACCGGCGCGCCGGTCGCGCAGGCATTCTCCCTCCAAACCCTCCAGATCGCGGAAATCGACGTAAACCACGCCGACCGGCTGTACATCGATGGCCCGCGCGGTGGACAGGCACAGGGACTTGGCCATCAGATAAACATCGTCATAGTCGCCCGTGGCCGGGTTGCGGTTGTCGGAGGCGCCAAGGGCGGCGGCCAAATCCTCGCCACCCCAGGTCATCGCCACCAACCGCTCGGTGATGCCATCCAGATAGGTATGGAAGGTCAACAGCGAGGCGGCGGTTTCCGTCGATACGCAATGGATCTTGGTGGAACCTGGCGCGATGCCCTCGCGGGCCTCCAGGGCCGAGAGATAGATTGCGAGGGTGTTGACGTCGGCGGCCGAATACACCTTTGGCAGGACGATGCCGTCCGGGGCGCCGGGCATTACCGCCGCCAGGTCCGGCAATGACAAATCCGTATCCAGGGGATTGACCCGCACCCAAAGCTGCTGGCGGTCGCGGTCGGGACGGGCCATGAGATAGTCGCAAACCATCCCCCGCGCGATCTCCTGGCGGTCATCGGAGACCGAGTCTTCCAGATCCAGGATCAGCGCATCGGCTGGATTGTCCCGGCCCTTGGCCAGCTTGCGTTCGCTGTCGCCGGGCACGAACAGCCAGGAACGAATAATCATGCCGGCTGCCTCATCATCAGGCCGACACGGATGCAATAGGCGACTTCCTCGTCGCGCTGGTTGAAGCCGAAATGCTCGAAGGTCACCAGGCCGGCATCGGGCCGCGACTTGCTCTCGCGCTTTTCCTTGATCCTGGTGACCGAGCGGATGGTATCGCCGTGGAACACCGGATTGACGAAACGCACGTCGGTCATGCCCAGGTTGCCCAGGGTGGTGCCGATGGTGGTGTCGGCAACGGTGACGCCGATCACCAGACCCAGGGTGAACAGGCTGTTGACGATGCGCTGGCCGTACATGGTGCCTTTCGCGAACTCCTCGTCCAGGTGCAGGGGCTGGGGGTTGTGGGTCATGGCGCAGAACATGATGTTGTCCATTTCCGTCACCGTGCGCGTTAGGCCGTGCTTGAACTCCATGCCCACTTCAAACTGTTCGTAGTACAGTCCACTCATCGCGTTACTCCTGTATGTCTAGTAGGATTTCGGTAGATCGAGGGCCTTTTCGGCCAGATAGCTGAGGATCAGTTGCGGGCTGATGGGCGCCAGACGGTGGATCAGGCTTTCACGGAATTAGCGCTCCACATGGAATTCCTTGGCATAGCCCATGCCGCCGTGGGTCATTACCGCGTTGGTGCAGGCCTTGTAGGCCGCCTCCGCCGCCAGGTATTTCCCGGCATTGGCCTCCTTGCCGCAATCCTGGCCGGCGTCGTACAGGGCGGCGGCATGAAAGGCCATCAGGTTGGCCGCTTCCAATTCCGCCCAGGACGCCGCCAGGGGATGCTGGATGGCCTGGTTCATGCCGATAGGCCGGCCAAACACCACCCTCTCGCGGGCATAGTTGGCGGCATGGCGCAAGGCGCAGCGGCCCAGCCCCACCATGGAGGCGGAGATCAAAATCCGCTCGGCGTTCAGGCCGTGCAGCAGATAGCGGAAGCCCTTGCCCTCCTCGCCAATCAGATCGCCTTTCGGAATGCGCAGGCCGTCAATGAAGAGCTGGTTGGAATCTACGCTCTTGCGGCCCATTTTCTCGATTGGCCGGATTTCCACATAATCCCGGTCCAGGTCCGTATAGAACAGCGACAGCCCGTCGATGGGTTTTTTTGTTTCCGATATATCCTTGGTGCGCGCGATCAGCAGCATCTTGTTGCTTTGCAGCGCGGTGGAGGTCCAGATCTTCTCGCCCTTGACCAGGTAATGATCGCCCTGGTCCACGGCGCGGGTTTTCAGGCGTGTGGTGTCCAGCCCGGTGTTGGGTTCCGTCACCGCGAAACAGGCGATGTCCTCGCGTTTGATAATGGGCGGCAGCCAGCGCTGTTTCTGCTCCTCCGTGCCGAACACCACCACCGGGTTCAGGCCAAACATGCCGATGGCGATGGCGGCAAAGCCGGCGTTGCCGGCGCCGGCCTCGGTGATCGCCTGGACCATGACCGCCGCCTCCGCAATGCCCAGGCCGCTGCCGCCGTAGGCTTCGGGCATGGCGATGCCCATCCAGCTGTCATCGGCCAGGGCCCGGCAGAAATCCTCGGGAAAAACGCCGTCGCTGTCCCGGTCCAGCCAATATTGGTCATCGAAGCGCTGGCACAGCCGGGTGACGCTGTCCCTGATCTGTTGTTGTTCCGGGGTCCAGAAATAGCTCATGATAATTCCTAGGCAAAAACATACGTGGTTATGCCTAGACTATAAGAATGAAAACCATGGCGCATAGCCCGGACCGTGCGTCCGCCATGGAAAACGATCTACGCGAATGCGAAGGCGGCCATGCCCGGACTGCCCCATTCAAAACCGTGATGAATGGCCGCGCCCGGCCCGTCGCCCGCTGGCAGCCGGCGCAATTCGCCGGGCCGGGGCAAGCTGCCCGCGTGGGTGGTCAGAATTCGTCTCCTGCTGGTTTTCATCTCTCCGCCTTCAGGGTGGTTCACGCGCAAATTCCACAAGCGGTCAAGGTTTAAACGGCTTAGATTTCCCGGTTGACGGTAAGAACGATTTTTCCAGTGTGGTTTTTGGACAGAAATGCCTTTTGTGCATCCGCGATCCCGTCGAGGGGGAAAGTTTCGGCCACCACGGGCACTATGCGTCCGCATTCAATATGCTTGATCAGGCTCCCAAACACGCCGGGTTCCAGTATTGTACAGCCCAACAGGCTCAAGTCCTTCAAATAAAGGGTCCGGATATCCAGTTCCACGACCGGGCCGCCTATGGCACCCGCTACCGCATAGTTTCCACCTGGACGCAGTGCATCGAGAAGTTCGGGCCATCGCGGACCCGCGACCACATCGATCACGACGTCGATGGTGTTAGGCCCCAGGACGTCAACAACGCTGTCATCTCTTGCCAGGGTCTGTTCCGCGCCAAGGCCGAGAACATCTTTTGATTTGGCGCCATTCGTTACGCCGATGACGTCCGCGCCACGGGCACGCGCCAATTGAACCGCGGCGGAGCCGACCCCGCCCGATGCACCTGTGACAAGGACCTTGTCACCGGACTTCGTATGCGACTTTGTCAGCAGGTTTTCGGCTGTCGAATAGGAACAGGGAAAGGAAGCAAGCTCGACGTCTTGCAGATGGCTTTCGATCCTGTAGGCATGCCTGGATGCAATGGTTGTAAACTCCGCGAAGCCGCCGTCACATTCCGATCCGAAATACCAAGGATGCGCCAGTTCCCGGCCGTCGTGTTCCCGGACGCAGGGTTCGATCAAGACGCGCTCACCGATCCGGCGGGCAGTGACTTCGTTACCCACGGCGACAATTTTTCCGCACACATCGGCGCCCTGGATGCGCGGAAACCGCAACGGCGAACCCGACCAGCTTGCATCGCCGCTGGCACCGTCATTTTTGGAATACCAGGCCGTCCTTGTATTTATGTCGGTGTTGTTGACCGCCGCCGCGGCCACGCGAACGAGAACCTCTCGAGGCTTTGGCCGGGGCAGCGGTATATCATCGCGCACCACGAGTTTTTCCATACCCCCATGTCCTGTAAGCCACACACCGCGCATGGTTTTCGGCAATTCATTCATTCGCGAGCCTCGCTTAAAGTTTCAAGCGCATGGTTCCATGCAGACAGCCTAACCGATTTGCTTTGGCTCGTCCGATGATCGCACTCTTCGATGGTAATGGCCCCAGTCCCGTATTTCTGCTCTAGGCGCACCGATCAGAAACCTCGACCAGGTATTGGCAAGACTGGAATCGACGGTATTGTGAGCGTGGAAAAATCGAGCAGGCGGGCCGGTCAAACCGCTATATTCTTACCTGACGAACCCGCACTCGGATCGTTTTTCAGCCTGTACGGGAGGCCTGCATTGCCGGATACATCCAGCCTGCGGGCGGCCATCCGCGCCGCCACCATTGAACCAGAAACCGATGCCGCGCGCCGGATGATTGCGCAGGCCCACCTGAATAGCGCCGCCCGCGAACGTATTTCTGCCCGGGCAACGGACCTGATCCGTACCCTGCGCTGCGATACGACGCCGGGCCTGATGGAACAATTCCTGGCGGAGTATGGACTTTCGACGAATGAGGGCGTCGCCCTGATGTGTCTGGCCGAGGCGCTGCTGCGCGTGCCGGATGCGGAAACCATCGATGCGTTGATTCAAGACAAAATCGTGCCCGCCGACTGGGGTGTCCATCTGGGCCGGTCGTCCTCGTCGCTGGTTAACGCTTCGACCTGGGCATTGATGCTGACCGGGCGCGTGCTGTCCGAGGATACAGGAGCGGGCCTGACCACCGCCCTGCACGCCATGGTCCGCCGGCTGGGAGAGCCGGTGGTGCGCCGCGCCGTGTCCCAGGCCATGAGGGAAATGGGCCAGCAGTTCGTGCTGGGCGAAACCATCACCGGCGCCATGGGCCGGGCCGCCGGCCAGGAAGAACGCGGATTTACATATTCCTATGACATGCTGGGCGAAACGGCGCGCACCGATGCCGATGCCGAGCGTTATCATCTCGCCTATGCCAATGCCATTGGGGCCATAGCCGGGGCCTGCAAGCACGACGACATACGTCTGAATCCGGGCATATCGGTGAAGCTTTCGGCGTTGCACTGCCGCTATGAATACAGCCAACGTGAGCGAACAATACCCGCCCTGTTGGGCCGTCTGTCGTCGCTGGCGGGACATGCCAAAAGCGCCCATATGGGCCTTAACATCGATGCCGAGGAGGCCGACCGGCTGGATCTCTCGCTCGACATTATCGAGCAGGCCCTGAGCGACCCGGCGCTTGCCGGATGGGACGGCTTTGGCGTCGTCGTGCAGGCCTATGGGCCGCGCGCAACCTTTGTCATCGACTGGCTCCATGGCCTGGCCGGGCGGCTTGACCGCCGTATCATGCTCCGATTGGTCAAGGGCGCATATTGGGATACGGAGATAAAGCGGGCGCAGGTGCTGGGGCTGGATGGTTTCCCCGTCTTTACCCGCAAAGCGACGAGCGATGTTTCCTTTATCGCCTGCGCGCGAAAGTTGCTGGCCATGACCGACCGCATTTATCCCCAGTTCGCCACCCACAATGCCCACACCGTGGCGGCCGTTCTCGAAATGGCCGACGACAGAACGCTGTTCGAGTTTCAACGCCTTCACGGCATGGGCGAGGCCCTGCACAGCCATGTGCTGACAGCCGAAGGCACGCGATGCCGCATCTATGCGCCGGTCGGTGCGCATCAGGACCTTTTGGCTTATCTGGTGCGCCGTCTGCTCGAGAACGGGGCCAACAGTTCGTTCGTCAATCAGATCGTCGATGTCGCGGTACCACGTGAAAAGGTGGCGGCGGACCCGTTTGCAACGCTCGGGTCATTTGGCCGGGCTATCGCCAATCCGCGCATCATCCCGCCCACGGCCTTGTTCGGCGATGCGCGCCGGAACGCGAAGGGCTGGGACCTGACCGATCCGAAGACGGTCGAGGCGCTGGAGGCGGCGCGCGCGCCGTTCAAGGACCGGCGCTGGAGCGGCGGACCCATGCTGGCTGGTGCCGAGACCCCGGACCGGCCACGCCGTGACGCGAGGAACCCGGCCAACCCCGATGAAGTGGTCGGCTCGGTGCTGGACGCCAGCGCCTCCGACATCGATACCGCCTATGAACAGTCGTTGACGGAATTTGCCAACTGGTCCGCGTATCCGGCAAGCGCACGCGCCGATTGCCTGCGCCGCGCATCCGATTTGTACGAGAGCAATGCGCCGGAGCTGCTGGCCCTGGCGGCACGTGAAGCCGGCAAGACGCTCGCGGATGGCATTTCCGAGATTCGCGAGGCCGTAGACTTCTTGCGCTATTACGCCGCCGAGGCAGAACGGTTGGAGGCTGAGGAATTCGCCTTGGCTCTTCGTCCATTCGTCTGCATTTCCCCTTGGAATTTTCCATTGGCCATATTTACGGGCCAGGTCGCGGCAGCCCTGGCGGCGGGAAATACGGTGCTCGCCAAGCCCGCCGAGCAGACCTGTCTGATCGCCGCCAGCGCGGTTCGGCTGATGCACCAGGCGGGCATACCAGAAAGGGCCATTCAGCTCTTGCCCGGTGACGGACCCATCGTCGGCGGACTGCTGGTCGGCGATGCACGGCTGGCCGGGGTTTGTTTTACCGGATCAACGGAAACCGCACGGCAGATCAACCGCAGTATGGCGGAACACGCAAATCCCGCGGCGCCCTTAATCGCGGAAACCGGCGGATTGAATGCCATGATTGTCGATTCCACGGCTCTGCCCGAGCAGGCCGTTCGCGATATCATAACCTCGGCGTTCCAGAGTGCCGGTCAACGCTGTTCGGCGACGCGCATCGTTTATGTGCAAGAAGACGTGGAAGAGCGCACTCTGAGCATGCTCAAAGGGGCCATGGCGGCGTTGCGGATTGGTGATCCATGGAATATTTCGACCGATGTCGGGCCGATCATCGATGACAATGCGCGCGCCGATATCCAGGAATATATCCGGACCTGCAAAAACCAGGGCCGTGTCATTGCGCAAATGCCGGAACCCAAAGGTGCCGGCGGCGGGCGCTTCGTTCCCCCTACCATCGTGCGTGTCGGGGGCATTGAAGACATGGAACGAGAGATATTTGGCTCCGTCCTCCATGTCGCCACATTCGACCCGGCGGATTTGGACGGCGTGGTCGAAGCGATCAACGCCCGCGGATATGGCCTGACATTGGGCATTCACACGAGGGTCGATAGCCGGGTGCAGGATATCGTCAGCCAAGCCCGGATTGGTAATTTCTATGTTAACCGCAACCAGATCGGCGCGGTCGTCGGCTCACAGCCCTTCGGGGGCGTGGGCCTTTCCGGCACCGGACCCAAGGCGGGAGGCCCGCTTTATCTGCGCCGATTTCAAGCGCCACGGGCCGGGGCGGCGGCAAAGCCCGGATTGGGCAATAGGGATCTGCCGGGACCGACCGGCGAGAGCAATCGCTACAGCGTACATGCGCGAGGGCGCGTGGTCTGTATGGGCAGGCTGGGTGGCGAGGCCGACGATACCTGCGCCAAGGCCCAAATGAATGCCGCAACCGCTCTTGGCAATAGTGCGACTGTCCTCACGGCGGATAAGATCGATACCCTCAAGAGCCTTACCGAGCTAGCCCGGATACGTCATGAAGGCCCATCGGGATCTTGATTTGAGTTATTATGACGGGTTTTCAGTATTTCGTTTGGTCCGGTCTGGATTTTCCTTGCCCTTCCCCTTTGCTTTTGTCGCCGCCGCTGTATTTCGGGTGA
>JAKZRK010000068.1:0-14140 GCA_047518225.1 Alphaproteobacteria bacterium | reverse complement strand
GGGTGTAAACCGGATAGGCAAGGAATAATGCAAGGCATCCAGCGTGAACCTCCCCCCACCGCATTACACCATACCCGACCTTACGCTGCCGGATGGCGATCTTTGGGTATTTGGCTATGGCTCCGTCATGTGGCGGCCGGGCTTCGCCCATGTGGAACGCCGGGCGGGGCGCGTGTACGGTTATCACCGCGCCTTGTGCGTCTGGTCCTGGGTGCACCGTGGTACCAAGGCCCGCCCGGGACTGGTATTGGGCCTGGACGTGGGCGGCTCCTCCCAGGGCATCGCGTTCCGAATTGCCGCCGCCGATAAGCATGAAGTGGCCGATTATCTTTATCGGCGCGAGTTGGTCACGGATGGCTACCAGGCCGTGTTGCATCAGGTGTACCTCGATGACGGGACGGTCACCGCCCTGACCTTCCGCGCCAACCGCGGCCACCCGCAATACGCCGGCAAACTGGATTGCCGGCAGGCGGCCGACACGGTGCGCCGGGCCCGTGGCCTATCGGGCGCCAATCCCGATTATGTCGCCAGCGCGGCGCAACAGTTGCAGGCCATGGGGATCGCCGATGGTCACCTGCATGAAATCAACGCCATCTTGCAGGGAAATGAGCCGCCATAGTCCGAATGCGCTTAGAGAATTTCCTTGCCGTGCAGCCAGGCGCCCAGATCGCCGGTGCTGCCGTTCTTGTTCCAGGCATCCAGCATGGCGGGGGCTGCATCGGCCGCCCTTTGCCAATTCGCCGGATCGCCCGTGTTGGTCGCCAGTTCCAGACGGTGGCCGTTGGGATCGAAGAAGTAGATCGACTTGAACAGCGTATGATCAATGGGGCCGAGGACATCGATGCCGTTGGCTTCGAGCCGCGCCTTGGCGTCCGACAGGGTCTCCATATCCGGCACCGCGAAGGCGATATGCTGGACCCATTCCGGGGTATTGGGGTCTTTTCCCATGGCCGGTGAATTCGGCAGTTCGAAAAATGCCAGATAGCTGCCGGGGCCAATCTCGAAAAAGATATGCATATAGGGATCGGGTTCCTTGGTGGAGGGTACCCGATCCTCGGAAATGGCCATGACATATTCCATGCCAACGACATTGGTATAGAAATCCACGGTCTCCTGTGCGTTGTTGCAACGGTAGGCCACGTGATGCAGGCTGGTGGTGACGGGCATGGCGGACTCCTGGTTTATCTATCGGTGGGCGGACCCACGGTTGGCGGACAGTCTAGCAATTATTTTCCCTGGGTGCGAGATTGCCGCATACGTCAAAATGCCGCCCTGCGCCGCGATCCGGAATAGCCCGAAAGCGCGCTAAATGGACAAGGTCGCACCGTTCATGTTCAACCAGGCCTGCCGGCGGCGGAAATCGGGCATCAACCCCTCGACCAGGCGCCAGAAATCCGGCGAATGATTGTGCTGGACAAGATGGGCGACTTCATGGGCGGCAACATAATCCACCACCGGGCCGGGGGCGATAATGAGCCGCCAGTTATAGCAAATTTCGCCCTTGGCGCTGCAACTGCCCCATCTGCGTTTGTATGATTTCACCTTGACCGCCCCGGGCGCAACGCCGAGACGCCGGCCGTAACATTCGGTTCTGGCCTGAAATTCCTCCAGCGCGGCTTGCCGGTACCATTGGTACAGACGGTCCTTGACCTTGTCTTGCCGCGCCCCGTCGGCCAGGCTTGCCGGCACGGTCACGACCAGGTCGCCATCAACCCGTTCCGCCGGCCAGGGCGGCCCTTCGATAATCTTCAACCGGTAATCTTCGCCAAGATAGCTGTAGATCTCGCCCTGCACATAGGCCTTGGGCGTTGCCGCGGGCCGCGCCGCCTGTTCCCGGAGCTTCCGGTGGATCCACGGCGTATGCTTGTGCAGCAATGCCCTTATCTGGCGCGCGGAGGTCCGCGTGGGCACCATGACCTGGACATGGCCGTCCCGAATTTGCAGACAAAGGGTTTTGCGCCGTTGCGAGCGCTTGATCTCGAAATCGAACGCGTAGTCCGCAGCCATGGGAACCTGTTTGGTGACAAATCGATGTCAAAGGTACACCAATATGGCTATAAGCCAATCCGGCGCGCGGCAACGTCCGTCATCGGGTATAGGTGGGAGATCGAGGCGTTCTGCTGCGCGGCGGCCCATGGCGGCGTTGAAGAGCCGGCAACCCTATTTAGGCAGACAAAGGACATCCCAACATGATCATGGCCAATACCTTACGGGAAAAACTGAACGCGGGCGCCGCGACCCTTGGCACTCATTTCCTCTCCGCCGACCCGGATATGCCCGAGATTATTGGCGACACGGGCCTGTTCGATTACGGTGAATATTGCGCTGAATATTCCGCTTTTGATATGCAGCTGCTCTACCACATGGCGCGGGCCGGCCAGTGCGCCGACCTGCCCTTGATGTTGAAACCCGACCAGGAGAGCCAGGGGTTCTGGGCCCAGGCGGCCCTTGGCGCCGGCTTCAAGGCCGTTCTGTTCACCGATATCCGCGCGGCGGATGACGTCACGGCCTGTCATCGCGCCATCGCCGCCGATACCCCCGAAAGGGGCGGCCAAATGGGCGTGAAACTGCGCCGCCCGGCGTTAAGCGGCTATCAACCGGACGCCTATCTGGACGACCTGAATGCCACCGTGTTTCTGATCATGATCGAGAAAAATGCCGCTCTCGACAATATTGACGGGATTTTGCAGACGGCCAAGGCCCTGGGCGTCGACATGACCCAGTGGGGGCCGGCGGACTTTGGCTTTTCCCGTGGCGAGCCCGGCCTCATGCACACACCCGAAATTCGGCCCTTTGAAGAGCGGGTGATCAAGAAATCCCTGGAATACGGCGTCGCCCCGCGCATCGAAATCGCCGAGGTGGAGCAGGCCAAGCGCTATATAGACCTGGGGGTCCGCGACTTTTGCATCGGCTGGGACCGCTTCATCTATCAAGCCGGCCTGGCCCGCATCGGCGAAGGCATGCGAAAACTGATCGAAACCCTGTAGCCGGAAATTTTATGGATCACCACGGCCCGCCGCTGCCCCTGTGGTTGATCATGTTCCGAGCTTCATGGAGCCGCTTGACGTTCCGTTGGAAGCCGTCATAGTCTGTCCCGTCCCCGGGGAGCCTCGCTAGGAGGCTGAGATGTCGACGGGCGCGCATAGAACGCGCCAACGCGACGACCCTTAGAACCTGATCCGGATCATGCCGGCGTAGGGAAAGGAAAAACAGGCGCCAACACACCCCTTTTCCCCCGCCGTCAGATCGCAGTTCGCTGCCGATTGAGAGGACTCTGACGCGTGACACAAGGCCAGATCATTGACGCGCTGCTTGCCTTTATCGCGGCTGATGGCGCGACGGAGGACGAATTCAACGCGCTCGCGCTCGACCTGTTCGCCTATCAGTATGAGAACAATCCGCCATTCCGCCGGTTTCCATGCTGCGGGAGCGGACCCCGCGCACGGTGACGACCTGGCGCGATATTCCCGCGGTGCCAATCGACGCTTTCAAGAGCTTGACCCTAAGCTGCTGCGCGCCGGGGGCGGCGGAACGCATCTTCATGACCAGCGGCACGACACAGGGCGGTGTCCGTGGCAAGAGCTACCATCCGACCCTCGCGGTCTATGACGCATCGATGACCAAGAATTTCAAGCACCGCGTCATGCAAGACCGGGACAGGATTCGCATGGGCATCCTGTTTCCGGCCGAGGAGGCGATGCCAAACTCCTCGCTTGCCCACTATCTGGCGCTCGCGATGGAAAAATTTGGCGCCCAGGGTAGCGGCTACCTGATGGGTGAGGCCGGCATCGATTTCGCACGGCTTTTTGCCGAATTCGCGCGGGCGGAGGCGACCGGCGAGCCCTATGCGCTGCTGGGGGCCAGTTTCAGTCTGGTGCACCTGACGGACGAAATGCAACGCCTTGGGAAATCCGTCGCCCTGCCCGAGGGCAGCCGGATTCTGGATACTGGCGGCTTCCTATTGCTGGGCCGCGCCGACGGGGCGGAGGCCAAGGGATGCTCGATGGCGGTCGAGGAATTTCTGAAAGCCGCGCAGGGTTAGGGCATTTGCGATGAATACCGGATCAGCCCACGACCCCACCCAGACACCCCCGGCAGCTTTTTGGGATAACGATCCGGTGTCTCGGCCGGCGTGGATTCAACGAAAGTTGAAAAGGCTCTAGATGACAGAGATGACCGAACGCGCGGGCTATCTGCCGGGGCTTTCGACCGGCGAGGTCGGTTGGGAAACGCTGCGGTTCGGGCGCGCGGGCGGGGTGCTTGAAGTCGACGTGCCGGTGCTGAGCGATGAACAGATGGCAGCGCTGGCGGCGCGCGTGCGGGAGGCCGGCCGCCGCCATCTGAAATTACTTCCCATTACGCGGATCGTCGACATCGTCGACCGCGCGGTCGCCCGCCTGCTTGACCGCGATGACCCGTACCGGCGAAAGGCGGAAACGCTGCTTCCACTCATCACCGGCTATGACGGGGAAATGGTACGTCTGGGACTGACCGAATACCTCAAGACCTTTCGCAAGCCGCAATTGACCAAATTTCTCGCCGAGGACTTCGCCAACCCGCAAATCCTCGACGATTTCCAGCCCATGGCAAAGGGCGGGTTCGCCCGCGCCTTCGGACCCGACGTTCTGGTTCATATCTGGGCCGGCAACGTACCGGGGCTGCCGCTGTGGAGCCTGATCTCCGGCCTGCTGGTCAAAGCCGGCAATATCGGCAAGGTGCCGAGCGCCGAACCTCTATTCGCCGGCTGGTTCGCGCATCTTTTGGTTGAGATAGAGCCAGCGCTGGCGGACTGTTTCGCCATTGTCTGGTGGCAGGGCGGCGATACGGCGCGCGAATCGGCGCTCTTCAAAGAGGCCGATGTCATCCTTGCCTATGGCGGCAACGACGCACTGGAGGCTATTCGCAACCGGACGCCGGTCACCACGCGATATCTCGCCTATGGTCACAAGATTAGTTTTGGGATGATTTCACGCGCCGCGCTGGATACGCGGAAAGCCTGGCCGGCGGCGCATCAGGCGGCCTATGACATCGTGCGTTAAGACCAGCAGGGCTGTTATTCGCCGCATGTCTTCTTTGTCGAGCGAGGCGGCAGGGTTTCACCGCGGGAATTTTCCCGGCATGTCGCCCACGAGCTTGCCGTTTTCGAACAGAAGTTTCCCCACCGCGCGCTCACCGCGGCGGAAGCGGGCGATCTGGCTAACTGGCGCCATTCCGAGGAGATAAAATCTTTCTCCCAGTCCGGCCGGGAGACCATGGGCGATGCGGCGGGCGCGTGGAGTGTTACCTATGTCGAGAACGAAGAGGATTTCTCGCCCAGCGGCCTCAACCGGGCGATCCAAATCGTCGCCGTCCATGCGCTGGCGGAGGTGGCGCCCCGGATCGCGCCCTATAAAGCGTTCCTGCAGACGGTCGGGATCGCCGCCGCGCCGGAAGAATTGTTCCGCCTTGCCGAAATCCTGGGACAGGCGGGCGTGACCCGCATCAGCGCGCTGGGACAGATGACCGCGCCCGAGGCGGGCTGGCACCATGACGGCCGCTTTAACCTGCTGGATCTTGTCACCCTGACGGAAATTGAAAGTTCGGCCGAAGCGGCCGCCGAAAGTTTCGCGCCCTATGTCGATTGAGAAAACCAAATGAGCTTCCTCGCCATCGACCAGGCCTCTTACCTCTATCAAGGTACCGATGCCGTGGTGGACGGGATCAATTGGGCCATCGCGCAGGGCGAGTTCCATTGCCTGGTCGGGCGCAGCGGCTGCGGCAAGACCACCCTTCTGAAGCTGGCCGCCGGCCTGTTGTCACCGACCGGAGGGTCGATCCATATCCAGGGCGCGGCGGTGCGGGAGCCGAGCGCCCGGGTCGGGTTCGTCTTCCAGACGCCGACCCTGCTGGAATGGCTGCCGGTCCTCGAAAACGTCCTGCTGCCCATTTCGCTCAAACATGCCGGGCAGCGGGCGCACCGCGACAGCGCGCTGGCATTGTTGGGACTGGTCGGGCTTGCCGACTATGCGGCGCGTTATCCGCGGGAGTTGTCCGGCGGACAGCAGAGCCGGGTCGCCATCGCGCGGGCGCTGATCACCGAGCCTCTGGTGCTGCTGATGGACGAGCCCTTTGCCGCCCTCGACGCCATCACGCGGGAAGAGTTGCAGGACGATCTATTGCATTTGTGCGGAGCGCGAAAGACCACGGTGCTGTTCGTCACGCACGACATTGCCGAGGCGGTCTATTTGGCTGACCGCGTGGCAGTGATGGAGCGGGGGCAAATCCGCCATGACCTGGCCGTCGATCTCGCCAAGCCGCGGGATCACGATGTCCGCTACAGCGCGCGTTTCAACGCACTGTGCCTGGATGTGCGTCAGGCGATGATCGTTCCGGCGGCGGACCGGCAGGCAAGGGAAGGGACAGGATGAGAATCCGGTTCTATTCTTGGGCGCTGCTGATCGCCGTGATCGGCGGATGGGAGCTATTTTGCCGCATATCCGGCGTTTCCCCGCTGATCATCCCGGCGCCGTCGGCGATAGCGGAAGTGCTGTGGAGCGGTCTCGTGACCGGCTATCTGTGGCCCCATATCTGGATCACCAGCGCCGAGATGCTGCTCGGTCTCGCCGCGGGATGCGGGTTCGGCCTGCTGTGCGGAATTCTGCTTGAAGAGACCGCGTTTCTGCGCCAACTGCTGTGGCCCTATATCATCGCCAGCCAGGTCATTCCCAAACTCGCGCTCGGTCCGCTGTTCATCGTTTGGTTCGGCTTCGGCATGACCTCGACGGTGGTCATCACGGCGCTGATCTGCTTTTTTCCGCTGCTGGAAAATACCCTGACGGGCATTCATCTCATCGATCCACAGAAACGCGAGCTGTTCCGCATGCTTGGCGCGACCCGGCTGCAAACCTTGTTGCATCTGAAAATTCCCTCGGGCCTGCCGGTCATCATGGCCGGCTTTCGCGTCGCCGTGGTGCTTGCGCTCGTCGGTGCGGTGGTCGGCGAGTTCCTCAGCGGACGCACCGGGCTCGGGGCCAGCGTCATCGCCGCCCAGGGAATGATGGGTTCGCCCCTGATGTTCGCGGTTTTCATTCTGATTACGGCCTTGGGCATTATTTTTTACCAGGCGGCAATTCTAGCCGAACGTTGGCTGCTGCGCCGTCATATGAAAGGAATCGGTCAATGATCCAGTCCCCATTGCGTGTTTGCGCAACCCTCGCGCTCGCCGCCCTTCTCTCCCTCGGCGGCATCGCCACCGGCAGCGCCCAGAAGCTCGACAAGTTCACAGTCGCCGGTTGGAGCAAGCCGATCAGCGAGATCACCAACCTGCTCGCCGAACCCGATAAGGGCTTCTTCAAGGCGAAGGGTATTGATCTTGGCTATGCACCGGGAACCGGCGGGGGATCGGCGATCCGTAACATGCTGACCGGTGACGCCGACGTTGCCTTTACCGACCCGGCTTCGTTCTATCAGGCACTGGACAAGGGCGAGAAGCTGATCGCGATCTACAACATCTACCCGCAAAACGTATTCAACGTGGTGTCGCCGAAAGCCAGCGGCATCACCAAGCCCGCCGATCTCAAGGGCAAGACAATCGGCGTTTACAGCCTGTCCAGCGGCACCCGGCAGAATTTGCAGGTGCTGCTGCATCAGGTCGGTCTGACGGAAGCGGACGTCACCATCCAGGTGACCGGGCTGCTCAATTTCGCGCCGGTGATGCAGGGACAGGTTGATGCAACGGCGGCGACCGATACCGGGCTCTTCGTGGGCAAACTCAGAGGGCTCAAGGACGTCAACGTCATCGAAGTGAGGGATTATCTTAATGTACCCAGTGACATGTTCGTCGTGACCGAGGAAACCTACCGGGCGAAAAAGGATCTGCTGCGCCGCTTCCTGGCCGCCTGCCGCGACAGCGCGGCCTGGATGATTGCCAACCCCAAGGAGGCCGCGAAGGTCGCCGTCAAACGCACGATCAACGGCCGCGACGAGGCCATCAACCTCGAGATCATCAAGCTTCGTAACGCGTCCATGGTGTCCGACACCACGCGCAAATTGGGTCTTGGCCATTTCGATTTGACACTGCTGAAGAAAGGTGCCGAAACATTCCAACAGCTCGGCCTGATCAGAAAGGAAATCGACATCTCTCGAGTGGTCAAATCCGACCTGATTCCGAAATGACCGGCGGCCGCGGACGATGAACTTCCAGGACAAGGTTGTCCTCGTGACCGGTGCCAGCCGCGGGATCGGGGCGGCTATCGCCGAGGCTTTCGCCCTCGAAGGGGCGGTGGTCGCCGTCAATTACCTGCGGAATGCGGCTGCCGCCGAGACCGTTGCCGCCACATGCAGGGAATTGGGCGGCGAGGCGTCGGCCTTTCAGGCGGACGTTACCGACGGCGACGCGATCATGGGCCTGGTTGACGGGGTTCTGGCGGAGTTCGGCAAGATCGATGTGTTGGTCAATAACGCCTTCCGGCCATATGTCTTCGACCCCGAGGACAGGAAGATGTTTTGGGAGCTCGACTGGACCGACTATCAAGCCCAGATCGATGGCGTCCTGCTCGCCACGCACGGCCTCTGCAAGGCGGTGCTGCCGATAATGAAGAAACGGACACAGGGCGCCATCGTTAACGTTGCAACCGATCTGGTCGCCCGCCCCTTTATCCCCTATCATGACTACACCACCGCCAAGGCGGCACTGATCGGCTTCAGCCGGAACCTAGCGGTGGAACTCGGTCCGTTCGGCATTCGAGTCAACTGCGTGGCGCCGGGCCTCGTCTATCCCACGGATGCAAGCCGCACGACGAAGGAAGACGTCAAGGAAATGATCATTGCGCAAACGCCATTGCGGCGGATTGCAACGCCACGGGACGTCGCGGGGCCGGTCCTGTTTTTTGCCTCGGACTGGAGCCGATTCATGACCGGCCAGACGCTGTACATCGACGGCGGTCTGGTCATGAAATAGGTTTGAAATATTAATTTATAACCATCCCGGAGCAGGATGGCCCCCGCCTGTGCCGGAAGTTTAACAAGGTCGCGGCTTATACCAAACTGCGGTACGTAATAGATAAGGAGACTGAAAATGCAGGTAGGTGTTGTTTTCCCACAAACTGAAATTGGCTCCGATCCGGCCGCTGTTCGGGATTATGCCCAAACATCCGAATCGTTGAATTACAGTCACATACTGGCCTTCGACCACGTTCTTGGCGCCAATAGGGCAAGCCGGCCCGGATTTAAGGGTCCCTATGATCATAATTCATTATTTCATGAGCCATTCGTGTTGTACGGCTATCTCGCCGGACTAACCGAAACCATCGGCCTGACGACGGGCATCATCATCATATCGCAACGGCAGACCGCCTTGGTGGCCAAACAGGCCGCCGCGGTGGATATCCTAAGCGGGGGGAGGCTGCGGCTGGGCATCGGTATTGGATGGAATGACGTTGAATTCGAAGCGTTGGGCGAAAACTTTCACAATCGCGGCAAACGCTCGGAAGAACAGGTCGACGTAATGCGTGCGCTGTGGACGCAAGAGACGGTGAGCTATGAAGGCAAGTGGCACAAGATTTCCGATGCCGGCATCAATCCCCGGCCGGTACAGCAGCCCATACCGATTTTGTTCGGCGGCATGTCGGACGCCGTCATGCGCCGCGTCGCGCGGCTTGGCGACGGCTGGCTGCCGCAATTCGAAGGCTTCGGCGCGGACGGGGCGAGCCCCAATGAAGACGGGCGCTGGTTGATTGCAAAGCTGCATGACTACATTCGAGAGGCCGGACGCGACCCGGACGCGGTCGACATCGAGGGGCGGGTCAAGCTTGGCCAACGCTCCCCCGAGGAATGCGCGGCGGAGGTCGCGGCCTGGAGCGACCTTGGCGCGACCCACGTTACCTTCAACACCATGGGCGCGGGATTGACATCGCCAAAGGCCCATATGGATGCGATCCGCCGTTTCAGGGAAGCCCTCGGCGGTTAATACCAACCGGCGCTGATAGGAACCTATTGAGACGCCCTGGGCCTGGAGCGCTTCCGGGCTATTCTGGAACTGCTCTAGTCGCTGCCAGACATGGCCATGGGCTCCGCCGCCGCTTGCCCAAGCACGGGCGCCATCCAATGGGCGAAGAAGCGCCGAGACCAGCTTTCGATCCCGCCGTCATGGACGGCAATACCGGCATGCTGGCGGTCCCGCGCCTGGGCGCCGGGCAGAACCATGCGATGGGCTACCTTGACGCTCCACAGTTCCACCATCTCGCTCGTGACGTCCGGGTGGAATTGCAAGCCATAGGCGTTGCCGGTCCGGAAGGCCTGATTGGGGAACATTTCGCTGGCCGCCAAATGTTCAACCCCGCTGGGCAGGGTGAAACCTTCGCTATGCCATTGATAATAATATTGCTCGTCATCGAACAGGTCTCGGCCGTCGGGGCAGGCGGTGACCTTGTAGTAACCAATTTCGTGATAGCCCTCGGCGTGGGTATGGATCTTGCCGCCCAGATACCGGGCCAGCATCTGCGCGCCCAGACAAATGCCCAGAAAAGGCTTGTCCGACCGCAACGGAACCTCCAGCCAGTCCAATTCGCTTCGAATGGCGGGCAAATGATCGTCATTGGCGCTCATGGGACCGCCGAAAATGACCGCTGCCGCATAGTCATCCATGCTCTTGGGCAGGGGGTCGCCACAGGTATGGCAGCAAATCACCGGTTTACAGCCGAATTCCACCACCATCTGGCCGATCCGGCCAGGATCGGAGGTTTGCTGATGAACGACAAGCAGAATGCGCGGTTTCATTGCTTCCCTAAATAACGGCTTGGCCTGAATATCCATTTAGACCGAACTCAGAGCGGTTCCGGGCTAGCAAACACCCTCCGGATCCCATGCCCCCTGGAGGTGATGATAGCGTAGGCATCCTTACCGGATTGTTACGACGACGAAGCGGGCCATACCATAACACTTTCGGCATGCTCCCGGTCCATGGCATAATGCGTCCAAGACAGCCGCTGGCGATGACGGCGACGCAAAGCATGACAAAGGAGAGCGGATGCGCCTGTTCGGTCTGATGGCTTTATTGCTGCTCGTTGCCTGCGCGCGGGAGCCGGTGTGGCATAAAGCCGGCGGCGGCAAGGCCGTATTCGAACAGGACAGCACGGCCTGTTTCCGCGGCGCCTCGGCCCGGGCGCAAGCGCAGCTGGGCAACCAGGGCGCGGCGGCAGCACCGCAAATTGAATTGCGCTCATCCCAGGGTAAAGTCCGTGACGCCGCGGGCGCCTCGCGCAAGGCCATATCGTTGCAGGAAAACGCCCTGCGCAGCCAGCTTTATTCCCAATGCATGCGCCGCCTCGGCTATCGCCTTACCAAGCCCTGAGGCCGTCGGTTATTTCTTGCCATACTTGGCCATCCATTCCCGGGCCAGCTTTTGGGATTCGGCGGCTTGGGCAGGGGACATCTGCCCGGCACTGAATATCCGGCCAACAGAGGCCTCCGCGGGGCTAAATACGTTTGCGATTTTGAACCATTTGAGTGCTTCCATATAGTCCTGCGTGACGCCGTGGCCCAGGTAGTAAATGACGCCCAGATTGTACTGCGCGCCGACGTGGCCTTGCACCGCGGCCTTGCCATACCACTTCACCGCCTCGGCATGGTCTTGGGCGACGTCGTGGCCCATGTCGTACATGATGCCAAGGTTGAACAGCGCGCCGGGATCCCCTTGTTCCGCGGCATTGCGAAGCCATTTCCCCGCCTGGGCATCGTGCAAGGCCACGCCCTGGCCATGTTTGGCCCTCCATTCCCGCGCCCCTATCTGGGCCTCGGCAATCTGGGCGGGGGTCATTTGCGTGGCAACCCTGCTCCGTGACCGGCGCGCCGCCTTGTTGCCGTTTGCGCTGGCCAGGTTTAGCCACATGTGCGCCCGCACGATGTCTTGCGCCAGGCCATGGCCGTCCCCGTACATAAGGCCGAGGTTGAATTGGGCCGCGGCATCGTCCTGCGCGGCGGCCTTACGAAACCATTTTGCCGCATTGGCATGGTCTTGCAAAACGCCCTTTCCCTTGCCGTACATGGCGCCGAGGTTTCTCTGGGCACCGGCATGCCCCCGCGCCGCGGCCTGGCGATACCACTTCAGCGCCGTGCCGTAGTCCTGGGCCAGGCCCTCACCCATATCATAGGTGACCCCAAGGCTGAATTGGGCGCCCGCATCGCCCCGCGCCGCGGCCTGGCGGCGCCCGCGCAGCGTCTCGGCATTGTCCGATGTCACGCCCTGGCCATATTTTTTCGCCCATTCCCGCGCCAGTTTCTGGGCCGTGGCGACCTGGGCGGGGGTCAATTGCCTGGCGATCCTGTCTCGCGACCGGCGCGCATCCTTGTTGCCATTCGCACCGGCCAGGTTTAGCCACATGTGCGCCCGCACGAGGTCCCGCGCCAGGCCTTGGCCGTCTTCGTACATGATGCCAATGATCATCTGAGCCAGGGCGTTGCCCTGCTCGGCGAGGGGACGCCACAAATTGATCGCGGTGGTATAGTCGCCGGCTTCATAGGCCCAGGTCGCGTCCTGAAACTGATCCGCAACCCCCACGGACCGCACCCCGACAACCACGGGCACCGCAAGCATCACAGCCCTGATGATACGGCCCAGACGTTTCATGCCGAACCTCTTCGTTCCGCTCTGGCCAGCCGGTTAGTCACCGTCGTAGCATAGCATATACCGCCGACCCTCATGGCAGGGAAACCTGCCCGCGCCCGGCGCCATCATGGGGTTTTAAATCATCGGCAAACCGCCAAAACGCGGTGGTGGTTGTGCTGGCAGTCTCAAGCGAACTCGTCTCTTCAGTCAATTCCCTGTTTAGCTGGGAAAATACAGGGAATTTTTGTAGATTCGACCTTAAATCGGCGGGAGCGGGCCGTCTAAGGCGTTGATATCACGTAGAATCGAGACCCAATTCCCTACGCCACGAACAGGGAATTGTTATTGGCCAAGCAGGGAATTTTCCAGGGGAAACAGGGAAATTCACTCGCCGAACAGGAAACCAGCGAAGCCAGTCGCTGGAGCGCCCAAAACACCAGGATTCGACGCCGATCGACTCGCTACCTCATTGAAATCCCATGATTCTGGGGGTCAAATTTCCGCACTGAATAACATCTGTCTTGGAATCGGGCAGATAGATCCGGTCGCCCCGGATATGCTCCCACTTAAGGGGATGGATTTCCGACAGTCGTACCCCGGATCAACGCTTGTGCGGTTCGCTCGGGTGCCTAGCGGTCGGTGAAGAGCGCTCCGCTATGTACGACGATATTGCCGAATCTCTGCGACCAGCCGAATTTGCCGTCGAAATTGTGCATGGTGGTCGTGCCGACCGTGTGCGACGTGCCGAGCTTGTTCCCCAAATTATGGACGGTCGTATTGCCGACGGTCTGTGACGTACCGAGCTTGCCATCGAAGTTGTGAACGGTGGTTTCGCCGACTGTGTGCGACGTACTGATTTAGCCGTCGCAATTGTGCATGGTGGTGCTGCCGAACGTTTGCGAGATGCATCCGGCGGATGCAGGAAGGGTCCAAGATGCGGTGGCGGCGAGGCAAGCGGCAATGCATCCCAACACGATTCTGCCGCGACAAATTGCAGACATGTCTTCTCCCTCGGCCACCCGGGGCCTAGCAATGCGGCCATCATGAGACCGATATCGGGTCCGATCAAGTATGTATTCTCCCGCGACATCCGCCGGAGCAGAGCGCGGGTCTCCCTCGACACCGGTGGTCGGCTTGGCTTTCCCCGCCGCGACTTCCATGTCCAGAAAAGGCGTTGTCAGACAAAAATGGATTGATGCGCAGATGGGGCCTCCATAGTTTTGCCGGATGCTAAATCCCTTCCGCTACTTCAACAGTTCGCCCGAGATCATCCGCCTCGCGGTCATGATGTATGTCCGTTACCCGTTGTCGCTGAGACAAGTCGAAGATCTCTTGTCCGAGCGCGGTATCGATGTCTGCCATGAGACGTATGTGGACGCCCCCTGCAGTGCAAGAAGGAATTTGAACAACTTGTGACTGTCAACGGCGGAGCAAAATAGGTCCAAAGGGCGGCGTAAAACTGGTCCATTTTCTGTGATGCGGTACGCGGTGTTGCGGGTTGTCCCGTTAGTCCATAGGAGGGCCCCGCGCTGCTTCGCGTAGCGCTTTGCGTTACGC
>JAKZRK010000067.1:0-3320 GCA_047518225.1 Alphaproteobacteria bacterium | reverse complement strand
TTCATGAGCATCTCCTCGGAGAAACTCCGAAAAGTGCTCCATCCAATTCAAATCGACACCATGCATTTTCGCTTCAAACCCCGCAGAAATCCTGGCTCTCAAAGCCAGCACCGCTCAGTTAACCGGACAGCAGTGACCTCGGTGCATGGCCAATTTGCCCGCGATGAGGGGGAAATTCTGGCCAGCCACTCTGTCCATTTGGCTAGCGAGCCGCCCCGGACCTTCCAGCATTTCGGCAACTGCCGGCTGATATCGGAAACCAAGTAAGTGGCGGTCATCACCTCGCCCGCGCTGCTGGACAGGGTGGGGCCGGGGGGCTATTTTCCGTCCGCCTCGCACTTTCGCCGCGCGGCGCGAATTCGTTAATCGGAACATGGCAGTGGTTGGGTAGGACGAAATGCAAAGCGCGAACGATATCCGCAAGGCGTTCCTGGATTATTTCGCGGCGGCGGGGCACGAGGCCGTCGCGTCGTCTCCCCTGGTGCCCCACAACGATCCCACCCTGATGTTCACCAACGCGGGCATGGTGCAATTCAAGAATGTCTTCACCGGGGCCGAGACCCGGCCTTATAAGCGCGCGGCGACATCGCAAAAGTGCGTCCGCGCGGGCGGCAAGCACAACGATTTGGACAATGTGGGCTATACCGCGCGCCATCACACATTCTTCGAAATGCTGGGTAATTTTTCCTTCGGTGATTACTTCAAGGATCTGGCGATCGAGCTGGCCTGGAATTTGATCACCAGGGAATTTGGCCTGGATCGGGACCGCCTGTTGGTCACGGTCTATCACGACGATGATCAGGCGTTCGATTTGTGGCGCAAGATTGCCGGCCTGCCGGAGGAACGGATTATCCGCATCGCCACATCCGACAATTTCTGGGCCATGGGCGATACCGGTCCCTGCGGCCCGTGTTCGGAGATTTTTTTCGATCATGGGTCGGGCATCCCCGGCGGCCCGCCCGGCAGCCCGGATGAGGACGGCGACCGCTTTATCGAGATTTGGAATCTGGTCTTCATGCAGTTCGAGCAGTTGAGCCCGGAAGAGCGCGTCGAATTGCCGAAACCGTCCATCGATACGGGCATGGGGTTGGAGCGTCTGACGGCGCTGTTGCAGGGCACCAACGATAATTACGACATCGATCTGTTGCGCAGCATCATGGATGCCTCGGCCGAATTCACCAATGTCCCTATCGACGGCCCGCACAAATCCGGTCACAAGGTCATCGCCGATCACTTGCGGGCCACATCCTTCCTGATTGCCGATGGGGTCCTGCCCTCCAACGAAGGGCGCGGCTATGTGCTGCGCCGCATCATGCGCCGGGCCATGCGCCATGCCCATATGATGGGGGCCAGCGATCCCCTGATGTGGCGCCTGGTGCCGACCCTGGTGGGCAAGATGGGCCAGGCCTTCCCGGAACTGGTTCGCGCCGAGGCCTTGATCACGGAAACCCTGCGTGGCGAGGAAAGCCGGTTTAAACAAACCCTGGACCGTGGCTTGCATCTGCTGATGGGCGAGGTCGACAAACTGGGCGCGGGGCAGGCGCTGCCCGGCGACGTTGCCTTCCGCCTTTATGACACCTATGGCTTTCCCCTGGATTTGACCCAGGATGTGCTGCGTGGCCAGAACCGCGGCGTTGATACCGACGGTTTCGATGTGGCCATGGAACGCCAGCGTGCCGAGGCCAGGGCCAGTTGGGCCGGCTCCGGCGATAAGGGCACGGACCGCATTTGGTTTGAACTGCGCGAGGCATGCGGCGCCACGGAATTCCTGGGCTATGACAAAGACCAGGCGGAGGGCGAAGTGCTGGCCCTGGTCGTCGATGGCGCCAAGGTGGAGGCCGCGAAAGTCGGGACGGAAGTCTCGATCCTGGTCAATCAGACGCCGTTCTATGGAGAATCCGGCGGCCAGCAGGGCGATGCCGGTCAGTTTCGCGGCCCCGATGGGGTGAGCGTCCATATTGTCGATACGCAAAAACGGGCGGGCGATCTGCACGTCCACTCGGGCACGGTGCGGGGTGGCGACTTGAAGATCGGCGATGTGGTGGAAATGGCCGTCGATGCCGCGCGGCGCAACCGGCTACGGGCCAACCATTCAGCCACACATCTATTGCACGCCGCCATGCGCAACCGCCTGGACGCCCATGTCACCCAAAAGGGTTCCCTGGTGGCGCCTGACCGTCTGCGTTTCGACGTCAGCCACCCCAAGGCCCTGGAGGAAGGGGAACTGGCCGCGATCGAGCGGGACGTCAATCAGCAGATCCGCCTGAATGGCGCCGTGCGCACCGGGCAGATGACGCCGGAGGAGGCGGTGGAGCAGGGCGCCTTGGCGCTGTTTGGCGAAAAATACGGCGACGAAGTGCGCGTCGTTTCGATGGGAGACGGCGGCGGGGACGCCTTTTCCACGGAATTGTGCGGCGGCACCCATGTGCGCCGGACCGGCGATATTGGCGCCTTCACGGTGATCGGTGAAAGCGCGGTGGCGGCCGGCGTGCGCCGGATCGAGGCCCTGACGGGGGCTGCCGCCCTGCAACATTTCCACACCCAGGACAACCAGTTGCGGGCGGCGGCGGGGATGTTGAAAACCACGCCAGGGGAATTGCCCGAACGGATCGGCGCACTGTTGGAGGAACGCAAGAAGCTGGAGCGTGATCTGAGCCAGGCCCGCCAGGCGCTTGCGCTTGGTGGCGGCGGCGCGGACGGCGCTGACGACGACACCAAGATTGTGGCGGATGTTGCTTTTTCCGGCCGCCGCCTGGACGGGGTGCCGGCCAAAGAATTGCGCGCCATGGTCGATGCCGCAAAGCGGAAGCTAGGCTCGGGCGTGGTCGCCTTTATCGCCGTCAACGAGGGCAAGGCGGCCCTGACCATTGGCGTTACGGATGATCTGACGGACCGCTTCTCCGCCGTTGATCTGGTCCGCGTCGGGTCCGAAGCCGTGGGCGGCAAGGGCGGCGGTGGCCGCCCGGACATGGCCCAGGCCGGCGGACCCAACGGCAATGATGCCGAATTCGCCCTGCGGGCCATTGAAACCGCCATGGGCAATTACGCCTCGGATTAGAGTGGTTCCGGGTTATTCTGACCCATTTGATGGCGTCCATAAGCCATTCGGGTAGGCGCGTCGCGCAGCGCGATATGGTATATCGGGTAAGCGGCGCCCAGAGCCTTGGGCATCCGAATGGCTTAGCAGCCCGTTGACGAAGTTGGCACTGGACACAAGCGGCCTGGTCTGATTCTTTGACGTTCTGATTTGGCCGGGGGATTCGCTGATGACGATGGGACAGCAGAAGGATCGTCAGGGGGACTTGATGGTAGGCTGGGCG
>JAKZRK010000066.1:0-3929 GCA_047518225.1 Alphaproteobacteria bacterium | reverse complement strand
GACCCTAGCCTCTTCCGAATACATCCAGCGCCGCCTGGACGATGCCATGATAGCCCGTGCAGCGGCAAATATGGCCCGAGAGAACGTCGCGAATGCGTGCTTCATCCGCGTTGGGCTCTTCCTCGTGCAACTGGCTCAAGGACATCAAGATACCCGGCGTGCAAAAACCGCATTGCAGGCCATGATGTTTTTGCATTGCCGCCTGCAACGGGTTCAGTCCATCCGGGCCGGCGAGACCTTCGACGGTCGCGACCGACTTGCCCTCGGCCTGGGCGGCGTACAGCAGGCATGACCGCACCGCCTTGCCGTCTAGGCGAATGGTACAGGCCCCGCACGAGCCATGCTCGCAGCCCACATGAGTGCCAAAGGCGCCAAGATGCTGGCGCAGAAAATCGCTCAGCAACAGACGTGGTTCCGCCTCCCCCTCGACGGCGCGGCCGTTCAGGGTAAAGTTCACCCTATGGCGCCTGCCGGCCTCAAGGTAACGCATCGCCGACCTCCGCGATCACCCGTTTGCCGATCCACCGCACCAACTCCCGGCGATACCGCGCCGTTGCGTGCTGGTCGTCGGCCCCACCCAGGGCCCAGGCGAAATCGTTCAGGGCGGCATCCCCTACGGGCCAGGTCAGTTCGATCACGCCGGGCCGATCGGCGACACCGCCAACGCCCAGCCGTACGCCTTTTTCATCGCCCACGGCGGCGGCGGCAACGATGGCGAAATCCCCATGGCGCTGGGCCACCTCATGAAAGGCCGATGCGGTGCCGGCCCGGGCCACTGGGAAACGGGCCGCGACGATCATCTCATCCTCTGCCACCGCCGTGGCCATCATGCCGGCCTGAAATTCCTTTGCCTGGACAACCCGGCGGCCCCGCCGGCTGCGCAACACCACCTCGCCCCGCAACAGGGCCAGGGCCAGGGGCAGTTCCGAACTTGGGTCCGCGTGGGCCAGGGAACCGCACACCGTGCCCCGCTGCCGGGTCTGATAATGCCCGATCCAGGGCAACACCTGCGCCAACAAAGGCTGGCGCGCCGCCAGTTCGGGCCAGCGCAACAATCCGTCCTGGGTGACGGCGGCGCCCACTTCGATAGCGCCGCCGACAACGGCGATGGTCTGCAATTCCCGCAGACCGGCGATGTCGATCAGAACATCCGGCGTTGCCAGACGCATATTCATCATCGCGCCAAGGGATTGCCCGCCGGCGCAGATCCGGGCGCCGGCGCCCCGGTCCGCCAGCAGGGCCAGGGCTTCGTCCAGGTTGTCCGGACAGGCATAGTCAAAGGCGGCGGGCTTCATCTGGCCAACCCCAGCCAGGCCAGCAGGCGTGCGAACAGGCCGGGCGGGGCGTCCCCATGGCCAGCCTGGCCCACCAGCCGTTTAAAGAATTGATCAATCAGGGCGCGCGCCGCGCCATCCATCATGCGCCCGCCCACCGCCGCCACCTTGCCCGAAATAGTGACCGTATAGGTGTATTCCACCCGGGTGCCTTCGGGCATTTCGGACAAGATGACCCGGCCCTCCCCTTGCGAGCTTCCCAGCGGCCCCGCCGCTCCGCCGATCAGGCGCAGGGCGTGGGGTGGGTCCAGGTCCAGCAAGGCTACCGTGGCCACGAAACGGCCCTTGACCGGCCCTATTCCCAGGGTCACGTCAGCGCGGTAAGCGTTTTCGCCGGTCATGGTCAGGGCGTGGCAGCCGGGAATGACGGCCGTCAGCTTCTCTTCGTCCAGCAGAATGGCCCAGACGTCCTCGGGCGGGGCCGGGACGATGGTGCTGCCCTGCCCCTGCAAGGCATGGCCATCCATGGGCCGTGCCGCGACAACGGGGACAGTGCTTGCAGGTTCCGCCCCCAGCATCAATTCGGCCAGGCGGGAGCGGGTCAGGGGCAAGCTGGTCAGCTCTTCTCCCAGCGCATCGGACACCGCGTTGGCGATACAGACCGGGGTCGACATGCAATTGCCTTCGCCCAGCCCCTTGGCGCCCAGGGGCGTGAAGGGAGAGGGCGATTGATCATGCAGGATGGTGAGTTCGGGCACTTCCATGACCGTGGGGGCCAGATAGTCGGCCAGGGTGCCGGACTGAAAACCACCGTCGGGGGCATAGGACAATTCCTCCAACAGCGCCGCGCCCAGGCCTTGGGCAAAGCCGCCCCTGATCTGTCCGTCGGCCAGCATGGGGTTCAACAGCCGGCCCGCGTCATGCATGGTGACGTAGCTATCGACCCGCACCGCGAAAGTATCCGGATCGACCTCGACACCGCAGAAATCGAAGATAAAGCCATAAGCACCAGACGAATTTATGCGGTCGCCTTCGTCCGGTTCCGCCAATTCGGGCATGTTCCAGAACGCGGTTTCGCGCAGACCGGCGCCCGCCCCTTCGGGAATGGACAGGGGTGACCAGTGGGCCTTGGCGGCGGAGCGGCCCAGGGGCAACGCGTTATCCGGATTGCCACGGGCAAAAATTCGGCCATCGCCATAGGTGACTTCTTCCACCGGGACGTTCAAGTCCGCCGCCGCGATCAGGCTCAGCCGTTCGCGCAATCGCAGGGCCGCCGTATGGGTGGCACCCGCCACGGCGCCGGCGAAGCGGGACGAGTAATTGCCCGACGCGATGGTCCAAGGGTCCTTGGCGGTGTCAAGTTCGGTGGAGACCGCCACCGAGCCCGGGTCCAAAGCGAAGACATCCGCGACCACCTGGGCCAGGACCGTACGATGGCCCTGGCCCTGGGGCACGGAGGATACGGCGACGCTGATGGCGCCCGATGGATCGAACCCCACCGTCGCCGTGGCCAGGGCGCCATTCTTGGGGCCGGCCCGCTGCCTTTGCTCCGGGCTCAACAAGGCCGTGATGTAACCCATGTTCGAGATCGATGGTTCAACCACCACCGCATAACCAATACCGTACAGGCGCCCTTGGGCCCTGGCGACGTCGCGCCGGGCCTTTAATGCGGCCAGCCCGCCATCCCGCACCGCGCGGTCCATGCTGCGGGCATAGTCGCCTGAATCCAACAGGGCGCCCGGCGCCGTGCGATAGGGCATGGCCGTTGTCAGCACCAGGTTGCGCCGGCGTAATTCCAACGGGTCCAAACCCAACTTCGCCGCCGCCTTGTCCAACAAGCGCTCCAGCGGGAAATAGATCTGCGGCCCGCCAAAGCCGCGCATCAGCCCGGTCGGGGCCTTGTTGGTCACTACCACCCGGTTATGAATGGCCAGACTATCGATGGCATAGGCGCCGGTCATATTGCCGTGCATGCGGTAGATCGTCGCCGGTTCAGGCGCCCGCAAATAGGCGCCGCAATCTTCCAATTGATCGTAGTCCAGGGCCAGAATACGGCCCTCCGCGTCCAGGGCCGCCTTCAAGGTGGTCACCCGGTTGGTCGAGGAGGTCGCCGCCGTGAGATGTTCCAGGCGGTCTTCCAGCCATTTTACGGGCCGGCCCACGATCCGGGCCGCGACACCCAGGGCGACCACATAGGGAAAAACCGCCTGCTTCACGCCATAACTGCCGCCCGAATAGGGGGGCGTTTTCAGGCGCAGACGGTTGCCGGGCACTTTCAAGGACCGCGCCATGACGGTGTGCAGGGTGTAGGGACCCTGAAAATTCGCCGTGATCTCGAAAGCCTGCGAACCCGGATCATAATCCGCGATGACGCAGAAGCATTCCATGGGCGTACAGGAATTGCGCGGGTAACGGTAGGTCGCCTCCACGATATGGGCGGCGGCGGCAAAGGCCCCCTCGGGGTCGCCATAGCGGAAGCGGCGCTCGTGCAGGACGTTGCCGGCCGTGGCCGGATGCAGTTTCTCGGCATCCACGGCCAAAACCGGATCGATCACGGGCGTCAGCGGCTGGTAATCAACGACGATAGCATCCAGGGCGTCCTCGGCCAGATAGCGGTCCCGGGCCAGCACCATGGCCACCGCTTCGCCTACGTAT
>JAKZRK010000065.1:0-5686 GCA_047518225.1 Alphaproteobacteria bacterium | reverse complement strand
GCTGTAACTCAAGAAGTGATGCTGGAAATGGCGAATCATCCCGTTTCAAAACATCAATTTCCACTCTGACACCCTTGCCTGCCGTATGACGGCACACCCTACATATAGTGGGTGTGGGTTACAACCGGATAGGCACGGTTTAAGGTAATATTTACTTCAATGGCGCATGGTTCAGCGGCTCATCGTCTATGTGGGCCGCCCGCATTTGGATCATAATGATGACGCAGGAATTTCAACTTACTCTGGAGCGGCACAAACGGTGGCTCGAAGGCCAGCCCGGTGGATCCCGGGCCAATTTGTCCCTGCAAGAGTTGACCGGGATGGATTTCGGCGGCGCCAATCTGGAACAGGCCAAGTTAACCGGGGCCCAGTCGTCTGAATCCATGCTCCAAGGGGTCAATTTTCACAAGGCGGATCTGTTCGCCACGGATCTGCAGAATTCGGATTTGCGCGGCGCCGATTTATCCAACACCGATATGCGGGGTTCCCAACTGCGCGGTGCCGACCTGACCGATGCCAACCTGTTCGGCGCCGATCTGCGCGACGGCACCTTGATGACGGCGTCGGAAGAAGGCGGGACCAAACTGGTCAACTCTGGTTCGAGCAGCCTTGAGGTTGAGCGTGGCTCGCTGAGAGGCGCCAACCTGTCCGGCGCGCGCCTGTCCAACTCCGTGCTGACCCAAACCGATCTGTCCGGCGCCATCCTGCGCAACGCAATATTGACCAACGCCGATCTCAGCGGCTCCATGATGGACGGCGCCGATTTGAGCGGCGCCGATTTAACCGGCGCATCCCTGGAAGGCGCCAATCTGGGCTCCGCCACCCTGACTGGGATTATCTGCAAGAACACCAATATGCGCGGCGTGAAGTTGAACAACACCTCCATGGAAGGGGTAGACCTGTCCGGGGCGGACTTGACGGGAGCCGAAATCGTCATCTCGGTGGACTCTCTGCCCGATGATCTGCGCGATACCATTCGCGACCACGAGAAGTGGATGTCCAGCTTTGGCGCCGAGGGCAGGCGCGCGATCCTGGATGAAGCGGAACTGGATAACGTTGATTTCTCGGGCATAAACCTATCGGGCGCGTCCATGATCGGTACCTCGTTGACTGGTGCGCGTTTTGTAGGTTCGTCCCTGAACATGGTCGATATGTCCGGCGCCAACCTCTACAAAGGTAATTTGGACAAGGCGGAAATGATCGGCACCAACCTCTCCGGCGCCGATCTAACCGAAGCCAGCATGATCGAAACCGATATCTCCGCGGCCGATATCAAGGACCGCGACGGCAAACCGACCGGCCGGGTCTGGCCCGCGAATTTGACCGACACCAACTTCAGCTGTTGTAACCTAACCTCCGCCCTGTTGTGCGGCGCCAATCTGTCGGGTGCCAATTTCAATGGCGCCAATCTGCGCCGCGCCGATTTATCCAACGCCGCCATTGACGGTGCGCGCCTGCAAGGGGCTATTATCACCGAGGCTAAACTACCTGGCTAGAGCCCATTCGAACTATCGGTGGACCAACCCCGCGTGTCCCTGAAGCGCCCCTAGAGCAAATTCGGAGGTCCGTGATGCATGATGCATCGGGTGGCATCGAGTCCGATTCCGGCGATGATCAGGCCGGTCAAAACGATGCCGCCCGGCAGGCTTGGCACGACCAGCGCCGGATGCTGGAACGGGGCCGCCACAGCGCCACGCCCAAGGGCCTCGTCCCCCGGCGGCGATGGACCCGACTGGATCCCGCACTCAAACTCTTTGAAAGATTATTGCGGCTGTCCGGCCTGCACACACGCGGCCGGGCCAATGCGCTGAACATTACCCTAAAGCCCATCACCGTCACATTGGCAAATCTGCCGGCGGCCTTCGACGGCTACCGCATATTGCAAATCAGCGATACGCATTTGGATTTACTGCCGGGCTTGGTGGACAGGATGACGGCGTTGCTGCACGGCGTATCAGTGGATCTTTTGCTGTTGACCGGCGATTACCGCGACCGCCACGACGATCCGCCAGAATCGGGACTGGCCCTGTTACAGCCTATCCTGGCGGCCCTTGACCCGCCGGACGGACGTTTTGCGCTGCTTGGCAATCACGATCCGGCCGCATCGGCCGCCATCCTGGAAACCATGGGCTTGCGGGTTCTGCTCAACCAAACAGTCACCATCGAACGTCAGCACGGCGTTTTGCACCTGACCGGTCTGGATGATGTGCATTCATTCTATACCGAGGCCGCGCACGATGCCCTGCGGGAAGATCGGACGGGTTGCCGCATTGCCGCCGTTCATTCGGCCGAGGTGGCCGATATGGCCGCCGCCGCGGGCTTTGATCTCTATCTGTGCGGCCACACCCACGGCGGCCAGATCCGCCTGCCCTGGGGCGGCCCTTTGATCCACCGTTTGCGGCGCTGCCGCGCCTATAGCCATGGCCTGTGGCGTCACGGCGATATGGTTGGCTACACTTCCAACGGCGCCGGCGTCGCGAACATTCCGATTCGCTATAATTGTCCGCCGGAAGTGACGTTGATTGTCTTGCGGAGGCCGGAAGCGCTCTAAAATGCTTCCGGGCTATTCCGGGTCAACCGGACCGTTAGCCTGGTTCCAGGCCCCGAAACCGCCCCCCAGGGAACAAACATCGGCAAAGCCCATGTCCAGCATGGTTTTTGCCGCCAGCGCGGAACGGCCACCCGAGGCGCAATAAAGAACCAGGCGCTTGCCGCCATCCACCGCCTTGTCATGCATGGGGCTTTCGGGATCGACCCGGAATTCCAGGAAACCGCGCGGCACGTGAACCGAGCCGGGGATGGCGCCCGAATGCTGGCGCTCCACCGTTTCGCGCACGTCGATAAATATCACGCCGGCATCGCCGACCAGGGCCAGCCCGTCCTCGACTGTAATGACCTCCACCACGGCGTTAGCCTCGCCCACCATCTGCTTAAATCCACGCTGCAACATTGCCTATGCTCTCCTCGACAATACATTTAAAGACACTGCAAGAGGCAGCGCCTGTTGTAATAATAGTGCGCCACACCGCCCGGGCAAGGTTCGAGGGATATAGGCATGACGGACATGGAAAGCAACGAATTGAAGCAACTCGGCCGCCAGGTCGAGGCGCCCGGGACGCCGGAGGACGCGGTGCTGGAACGCATCGCCAATCCCCATGTGGGCGATGATTACCTCATTCGGTTCGCCTGCCCGGAATTCACCACTGTCTGCCCGGTCACGGGACAGCCGGATTTCGCCCATTTGGTGATCGACTATCTGCCGGGCGATTGGATCGTCGAGAGTAAATCCCTGAAGCTTTATCTGGCCGCCCACCGCGATCACGCCGCGTTTCATGAAGGCTGCACCGTAGGCATCGCCAAACGATTGGTCGATTTACTGGCGCCAAAATGGCTGCGCATTGGCGGCTATTGGTATCCCCGTGGCGGGATACCGATCGATGTGTTTTATGCCACCGGCGAACCACCCCCGGGTGTCTGGATACCCGAACAAGGCGTCGCCCCCTATCGCGGGCGCGGCTGATCCGTTGCCCCGGCTACGCCTCGTGGTCGAAAAACTGATAGAATATAAGAGGTTAGATACATGTCACGCAACCGCCACGGCATCGCCACCCGCGCCATTCATGCCGGCCAGAGCCCCGACCCGACCACCGGCGCCATCATGGTGCCCATCTATGCCACTTCCACTTATGTCCAGGACAGCCCCGGCGTGCACAAGGGTTATGAGTATTCGCGCAGCCAGAATCCCACCCGCATGGCCTATGAAGCCTGTGTGGCGGATCTGGAGAACGGCGCTCAGGGCTATGCCTTCGCCTCGGGTCTGGCGGCCAGCGGCACCATCCTGGAACTGCTGGACAGCGGCGATCACGTCATCGCCATGGATGATCTTTACGGCGGCACCTATCGCCTGTTCGAGGATGTGCGCAAGCGCTCGGCCGGCCTGCAATTCAGCTATGTGGATCTGTCGGACGAGGCCGCCCTGGCCGGCGCCATCAGGCCGGAAACCAAGATGATTTGGATCGAGAGCCCCACCAACCCCATGTTGCGCCTGGTGGATTTCGCCGCCATCGCCAGGGTGGCGGCGGCGAAAGGCATCCTCACCGTGGCCGATAACACCTTTGCCTCGCCGGTGGCGCAACGGCCCTTGGATTTCGGCTTCGACATGGTGATGCATTCGGCGACCAAATATCTGAATGGCCATTCCGACATGGTCGGCGGCATGGTCGTGGTCCGCGACGATAGCGATTTGCGCGAGCGTCTGGCCTATCTGCATAACGCGGTGGGTTCCATCGCCGGGCCATTCGATGCCTTTCTGGCCATGCGGGGCCTGAAAACACTGCCCCTGCGCATCCAGCGCCACAGCGAAAACGCCGCCGCCATTGCCGAGTTCCTTGAGGCCCATGAAGATGTGGAAACCGTCTACTACCCCGGCTTGCCCAGCCACCCCCAACATCAATTGGCCGTGCGGCAAATGGACTATTATGGGGGCATGGTAACGGCGATTTTAAAGGGCGGGTTGGAGAAAAGCCGCCGCTTCCTGGAAAGGACCGAGCTGTTTGCCCTGGCGGAAAGCCTGGGCGGCGTGGAAAGCCTGATCGAACATCCCGCCATCATGACCCATGCCTCTATCCCACCCGAGATCCGGGCCGAATTGGGAATTAGCGACGGCCTGGTGCGGCTTTCAGTGGGCATAGAGGACAGCGAGGATTTACTCTATGACCTAAAATTCGCTCTTAAATAAATGCTTACGAAGTCTTTTTAATGTAAAATATGAGGTTTTGAGGGTGCGCAAACCGGGTAGCATGAAGGGCCTGGAAGAACTAGGCCGGGTGCGCCTGTCGCCATCGTTTTTTATGCGGGATTTTCTCTACAGCGAGATATCGGTGTTTTATGGCATCCCTAATATTCCCGATAACCCGGACCTGGCCATCGCCGCCGGAGCGATGCTGTGCCAACAATTGCTGGAACCGTTAAAGGCCAGCTTTGGCGATCTATCCATCCGTTCGTCCTACCGCAGTGCCGCCGTCAACGCCTTCGGCAACGAACACGGCTTGAACTGCGCCCACCCGGAACGGGCCAAAGGGCGCCATGTTTGGGATCATCTGGACAGCAATGGCCACATGGGCGCCATGGCCTGTGTGACCCTGCCCTGGTTCGCCGACCGTTATGCCGACGGCGCGGACTGGCGCTCGCTCGCGTGGTGGATCCACGACCACCTGCCCTACAGCCGCCTGCAGTTTTTCCCCAAACTAGCCGCCTTCAACATCGGCTGGTCGGAAGCGCCGGAACGCCGCATCGACAGCTTCATCGCCCCCCGTGGCCTTTTGACCAAACCCGGCATGGGCAATCATGGCGGCAATCATGGCCAATGGTATCCGGGCTTTCCCGAATTGAAAGCCGGCGCATGACGGGAAAAGTGGGCTCATTGCTCACTTGGCCGAAGGATCCATTTTGCAACAAGGCACGCCCGCTTACCCTCCAGCAGCGAGCGTTTTATTAGTGAATGCTAACAGTCCGAGTCTGACCCAGGCTGTGTGAAAACGCTTGTCGATTTCCGGATGTGAGGCGGTTCGTGGTTTCGTGTGCTGAGATTAGCGCGGTTATTCGGATATTGGAGTTTGATCGCCTGACGCGGACCTCTGGGCCGGATATCGTCGTTTTGACAGGCGATTTCACCGGATGCGGCGAA
>JAKZRK010000064.1:0-6443 GCA_047518225.1 Alphaproteobacteria bacterium | reverse complement strand
GCATCGAAAATGTTCAAAACGAATGGACCCTCATGGCCCTCGCGCACAACTGCAAACGGCTATCTGGACTGGTCGCCTAAAAAACCGCGCAGTCATTATGCAGGAGTTGGGTTATCACAAACCCGACAGACTGCTAGAGCGTTGTTCATTTGATCCATTTCCATGCATAATGCGCCCCTGTTGGATAGGAAACGCGATATGTCGAAGGCTTTGTTGACCGGCTCTTTCGTTGCTTTGATCACTCCGATGAACCAGGACTATTCCATCGACTTCGGGGGCTTTCGCACGCTGATCGAATTTCAGCGCGAGAACGGCTCCTCGGGCGTCCTGATCATGGGCTCCAGCGGCGAGGTTTCCATGCTGACGGCGGAGGAACGCCACGCCATCGTCCGCGAAACCATGAAGCAGAAACAGCCGGGCATGGAAATGTGGTACGGCTGCACCGGTGCCACCACCGAGACGACCATCGCCTATGTTAAACAAGCGGCGGCCGAAGGCGCCGACGGCGCCATGATCGCCGCGCCGGCCTATATCTGCGCCGCGAACGGGGATATCGTCGAATACTTCCTGGAAGTCGCCGACGCTTCGCCAATCCCCATTGGCATTTACAACAACCCGCCCCGGGTCAAGACGGATCTTACGGCGGACGAGGTCCTGGCCATCGCCAAACATCCTAACGTTCGGATGCTAAAGGAATCTACCGGCCGGGTGGGCCAGGTGGCGCAAATCGCCCGCGCCAAACCGGAAATGAGCCTGATGTGCTGCTGCTCGCCCAACCTGGGCCTGATCGTGCCGATCATGTCATTGGGCGGCCATGGCGTCGCCAACATGACCGGCAACATCATACCCCGCGAGATGGCCGTGATCTCGACGCCGTGGCGGAGCTTTGAAGATACGCGGAATTTCCAGGCGGCCTATCTTCGCAGCCTGCCCATGCTCCACTATGCCTATTCGGCGATTAATCCGGTGCCCATGAAGTCGCTGATGGCGGCCATGGGCCTGCCGGCCGGCCCCCTGCGCAAGCCGCAAAAGGCGCTACAGGGCGCGGCCCTGCAACGTGGCCTGGATGCGGTGCACGAGTTGGGCCTGATCCAGAGCTACGGCTTTTCACCGATCAACAGCCTCGCCGCCGCTGAATAGACGGCTACCACAATTTGTCGGTAGCGATGGCGGCGCCTTCGACCAGGGCGGCCAGTTTGGCCCAGGCGATGTCGGGATCGACGGCGGGCCGTTCCGCGAAGGTCGCGAAACCACAATCCGAACCGGCGATGACCCTCTCCCGCCCCACCTTGTCGGCGTAGCGGCAAATCCGCTGCGCCACCAGTTTCGGATGTTCAATAAAATTGGACGTGGAATCGATCACGCCGGGGATAACCACTTTGCCATCGGGCAAGGGGTGCAGGTCAAACACCTCCCATTCGTGTTCGTGGCGCGGGTTGGCGGCTTCCATGGCGATGGCATGGGGCCGGGCGCCATAGACCAGATCCAGGATGTCGGATATGGGAATGTCGTGGTGATGGGGCCCTTGATAGTTGCCCCAACAGAGGTGGATGCGCATGGCCTCGGGCGGAATGTTGGCGGTGGCGGCATTCAATACTTCGATATGGCGGGCCGCGACCCGGCGGAATTGCTGGTTGGTTTTTTTACGGTGCACGATATGACGCCCCATGGCCAGGTCCGGGCAATCCACTTGCAAAACCGCGCCGGAAGCCACGATGGCCTCGTATTCCGCCTTCAGGATACCCGCCAGGGCATCCAGGTAGGCATCGTCGTCGGGATAATACTGGTTCTGCAAAAACACCGACACCACGCCCGGCGAGGACGCGGTCAGAAAACCTTCGGCCGGCGAATGAGCCTTAACGGCGGCCGCGAAATTGGCCAGATCCTTTTCTAGTGGCGCGGCGTCCCGCACCGATAGTGGACCATCGCAGGCTGGGCCTTGCAAACTGCGTTCGGTGCCGCCCTGTTCCACCAGGCGGCGGGCGTAGGTCATATAATCCAGCAGGTCCGCCGCCGCGCGATTTTCCGTGGCCGTGCCATCGAAGCCATTCAAGCGGTCCTTCAGATAGGTGGCATAGCTGATCTTGCTCATCTCGCCATCGCTGACCAGGTCAATGCCGGTGGCAACCTGGCGGGCGACAATGGCATCCACGGACCTTGCCACGCATTGATCGAACGCCGCCTGATCGTAGGCATCGCCCTGGTCTTTCAAATGCAGCAATTCAACCAAATCGTCGGGACGCGGCAGGCTGCCGACGTGGGTGGTGAGAATATGGTCGTTGGAGGTTTTCATCTTGGCGCCCTGCCCATTTTCATTTGCTTGGTCCGTGAGTTTACACGGGATGGCTGAAACCAGTCACGTCCGCCAATAGCCGCTTGACCCTCGCCTGATCAGGACTTGGGACTCAAGGATATATCAGGTTTCATTTGCAATGACGTTCGTTCTCTCGCTACACTCGTGGCAATAAAAGAAAACAATAGCGTATGGGTGTCGAGGCAAGCGGCGCGATATGGGGGGGGCAGACAAGATAAATCTGCCAGCTATTCCACCGACCTTCGACACATTCAGGGTGGCTCGAATAGGGAGACATGACAATGTCCGAGAAAAAAATCAGCAATTCTTTTGGCAAACAGACCAGACGTGAGTTTCTCGCAACAACGTCGGCCGGAATGGCGGCGGCAGCCGCGGCGGCAGCAATCAGCATGCCGGGGGCGGCACTTGCAGCAAAGAAGAAGGGCGGCACCTTACGGTTTTCGACCCGCGCCGACGCCCGTGGCCTGGATCCGCAACGCAATGTCATTTACTACGTTTCCCACCCGCTGGCGGCGACCTCGGGCGGTCTGCTCGACATTGACGTTAACATGGACATCGTTCCGGCCATCGGTGAGGAATGGACCGTTTCCGATGACATGATGACCTACACGTTCAAGATCCGCAAAGGCGCGACTTTCCACAATGGTGCCGACGTAGACGCGCCGGCGATCAAGTGGAACTACGACCGGGTCCGGGATCCGAAAACCAGCCACTCCTTCCATCGCAGCTTCTTCAAGGAAGTGACAGAGGTTACCGCTCTGGACAAGTATACCCTGCGGATCGACTTGGCGACGCCAAGCGCCGTGTTCCTGGCCAGCGTGACCTACTATCCGGTCAATCTGATCGCGCCCAACAGCGTCGATCAGGTGGATACGCACCCCATCGGTTGCGGACCGTTTAAATTCGTCAGCTGGAAACGTTACGCAAAGACCGAGATGGTGCGGTTCGAGAACTTTTGGCAAACCGACGCCGCGGGTAATTCCCTGCCCTATCTCGACGAGATCATCGGGTATCCAAAAAAGGAGGACAAGGTTCGTCTCACCGCCCTGCGCACGGGCGAGGTCGATCTGATCGAGAACATGTCCTATGCGGATGCCGCCAACTTCAAGAAAACCCAGACGGCCAATTACAATACCTGGGATATCCCGCAGGTTGGCGCCGGCTATATCGCGGTACAGTCCAAGAAAGGACCGTTCGCAATGGATGCGGCGGATGGCAAGCTGATGCGTCAAGCTTTGTCCCATGCCATCGATAAGGAAGCCATCCATCAGGCGATTTTCAATGGCCTGAGTGAAAAACTAGACGGCTTCTACAGCAGCTCGAGCACCTGGCATATGCCCGACATTAAGAACATCAAGGAATACGATCCGGAAAAATCGAAGGCTATTCTGCGCAAACTGAATGCCTTGAACACACCCGTCGCGGTCGTGGCACGGCAGGCTTATTCGTACATGCGCCAAACGGGCGAAATCACGTACTCCATGCTCGAGGAAGCCGGCTTCAAGGTAACCAACGAAGTGTTTGACAATCCCGTACTGCGCAAGAAGTATAAAAAGGCCGACTACGGCGTCGACTCAACGGCCAACAGTTATCGCTTTGAGCCTGACCAGTGGTATTCCGTCAATATTCTGTCGACCGGACCTTCAACAAAGCTGCGGACCGGTTACAAGAACGAAGCAGCGGATAAATTGATCATTGCCGCGCGGGCGACCCGCGACAAGCAGACGCGGATGGAGATGTATACCGACGTCGAAAGCATGGTCAATGAGGATGCCGCGTTGATTTACACGCATGCCATACCGCTGACGTCTGCAGGGACCAAGAAGTTGAAGGATTATAAGCCTGCGTTCGCCGGTCCGTTCAATATTTCCAAGGGCGGTGTACGTATCGCCTATATGGAAGGCTAGCCGCGTTTCAAGAAGAGGCGCATTCGTTGTCCGGTGACGCTTTCGTAGCTGAAGGCGTCACCGGTGCGACAGGCTGGAGCCGGTAACATGCTCATTTATGCAATTAATCGCATATTGCAGATTATACCCGTAATTTTTATCCTTTCGATCCTGGTGTTCGGCTTCGTCCATGCCTTGCCGGGCGATGTCATTGATACGTTGACCGCCACTGACGGCGAAGAGGACCCGGAGGTCCGGGCCGCGCTGGAAGAGGAATTCGGCCTGAACAAGCCAATTTATGTGCAATACTTCATTTGGGCTGGCTCCGCCTTGCAAGGGGATTTCGGCAAATCATTGGTGACCCGGCGGCCGGTAAATATTGAACTGATCGAACGAATTCCCGCAACCGTATACCTTGCGCTTGTCGGTATTGGGCTATCGATCCTCATCGCGGTGCCGTTGGGCACATTGGCGGCGGTGAAACGCAACACAATGACGGATTATTCAGCGCAGATAACCTCGCTGGCAGGAATATCGATCCCGGAATTCTGGTTCGCCATTCTATGTATTTTGCTGTTTGCCCTTGTCCTGGGCTGGTTGCCGTCGTCGGGTTATGCGCCATTATTTAGTGAACCCGGCAAGAGTATTTGGTATCTGACCCTGCCGGCCCTGGCGGTGGGCTTTCGTCAGGCCGCTTTCACAACCCGGCTGACGCGTTCCAGCATGCTGGACGAGATCAGCAAGGATTATGTGGATACCGCCCGCTCCCTGGGCCTGTCCGAGCGCAAGGTGATTTACAAGTACACCCTGCGCAATGCGATGATCCCGACCATCACAATTTCCGGCCTGCAATTGGCCGGCCTGCTGGGCGGCACAGTGGTGCTGG
The DNA here is from genome assembly GCA_047518225.1 of Alphaproteobacteria bacterium. Taxonomy (GTDB): domain Bacteria; phylum Pseudomonadota; class Alphaproteobacteria. The sequence continues at coordinate 1,357 of JAKZRK010000064.1, read as the reverse complement.
AGACGATCTTCTCCTGGCCGGGCATCGGTTTGGCTATCTACGACGCCATCCAGCTACGGGATTTCCCGGTCATCCAGGCCGGCGTGCTGGTGCTGGGTGTCATGGTGGTGATCATCAATCTGCTGGTCGATTTATTGTACCGCGTGCTGAACCCACGCGTCGGTTCGGGTTAGAGGGCACATCCATGACGGATCAACAACTGCAATCACGGCAGCGGGTCGACACCATAAGCCCCGATGACACGCCCATGGCCATCCGCATGCGCCGCATGCGGACCGTAAGCAGGAACGCTCTGGATGAACTTCTGAAAAGCCGGACCGCGACCATCGGTGCGATCATGATGATCATGTTGCTTGCCACCTGCATCCTAACGCCCGTACTTGCCACGCACCCACCGACCAAGCCCAACTACCGTGTGCGTCTACAGCCGGCCAGCGCGGAGCATTATTTCGGTACGGACAAGTTCGGCCGGGATATTTATTCCCGTGTCCTATGGGGCGGGCAGCGTATTGTCCTGATCTCGATTATCGCGGTTACCTTTGGACTGGCGCTGGGTATTCCGCTTGGCGTTTTTGCTGGCTTTTTTGGCGGCCGCTTCGATTCCATATCCATGCGCTGCGTCGATGGGCTCATAGCATTTCCGGGATTATTATTATACTTGCTGATTATTACCGTGGCGCGGGAATGGAAGCTGGAAGGCTTCTGGAACGATCTTATCCTGATTTTTGCACTCGGCCTGAACACCATGCCGGAAATCGCGCGCCTGACCCGGGGCACCGCCATGGTCGAGGCAAAAAAGGAATATGTGGAAGCAGCCCATGTGGTCGGCGAAGGTAATTTTTATATCGCGCTACGGGAAATATTGCCCAATATCGTCTCGCCGCTAATCGTTAATGCCACCGTGCGCCTGGGTTATATTATCCTGATTATCGCGGCGCTTTCGTTCCTCGGTCTTGGCACGCCGCCCCCTACTCCGGATTGGGGCAGCGATCTCAATGTCGCCCGAGAACATATGGAGAGTCACCCGATGATCACCATTTATCCGGGTCTGGCTATCTGTTATGCCGTGCTTGCCTTCAACATGTTTGGCGACGGCCTTCGGGATATTCTCGACCCACGCATCCAGGATCGTTAGCTGGAGCGGTTCCGCGTATTGGGATCCCTAGAGGGTTTCCTGGCTATTCTGGGTCATTTGACCGCCCATCAAGACCCCGTGGGTAGGCGCAGTTCGCAGGTCGATGTGGGACATCGTCCAAGACCCGCAACGCAGCCACGGGGCCTTGGTGAGCGGCCTTCGGTGGCGACCCTAAGCCATTCGGATGCGTTGCGCCGCTTGCCCGATATACCATATCGCGCT
>JAKZRK010000063.1:0-5446 GCA_047518225.1 Alphaproteobacteria bacterium | reverse complement strand
GCCACCCAGTCCTTAAGATCAGGCGGCAAAAGCATCCGTTGTGAACGGTCATAAGAGCGAAAATTCTTCATCAAGAATCATACCAGAACAGAGCAGAATTGTAGCGTCAAAACACCCTCAAATCCGACAGACTGCTAGAGCCACGCGCTCCCACGGCGGCGCGCCTAGTAGGGCGTCATCGCGATCGGGGACCGAACAAACCTTAATTGAGGGTGCTGAGGCCGCCGTTTTCCACCTTGTCGCGGTACGAGGCCATGAAGGCTTCCAGGTCGGCGACGCGGGCGATCTGGCCGGCCAGGTCGCGGAATTTGGTCTGTGATTGATCGACCTTGTGGGTCAATACCCGAAAGGTTTCGGCGTGCGGACCCTTGGCCATTTTGTCGCCGTAGCGGTTGTTGACGCCCTTCAACGATTTGGCGTCCCCGGCCATGTAGTAAGAGACGGCCAGTTGCACCACCTGGCTCTGCTCTATGGCGTTCAAGGCCTCGTCCGCCCGCCAGCGTTGGCCCAACAGATTTTCCGTCGTCTCGGCGGCCTGGGACCAGCGCTGGCCGCGCCAATAAATTCCGGCCCGCAGCAGTTTGGCGGGGGCCGAGGTATCGGCGGCCAAAAGGGCCAGGGCTTCATCGATTTGGTCCAGTTCCGCCAGGGCCCGGGCTTGCAGGTAACGGCGTTGGGCCAACAGGGCCTCGCCCAACCTCTTGGTCTTGCCGTCGCGGAGAATTTTCAGCGCCTTTTCCGGCATGGCGTCGAGCAGATAGATCACCGCCAGCCGGGTCTGGACCTTAACTTTCTCGGCCCCCCGCAGACGGTATTTAACCTGATGCTCCAACAGGCGCGCGGCCCGTGCCAAAAGGTCCACATCGGCCAGCCGATCGGCCAAACGCTGGATCATGGCGTCCCCTTGCTTGCCCAGGGGCGTCAGTTCCTTGAACTCGAAATAGAGGGCCAGGGCGCTGATGGGCGGCAGGTTGTCCGCCTTGCCGTTCAGGAACAGATCGACAAAGGTCCGCTTCATGCGTTCGGCCATTTTCAGGGTCGTCTTGGTTTTCGGGAAATACGATACGGCGTCGCGCAAATGACCCATTGCGCCGGCATAATCTAGTTTTTCCAGTTCCAGACCGACGGTACGGCCAATCAGATCCAGTTCCACGCTGTCACCGCGCCAGGCGAAGCGCAAACTCTCGTAGCGCCCGATGGCCTCGTCCCGGTCGATCATTTCCTGCTCCCTCTCCGCGTCGATCAAGGCCAGACGGGCCCGCGCGGCATAGGGGCGATAGCCCGCCTGGATGGCGCTTCGCAAATGTTTCTCGGCCTTTTCGTATTCTTTTTCCCGCAGGGCGGCCTTGCCGGCCAGAAACTCCAAAACAGTCGTGACGCGGGCCCCGCTTTCCATTTTGCGCCATTTCTGCGAGGCCGAATGCAGGCTGGCCTTGTCGTCGACAGCGGCGGCGGCCACGGCCCAATCCTCGAACAGGCGGGCGCGGAACGCTTTCGGCATATCGGGCAAGGCCCGGAGGCCCGGGACGAAATGCCGGTTTGCCTCGTCAAATTTGCCAAGCCGGGACATAACGCTACCGCGCCAAAGCGCAACGTCGGGATATAGCCGCAGGTCGACGTTCAGCAGGTCCTTCTCGGCTTCCGCCAGACGGTTCAGCAGCAGGCGTACCAGACCGCGGGCGGCCCGGAATTGCGGATCGGCGGCCGCGCGGGCGTCGCTCTCCTCCATCAATTGCATGATGCCGCCGGCCTTGGCGAACAGGCCTTGGCCGAGATAGAACTTGGCCAACGCCCAACGCGCCTTGTTGCGGCCCGCCTTGGGCGCGGACGCCAGGCGAAACAACAGCGCCTTGTGATAGCCATCGAATGCCTTGGGATCGTCGGCGCGGCCGCCACGCCAATCGTACATTTGCATGATCGGACGCTTCATGGACGCGCTATAGGTGTTTGCGGCCTGTACCGTGTCGCTGTCCAGGGCGGAAATCACCAATCCGGTCCTGGTGGTCGCGATCACGCCACGCCGCGCCGCGCGGATTATGAGGTCGTCGATCTCGGACTTGATGACGAGACCTTGGGCGGTGGCAAGCAGTTGAAATTCCACATAGATGTGGCGGATCGGCATCCCGGCGCCGGAAGCCAGCATGGGTATGGCATACACCTCGTCCCCGACTTCGGGATCGTATAGACGCACCTGGCGGGCGGAATCCTTGGCTGGAATGAGCACCCGCGGGCCGTTCTTGTGAAACGGCTGCGCCACGGGGGACAGCAGGGTTTTTGGTCCGCCCCCTGATGGGGTCAACGTCAACTGCCAGAATCTGCCCCGCCGTTGCATGACCGGGAACAGGCCAGCCCGCACCTTCAGGCGCAACACCGTGGCGTTGTCGTTGCGGATTTGAGTGGCGCCACTGATCCAGTCGTTGCCGGCCAGGCGCCGGCTGTCGATTTCCGAGCGGCGCCCGAACACCGCCCAGACGTAGCCCGAACGTTCAAAGACCACCGCAGGCACCGGTTTTTCCCAAGTGAACAACAGCCGCAGTTCTTCACCTTTTTCAGCCAATTCGATGCTGACATCGTGCAGTTTCGCGGAATCCGCATCGACCGCCGGTCGGCTCTCGCCAGGATCTTCCCGCCGGCCCTTCCTGGCGCCGCCAAGCAGGGATTTGGGACCCCCCGTGGCCGCCTTCGCGGCCCGCTTGACGTATTCCTTAATGCCATGTTCCTGGGCGGCGCGCAGCATGGACTTGTTCGCCACGAGCCTTGCCGGCCCCACGCCCGGCGCGGTGCCGGAAGCGTTGCCGGCGATGTTGCCGGTGCTGGATTTTTTGCCGTTTTCAGCGTGTTTGGCCGCGTTCTTTCCCTTGCCTTTCCGGTCTTTTTTCGCGGCATAGATATCCAGCACGATTTTGGTGCCGGCGCGGAAATGACGGAACCGCACGCCAACCTTCGTGCGCACGGTCACCCGCGTGCCATCCTTGTCAACGACTGCCTCGGCACCGCGAATATAGCGGGGTGGATCCTTATCCAACTCCGTCAGATCGACATGGGCCGGGCGTGCGAAGGCCACGCTTAAGCCGCCCTCGCCAAGCACCACCGTATAGGCGACATTGCGCCGCCAATCGAAGACCAGACGACTGAGTCTGCCATGTTCGCCTGCCCGGACCCGGACCCGTTCCGCCGTACCGCGCGCCACCCGGGCCGCGGCCGCCTGGGCGCGATCCTGCTTCCTGGCGGATTTAGCCGCCGCCTTGCCGGAAACTTTCCTGCTGGAAGGTTTCCGACCAGACGGCTTCCCGCCGGCAGCCTTCCGCGCCACGGCTTTCGGATTGGCCACCAGGTCAAAGGCCAGAACCCCATCGATGCGGCGGTCCCGCAAACGAACCTGCCGCAGCAATTTCATATCCACCGCGTAGCCGTCCTCGGAGGCTACGATGTTGGCAATGTATCTATCCAAATGCCGGCGAACGGCGGCGTAATTCGCCGCAAAGGGCTTGGAAAAACGAATGCGCAGACGGTCGCTGCCCAAATCGGTGGTGTAGGTCACCGGAACCGGCCAATCGAACACGATGCGGGCATAGCCCTTATGGATGCCCGCCCGCACCTTCACCTTGGTCACGGCGAAGGCGTCATGGCCCGATCCGGCGGCGAAAATCAGCGCCATCAGCAGTGCAAGCCCGGCGAGGAAAATTCGGCTACGGCGCATTGGCGCCTCCCCCGGCCGAAGTCTCGCGGATCACCAGGTCAACCCGCCGCGACAGAATTTGCCGCTGGGCATGGGACAGTTTCGCTGAAATATCGTGATAGCCGGCGTCGGCGGCGCCAAGTGTCTTGATCGTGTCGGCATAACCCGCCGCCCGCAACCCGTTGGCCAGTGCCAGGGCACGCGCCAGGGAAAGATCCCAATTGGAATTGAAGGGCGAGCCGGACGGCGGCGGTGTGGCGTTGGTGTGACCAACCAGCTCGATACTGTTGCCAACCAATTTCAATGCCGAGGCCAGGGCCGCCATGGCCTGTTGACTGCCGTCGTGTAATTGCGCCTGGCCTGGCGAAAATATCAAATTGCCCGGCAGTGAAACGACCAGGGTGTCATCCAGGCGATGCAGGATACTATGGCTCAGTATATCGCCGTCGGCCATTTTGGCCCGTAGAACGCCCGCCAGATAATCCAGATCAATGGCACGTTTGGCGAACTGCCTGGACGCGGTGCTTTCGGTGTCCACCGGCGGCGGGGTCCATTGATGCAACGGGTTCAGATGGTCCGACAGGGCATCGACCAGTGTTTTCCAGGCATTGGTTTCCACCTTAGACATGGCGAACAGCAGCACGAAGAAGGCCAGCAATAAAGAGAGCAGATCGGCGAACGTCACCATCCAGGCGCGGAAGGCCGGCTGCCGGGGCCGGCTTGGCGAATACCCGGTCATTGGCGCACCACAAGTTCGGAGAACGTGACCCGCGCCCGCGCCTGGTCATGGACCCGAAAGATGAACGCGATCTGCCCGGGATCGCCGGGCATCAGGCCGGTACGCATGGCCGTGGCGGCAACGCCGCGCCGGCGCAGGGCATGGGCCAGACTGGACACCCGGCGCATTTCAAAAGTGCCGATGGCATGATCCCCGGTTGGCAAGCTCATCCCGGTGCCCAACACCATTTCCACCTCGGCCTGCAGACCTGGCCGGGCGCGTTTCAAGCTGGCCGCCATGCGATCCAGAAAAGACCGTCCGCGCGGCCGGGGCGCGACCTCGTCCGGGCGAAACAGATCATCGATCGGGACGGCAAAACGGATCATATCGCCGCGCCGCACCGGGTCGACATGATCGAGGGGCAGCGAGTCTTCGAAAATGGTAGGCCTCGCAGCAGCAGAGCCGCTGCACCCGCCAGGGCCTCTCCTAACCCACTGATATATCGATATATTTTTCCATCCTCTGGGAGTTCCGGTAGCACTCGAATTCGCTCTCCGTCAGCACTCCGAAAGCGGATGAATTCCAACTGCCGCGTACCCCTGCGCGCGCATGTCGCTCGAATCCGTCAGTGCCCGGGTTTTTGAAATTCGGAAATCATACGCCCCCACCGGACGTATTGGTAACGCCGAGCCGTGGAAGAGCTATTGTCAAAAGTTGCTGACGCAGGTTTCAGGCGGCGCGTTCGGTTAGCTTTTCTCCGTCCTTGAATTTGACGCCTTGAATGATGTCGGCGATCTGGTGCGAGCCGTCCAGGCGACGCCACTTCTTGCTGGCCGACTGGCACAGCTTGAAGACCATGGTGAGCGCCGTCATGCGGCTGAGGCAGCCGTTGGTCTTGGTGGTCCTGAGGCGCACGGTCGCAAAGGTGCTTTCGATGGGATTGGTGGTGCGAATGTGCTTCCAGTGCTCGGCCGGGAAGTCGTAGAAGGCGAGCAACACGTCGCGGTCCTTGGCCAGGCAGGCCACCGCTTTGTCGTACTTGGGGCCAT
>JAKZRK010000062.1:0-14622 GCA_047518225.1 Alphaproteobacteria bacterium | reverse complement strand
GACGCCGTCCGGATCGACGCCGATGGGGATGACCTCGGCCTCCAGTTCCCATAACACGGTCGGGGCAACCTTGTAGGCGGCGCCGTTGGCGCAATCGATTACAATTTTCAGACCATTCAGGCGGCGATCCGAAGGGAAGGTCGCTTTCGCCGACTCGATATAACGGCCAGGGGCATCATCCAGGCGCATGGCGCGGCCAAGATCGGCCGGTTTGGCCAGCGAGGCCGACATGTCCGACTGCATGCGGGCCTCGATCTCGGTTTCTATCCGGTCCGACAACTTATAACCGTCGGGGCCGAACAGTTTGATGCCATTGTCGGCATAGTGATTGTGCGAGGCAGAAAGCACGACGCCCAGATCAGCGCGCAGGCTGCGGGTCAACATGGCGACCGCCGGGGTCGGAATGGGACCGGCCAGGATCACATCCATGCCAACAGAGGTGAAGCCAGCCGTCAGGGCCGGTTCCAGCATATAGCCAGACAGCCGGGTATCCTTGCCCACCACAACCCGGTGACGATGGTCGCCGCGGGTAAATAGCAAGCCTGCCGCCATGCCGGTCCGCACCGCGATCTCGGCCGTCATGGGCCACGCATTGGCCGTGCCACGAATGCCGTCCGTGCCAAAAAATTTGCGTTCCATACGCCCCTCATCCACCATTTGATTGCTCACGGTATTTATAGCAAAGGCACTGGAACATCGCCATCATCTGGGCGGTTTCGGCGACGTCATGGACCCGCAAAACAGCCGCCCCCTGCAACATGGCCCATAATGCCGCCGCCAGCGAGCCCGGCAACCGGTCTTCGGACCGGCGCGCGCCGGTCAAATTGCCGATGAAGGATTTCCGCGACGGCCCGATCAGAACCGGACAGCCAAGGGCGTGGAATGATGTCATCTGGCGCAAAAGTTCGGCGCTTTGCGCCGCATCCTTGGCAAAACCCAGGCCCGGATCGATCAGCAATTGACCCCGGTCCATGCCGGCGGCGGCACAGGCCGCCACGCGGGCGGCCAGGGCGTCAAAGACATCCATGATCAGATCGTCATAATGGGTCATGGTTTGCATGCTCGAGGGCTCGCCCCGGCTATGCATCAACACCACCGGCACGGCCAGCCCGGCGGCGCAGTCCAGGCTGTCGGGATCATGGCGCAACGCGGTGACATCGTTGATCATGCGGGCGCCCGCCTTGATAGCCGCCGCCATCACCGCCGCGTGGCGGGTATCCACGGATAGCACCAGGTCCTCGCCCGCCAAGGCTTCGATGACCGGAATGACGCGGGCCAGCTCTTCGGCCACGGGCACGGCGTTGGCGCCAGGCCGGGTGGATTCACCACCGATATCGAGAACAGCCGCGCCCGCCGATGCCAGGGCCCGGCCATGGGCAATGGCCGCGTTCGGATCCAGGCGCCCACCCCCGTCATGGAAGCTGTCGGGGGTGACATTGACGATGCCCATGATCAGCGGCCAGGGCCCCTTGAGGCCGGCAATGCTGGGCCGCGGCGCCCGCAAAATTCGCAGCGGCGCCGGCGCGCGCCGTTCCGCGTCCTCGATGCTCATGGTTTCGGCCGCCAGACGGCGGCCAAAGGACCGGCAATGGCTGAAGTACAGGGGACCGCCGGCGAAAGGCAGGCCGGCGCCGGATTGATTCAGGATTGGCGCAAGGTGGATGCCGTCGCCGAGTTCAGCGCGCTGGGACAGGACCGGCCACCAGGATCAAGAGCCGGGTTGTGGCTCGGGCTCCATTCCGCCCGGGCCTTCCGGCTTTTTCGGCTTGGCCGACGGCGGCACGGATGTCGCCGTGGCGGCATCCTCGGTTGGTTCGAACTCCTCGGGGCGGTCAATGCTTTCGCCTTTAAGCAACTGACGAACCTCGTCACCGCTCAAGGTCTCATATTCCAACAAAGCCTTGGCGACCGCATGCAGTTTGTCCAGATTCTCGGTCAGCACCTTGGTCGCCAACGCTTCCGCGTCTTCGGCGAAACGGCGGATTTCCTCATCGATAATCTTGGCCGTGGCGTCCGAGATATTCTTGGTCTGGGTGACCGAATGGCCGAGGAAGATTTCCTGCTCGTTGCCGGAATAGGCCAACGGGCCCAGCCTTTCGCTCATGCCCCATTCGGTGACCATGCGACGGGCCCACGAGGTCGCCTGTTGAATGTCCTGGCCGGCGCCGGTCGTAACATCCTCGGGGCCATAGATCAGGGTTTCGGCTGCCCGGCCGCCAAAGGTCATGGCCAGTTTGGCGCAAATCTCGCTTTTCTTATAGCCGTATTTGTCGGTTTCGGGCAGGTTCATGGTGACACCCAGAGCGCGGCCACGAGGGATGATCGTGACCTTGTGCAGAGGATCATTACCCGGCACCAACAGGCCCACGAGGGCGTGCCCGCCTTCGTGATAGGCGGTAAGTTCCTTATCCTCGTCCGACATCACCATGGAGCGCCGTTCCGCCCCCATCATCACCTTGTCCTTGGCCTGTTCGAATTCCTCCATGGTGACCACGCGCCGGTTCTTCCGGGCCGCCAACAGGGCCGCCTCGTTCACCAGGTTGGCCAGATCGGCGCCGGAAAAACCCGGTGTGCCGCGGGCAATGGTGCGCACGTCCACATCCGGGGCCATGGGCACCTTGCGCATATGCACTTTCAGAATTTTGTCCCGGCCAATGATATCGGGGTTGGGTACCACCACCTGGCGGTCAAATCGGCCGGGCCGCAACAAGGCCGGGTCCAGCACATCGGGACGGTTGGTGGCGGCGATCAGGATGACGCCCTCGTTGGCCTCAAACCCGTCCATCTCCACCAACAGTTGATTTAAGGTTTGTTCGCGTTCATCGTTACCGCCACCCAGACCGGCGCCGCGATGGCGGCCGACAGCATCAATTTCGTCAATAAAGATGATGCAGGGCGCGTTCTTCTTTGCCTGTTCGAACATGTCGCGCACGCGGGAGGCGCCGACGCCCACGAACATTTCAACAAAGTCGGAACCGGAAATGGTAAAGAACGGTACGTTCGCCTCGCCGGCGATCGCGCGCGCCAACAAGGTCTTGCCGGTGCCGGGCGGACCCACCAAAAGCGCGCCCTTGGGAATACGGCCGCCCAGGCGCTGGAATTTCTGCGGGTCTTTCAAGAACTCGACAATCTCCTCCAACTCTTCCTTGGCCTCGTCAATGCCGGCCACTTCGTCGAAGGTGATCCGGCCCTGGCGTTCGGTCAGCAGCCGGGCCTTGGACTTGCCGAAGCCCATGGCTTTCCCGCCACCGGACTGCATCTGACGCATGAAAAAGATCCAGACGCCGATCAACAGCAGCATGGGGAACCAATTCAACAAAATGGCAAACAGGGTCGGCGTGCCTTCTTCGTCCGGCGCCGCTGAAATGGTCACCCCGTTTTGGCTCAGTTTGCGCACGAGATCCGGATCGTTGGGAGCATAGGAATTGAAAGGCGTGCCGCCGGTGTAATGGCCGCTGATGGTATTGCCTTGAATGGTGACGTCGCGGACCTGACCGCTTTCAACTTCCGACAGGAACTGGGAATAGGCCAAATTTGTCGCGGTTCCGGGTGTGCTGGGCCCTTTAAACAAGTTGAACAACGCCAGAACCAACAGGGCGATGATCACCCAAAGCGCTATGTTTCGACTAAAATTGTTCACGTTGGATCCTTATTCCGGCGACTCTCGGACAGCCCTTGTTAACATTTCCAAGTCAAAAGGGATAACCTCATTATACCATAATGACGCGTTTCCATAAAGATAATGCTAAGCGGCCGTCATACAAGGATCATCGCATCGGGCTGTAAGGGACGAAGGGGCGAAAAACGGGCACTAAAACGTACATTTTGCGGCTTTTTCGGCTCCAGACCATCGGGTGCCAGATTAAGGTGGGGCACCGCCAGCACCTGCTCGCCGTGCCATAAGGCCGGCAAACCAGGGCGGACGGGTGCCGGCAGGTCCGATCGCGCCCGGCCGCGAACTTGCCGCCAACCGTCCTGGCCCAATGCGCCGACCGACAATTGCGCGGCTGCTTTCCCCGTCAAAATCCAATCGAAGCGGTCCCAGCGGCCGCTTTTTTTGGCGCCCGTTTTCACCCGGCCCGGCAACCGGCCGGCTTCCCGGCAAATCAGCAGTCCATCGGGATTGGGCAGGACGCGGCTGCCCGCCAAGGTCCGCCCGCCCGCCAGCTTGTGCCGTATCAAATCTTGGCACAGCCGCCCCATGCGGTCGCGGCGGGGGCGCTGAATGCCGCCTCCGATACAGCGTAAAATATCGGCCAGAAGCGGCGCCAGCAGGGCTTGGTTCTGGCCCCGGCAGAGGGCCGGATCGAAATGGCAGAAACCGGCGGGATGCAGACGTACCGTTCGGGCCGCCAAATCGGCCAGGGCGCCGCGCAACTGCCGCCGTATGGCGGCGGCCTCGCCGGCCAGTCCAAGCAGCGCCGCCGTGCCGCCCGTGCCGCTGCCACCGTCGGCAAGAAGGCGCCGGGCCCGAACCCTGGCAAAGCGCTCCTCCTGGTTCGAGGGATCTTCCAGCCAGGGCTGCCCGCGGAGATCCAGGCTTGCCGCCAGGTCGGTCCTGCTCCTCTCCAGCAAGGGCCGCAACAGGCGCACACCGGGCAAGGCGCGGACCAGCGGCATGCCCGCCAATCCTGCGATGCCGCTGCCGTGCTGCAAACGCAACAGCAGGGTTTCCGCCTGATCGTCGCCGTGATGGGCGGTCAACAGATGCAGGACCCCCCGCCGCCGGCACCATTGCCCCAACAGGTCATAGCGGGCCTGACGGGCCGCCGCCTGGATGCCACTGTCCGGCTTGGCCCCGCGCCAGCGCAATGTTTGATGGGCGATGCCATGCCCCATTAACCAGGCGCGCACCTGGCGGGCTTCGGCCGCCGCCGCCCGGCGCAGGCCATGATCGACGGTCAGGGCCGTGATGGCGCCGCGCCGTTGTTTGGCCCAGGCATGGGCCAACAACGCCAAGGCCATGCTATCGGCGCCGCCCGATACGGCGACCGCCAGGTTTGGCGCCGTCTCGAACGGCCCCAGCGGCCGCATCAAGGCCGCGAACAGATCATTGCTGATGGCCGGCATGGTCGATGGAACCCTCCGGGTGGGTGGTCTGGCTACGCAATGAAATTCGAAAAACTCTAGCCGCAGCTCCCCGTGCCCATTTCCTGCCGCAACCGTTTGCGCACCTGGGGCCGCAGGCTGGTGAAGCGTTTCGCCATTTCCAAGAATGTGGCGCAGGCTTCTTCATTCTGCCCCATTTTACCCAAGGTGATACCCAACTTCAGCATGGTATCCGGTGCCTTGTTGCTATTTGGATAGCGTTCCAGGCCGGTCAGAAAAGTCTGTGCGGCTTCGGTCAATTTATTTTGCGTATAATAGGTTTCGCCCAGCCAGTATTGCGCGTTACCGGCCAGGGCGTCATCGGCATGCTCGGCAAGAAATTCCTGAAAGGCCGCCTCGGCTTCATCCAGGCGCACGTTCAAGAGCTTGGAATAGGCATAATTATAGCGTTCGGCCGTCGTGCCTTCAGGCAGAACCGATGGCGGTCCCGCCGCCGGCGCTTGGACCGAGGCGCCGTCTTCTTTCGCCTCGGCCGTGGCGCCGTCCGATCCCGGTGCCGCGTCCGGGGAAGCTGGTGGTTGCGGGCCATTGGCCTGCCGGCGTTCGATCTCGGTCAAACGGAAATCGACATCCCTGACCAGGCCATCCAGCCGCTGCAACATGGATTGAATACCATGGCGAACTTCTTCCAGTTGCCCGGTCAGGCGGCGCATTTCCGTTTCCAGATTGCTCATGCGGATTTCCGCATTCGCCAATTGACCGGAAGTCGGCGCCGCACCTCCACGATCCGCCGTACCCTTTTTCGGTGCCCCGCGCCGTTGCCCGCGGTAATAATCCTTCTCTAGCGTGCGGAGATCCCGCTGCAACCGCTCGATCCGTTGGGTCAGGGTTTGCAGATCGGCGTTTTGCGCCGGGGCCGGCGTTGGCATGGCCAGCAAGGCCGCCAGTAATAAGGCCAACCCGGCCGGCGCCAGGAGGGTCATGGCCCGGCTGCGAATGAAAGCTTGGCGAACGCGTTGCATCGATCCTTACTCCGGCCATCCATGCTGACATGCCGGGTTGTACCCCGGGCGAATATTACCGTACCGGTTTCTGGTAGCGGATTATGGCTTTCTAGTAGCGGAATATGGCAAAATTATAGCCATTGGCGGAACCGCTCTAGTGCCCGCGGGGCGGCCCGGAAAACCGTCTAACATCCCTGAATGAATAGGCGATGCGGGTGTTAGTTGACCAACAGCATGTCGCGCCGGTTTTGTGAGTAGCAGGCTTCGTTGCTGCTGACACACAGTGGCCGTTCCTTGCCGTAAGAGATGGTCCCCATACGATCGGCGTTGATGCCCAGGGCGATCAGGTATTTGCGCGCCGAGTCCGCGCGACGCTCGCCCAGGCCAAGGTTATATTCCCGCGTGCCGCGCTCATCGCAATGGCCTTCGATGGTAACCGTCACCGCCGGATATTGCCGCAGCCAGTCAGCCCAGCGTTCGACAACCCGACGGGCATCGGCGCGCAGATTGGATTTGTCGTAGGCAAATTGAATTTGACTGCCGACGTTGAGCACCAGATCCTCCTGTGAACCGGGGACCACCTTGCTCTCCATCATGGCTTTGGGTTTGGTCTCGGTCGTCATGGTTGTAGCGGCCCCCGCACCCGAGGCATCGGCCTTTTCTTCGACCGGTGTTTCACATGCCGCGACCAGCAGGATCGTCGCCGCCAAACACGCTGCCTTTAACGCAAATTTCTCAAAGACCATTAGAGACCACTCCTCATTCCCTTTTTTAGGCGTTCAGATATTTCGGTATTCACGGCAAAATTTCGCCAATCAATGCCGCCAACATAGTTTTGTTTGCCCGTTTAATCACAATCCGAGGGCAGTTCAGGTATTCGCAAACAACCCTCAACCGCCAATATTTCATTCTACGACCCTTGGGCTAGACATACATGGCCATCATTAGTTTAACAACTGACTAACGACAAATTATTTCACTGCATAACTCAGCCTGCCTCATCGTCAGGCGAGGCCGGGAAAAAACGCACGGTGGTTTTCTATGGTGCTACCCTCACGTAAACTCCACCCCTGACATTAACCATGATCCACTAACGATTCAAGGGGCTTAGAGGCGACCAGGCTGGGTCCGATGCATCGATCGGCGTGATCAACTCGCGTTCATTGTAACCTGTCAGATCAACCGACCATAGGCGGGTGCGCCCGTTACTCTTGCCTTTGCGGGCAGGTTTTTGGCGGAAAAACATCAAAACCCGGCCGTTCGGGGCCCATGTCGGGCCTTCATCCAGGAAACTTTCGGATAGCAACCTTTCGCCGCTGCCGTCCGGTCGCATTACGCCGATGAAGAATCTGCCCTTGTGGATTTTAGTGAAGGCGACCAGATCACCGCGCGGGGACCAGACCGGCGTGGCGTAACGTCCGTTGCCGAAAGAGACGCGTTTCACCTCCGTGCCGTCGGCTCTCATCACGTAAAGTTGTTGGCTGCCACCGCGATCCGAATTGAAAACGACGTATTTGCCGTCCGGCGAGTAGCAGGGCGAAGTGTCGATGGCCGGCCCCTTGGTCAATTGACTGATCGCCCGGGTGCGCAAATCCATGGAGAAGATATTGGATTTACCGCCCCGCGCCATGCTCATGATCACCCGGTTGCCGTCAGGCGAGAAGCGCGGCGCATAGGTCATGCCGGGAAATTCACCCAGGACCTCCTGCCGCCCGGTGTCGATGTTGTAGAGATAAACCCTTGGCGTGTCGCGGTAGTAGGACAGATAGGTAATTTCCTGGCGCGAGGGCGAGAAACGCGGGGTCAGTACCAGATAGCTGCCGTCGGTCAAAAACCGGTGGCCGTCGCCGTCCTGATCCATAATGGCGAGGCGTTTGATGCGCCGGTCCCGGGGTCCGGATTCCGCCACATAGACCACCCGGGTATCGAAATAGCCCTCTTCGCCGGTCAGACGTTTATAGATGGCATCGGAAATGACATGGGCGATGCGCCGCCAGTTGCCCGGTGTGCTGAAATAAACCAGGCCGGTCATCTGTTCGCCCGCCAACACATCCCAAAGGCGGAATTCCACCCGCAACCGGCCATCGCTTTCCACCGCCACCTTGCCCGAGACTAGGGCCTGTGCGTTCAACACCCGCCAATCGGCGAATCGGGGACGGGCCTGTAACGATTCCGGGCTTTGAATGAAAGACTTCGGGTTCAGGTGCCGGAACAGGCCGGATCGGTCCAAATTGGCGGTGATGACCTGCGCCATGCGCTGACCCTGTTCGGCGGCGGCCGCGCTGGCGCCATGGAAATCCGGGATCGCCACAGGCAAGGGATCCACATTTCCCTTGGTGATATCGATTTCCAATGCCGCCCAGGCCACGCGCGGCGCTAATGCCAGGCACGGCAATGTCAGGAGCAGGCCAATGGTGAAAATCTGTCTGGCTGTAGGGAGGGTCCACATGGTGATTTGCTTCCTAGTTTCTCCGCAACCTCAACCGCCCAACATCTCGCGGGGATTGAAGGTCAACGTTATCTCGCGCCAGTTCGAATATTTTTCGGCTGGCAGGTTTGTCAGTGGTTGGCATTTCAAAACCGCGCGCCGGGCACTCTCCGCCGCCGTTCGATAGAACGGGTCGCCGGATCGATTGCCGCCTACGATTTCGGGCGCCTTGGACAACGAGCCGTCCACATTCAAGAATATCTTGATCTGGACGACCAGGTTTTCCGCATCCCGGGCGCCGGCCGGAATAGACCAGCATTTCTCGATTTGATAGCGGATGGCATCGATCTCGCTCATGGTCATGGGCTGCGAACGGGCGCGGGGCGGGGCGGCGCGCGGCTTGGCGGGCGGTGCCTTGGCCGCCTTGGTTTTGCTGGCCTGCGCCCGTGGCGCGGTCTGTTTCTTTTCCTGGTCCTTGTCCAGCAACGCGGCTATGCGGTCGGCGCTGAATTGCCGCCGCGGGCGCTTTGGCTTCGCCCGGGGGCGGGGCAATGTACGGAACGCCTTGGGCGGCTCCACCGAGGCCAGTTTTACCGGTGCCTTGGGTTTTTCCATGGGTTTTTCCGCAGGCTTCGGCTCGGGCGGGGGTACCGTCACCTCTTTGGGTTTCGCTGGCGGCGGCGGTGTTTCCACCTTCTTCACGGGTTCCGGCCGCGGCGCCTTTGCCACGGGGGGTGGCGGTATCGGCTTGGCGGCGGGCTTCAATTCCGGTGCCGGGGGTGGCGGTTTTTCGGATTCTGGCTCGGGCGGCTTTTGCGTGACCGTCCGTTCCGCCACGGTTACCAGTTCGACGAGAATCGGCTGTTCCATCACCGGCGGTGGGGTCATTAAATTGGGCAGACCAAAGATAGCCGCCACAACCACAGCCGTATGCAGCAGGGTCGATATGGCTATTCCATTGCGCAAGGCCCGGCACCGCTACTTTTTCGCCCCAAGGGCGTTCCGGGCGGCGTCCCGGCGGGCGTTCCGGCGGGTAATCGCGGTCCGCGGAACCTCGGTCACCAACGCCACTTTGTTGAAGCCGGCCGTATTGAGACTGCCCATGACCGCCATCACCGCGCCGTAATCGACGGCGCGGTCACCGCGCACGAAGATCCGCCGCTCGGTTTGGTTTTCCGCGATGGCCAACAGCCGGGCCACCAATTCCGCCCGCTCCACCATCGTCTCCTGCAAGAAAATATCGCCCTTGGCGTTGATCGAGACGGTCAAGGGTTCCTCATTGCCCTGCAGGTTGGAGGCGGAGGTCTTGGGCAGGTCGATGGGCACGCCCACGGTCAGCAACGGCGCGGTGATCATGAAAACCACCAACAGCACCAGCATCACGTCCACGAACGGCGTCACATTGATCTCCGACATGGTGGCGTAGCGGCCGGGCCGGCGGCCCAGGCGCGATGTACTTTGCACGGATCCGGCCATTGCTATTACCCACGCCCCTCATCCAGTTGGCGGGACAGAATGGCCGAGAACTCGGCCACGAATCCCTCCAGGCGAATGGTGTAACGTCCCAGATCGGTGGAGAATTTATTGTACGCGACCACGGCCGGGATCGCCGCGATCAGTCCCAGGGCGGTCGCGAACAGGGCCTCGGCGATGCCGGGGGCGACCACCGCCAGATTGGTGTTCTTGGTCAGGGCAATCGCCTGAAAGGAATTCATGATGCCCCAGACCGTGCCGAACAGGCCGACGAAGGGCGCCGTGGAGCCGACCGTGGCGAGGAAGCCCATATAGCGTTCCAGCCGCTCGACCTCGCGGGTCAGGGTGATATGCATGACCTGCACGATGCGGTCTTTGATGCCGGCCCGCAGGATATCTTCACCCGCCAGCCCTTTCGAGGTGGAGCGCCGCCATTCCCGCATGGCCGAGACGAACAAAATTTCCATCGGGTGATCCGGGCGCGTGCCGATCCGGTCGAACAATTCCTCCAGGCTGCCCCCGGACCAGAATGAATCCTCGAAATCGTCCGCCTGGGCGCGGAGGCGGCGAAAGCGGATACCTTTTTCGAAAATGATCGCCCAGCACCAAAAAGAGGCCAGGACCAGGATCACCATGACCCCCTTGACCAGAATGTCCGCCTTGAGAAACAGGGCCCAAAGGGAAAAGTCGGCGGCGGCGACGGAACCGGCCAATGCGACGGCATCAACTGCTTGAATTTCCATTCATCTTCTTTCTAACTTCGGCAAACAATATCTGATAGAGCGGCGCGCACCGCCGATGGCAGGCGCCGGGGCCGGCCATTGGGACCGATACAGGCAAGCCGCACCTTGGCGCGTACCAGAGCCTCTTCGCCGCGATGGATGTCCTGATCCAAATCCATGCTGGCCCCGCCCAAATTTTGGATGCGGGTACGCACTTGAATCTCGTCATCCAGGCGGGCGGGCAGCAGATAGTCGATCTCGCAGCGCCGCACTGGAAAGACAATGCCCTCGCCGTCCCATAACGCCGCCTGGTCGATCCCGGCCCCGCGCACCAGATCGCCGCGGGCCCGTTCCAGGAAGCGCAGATAATTGGCGTAATAAACGATCCCGGCCGCGTCGGTGTCTTCCCAATAGACCCGGACTGAAAAATGATGAGGTTCAGACATCGCCGGCCCCCGCTTCGGCGTCTTCACCAACGTCTTCGCCATTATATTCGCCGCTATTCTCATCTGGGCCCAGGGGCAGCAATTCGATCTGCGTCTGGCTTGCCTTGGGCACCACCAGGCCCAGATGCTCATAGCCGACCCGGGTCAGGACCCGGCCCCGCGGGGTGCGTTGTAATAAAGCCTGTTGAATGAGGTATGGCTCGATAATGTCCTCGATGGCGTCGCGCTGCTCGGACAGGGACGCGGCCATGGTCTCTACCCCGACCGGGCCACCTTCGAAATCCCGGGCGATGCAGTTGAGATAGCGCCGGTCCATGGCATCCAGGCCACGCTGATCAACTTCCAGGCGGTTCAGGGCCGCATCCGCCTTCACGGCATCGATCCGGTCAGCCCCGGCCACGGTGGCGAAATCCCGTACCCGGCGCAACAGCCGCACCGCCACCCGCGGGGTGCCGCGCGAGCGCTTGGCAATCTCCAAGGCGCCGTCTTCCGTCAGGTTCAAGTCCAACAATCCGGCGGCGCGGGTGACGATCTGTTCCAGTTCCGCCACCTCGTAAAACTGCAGGCGGATGGGAATGCCAAAGCGTTCGCGCAGGGGACTGGTGATCAGGCCGGAGCGGGTCGTCGCGCCGACCAGGGTAAAGGGCGGCAAATCTATCCGCACGGTGCGGGCCGCCGGCCCTTCGCCGATCACCAGATCCAATTGAAAATCTTCCATCGCCGGGTAGAGCACTTCCTCCACCACCGGGCTCAAACGATGAATTTCATCGATGAACAGCACATCGTGGGCTTCCAGATGAGTCAGGATGGCGGCCAGATCGCCCGCCTTGGCAATGACCGGGCCAGAGGTGGCACGGAATGATACGCCCAGCTCCCGGGCGACGATCTGGGCCAGGGTGGTCTTGCCCAGGCCGGGCGGGCCGTGAAACAGGACATGATCCAGGGCCTCGCCGCGTTGGCGGGCCGCCTCTATATAAACCCGCAGATTTTCCTTTTCCGCCCGCTGGCCGACGAACTCGGCCAGACCCTGTGGGCGCAGGCTCACGTCGGCACCGTCTTCACCCGCCGTTTGGCCCGCCACCAGGCGTTCCCCCGTATCCCCCCCGTTCGTGGTCTCGCTCATGGTTTCGCCGATCGTATCGTTCATGGTGCCAAATGCCTCAGACTATCGCGGATCAGCGTTTGCAGTTCCGCCGCCTCGCCCAGCCCGGCCGCGGCCGTTTGCACCGCGCGATGGGCCTCGGCCGGGCGATAACCTAGATTGACCAGGGCCGAGATGGCATCCACCGCGGGTCCCTGGCCAGCAGCTCCAGGCGCGGCAAGTGCTGTCGCCGCGCCCGGTTCCAGCGCCAGTTTGCCCACTTTGTCTTTCAGTTCCGTTACGATACGGCCGCCTAATTTCGGCCCGACCCCCGGTCCGCGTGTCAGCGTCGCCTTGTCCTGGACCAGCACCGCCTGGGTCAATTCGCCAGGCGCCAGGGTGGACAAGATGCCCAGCGCGACCTTCGCGCCGACGCCCTGAACGCCCAATAGCAGCTTGAACCAATCCCGTTCGTCGGCCCCCGCGAAGCCATAGAGGTGGATATGGTCCTCGCGCACATGGGTTTCGATCAACAACGACACCACGGCGCCCGGCTGGCCAAGATCGGCAAGGGTGCGACCGGAACAAAATACCAGATAACCGACCCCGCCCACGTCGATGATGCAGCTATTGTCGCTGCTTTCATCGAGGCGGCCGGACAATTTGGCGATCATGCCCCCACGCCCCGCGTTAGCCTGGTGTTGACCCCGGCCATCTTCTTGTCCGCCCCGATCTCGGCCGCCGCGATGATTTGCCGGTTGCGCCGCAAATGGGCGTGACAGATCGCCACCGCCAGGGCATCGGCCGCATCACCATTCACCGCACCGGCGTTGGGCAGCAGGGTTGCCACCATCATGGCCACTTGGGCCTTTTGCGCATGGCCCGTGCCGACCACGGATTTCTTGACCAGGTTGGGGGAATATTCCGCCACTGGAATGCCGGCCATGGCCGGGGCCAGCAGCAAAACCCCACGGGCCTGACCCAATTTCAGGGTCGAGGCGGGGTTCTTATTGACGAAGGTTTCCTCTACCGCCGCTTCCACCGGCTGCCATTGCACCAGTAAATCGCAGAGAGCCTGATAAAGCTGGCGCAAGCGCTCGGCCAGGGGCAGTTTCGGGTCCGAGACAATGATCCCATGGGATACATGGCTCAACCGGCTGCCCGCCATGGCCAGCACGCCCCAGCCGGTGCGCTGTAGGCCGGGATCTATACCAATCAGGCGCATGCCGGGGTCACCTAGCCGTTGAGCTTTTGCATGATGTCGTCGGACACTTCGAAGTTGGCCGAGACCTGTTGCACATCGTCGCTTTCGTCAAGCGCCTCCAACAGCTTGAACAGGGTCGATGCGCCGCCCTCGTCCAAGGCTATGGTGGTTTGCGGGCGCCAATTCAGCCGGGCCGACTTGGGGTCGCCAAATTTATCTTCCAGGGCCTTGGCGACCTCGTGCAAATCTTCCACGGCGCAGATAATGTCATGGCCTTCTTCATGGCTTTCCACATCGTCAGCCCCGGCCTCGACCGCCGCCTCGAACATGGCATCGGTATCGGCCACCTCAGACCTGTATTCGATCATCCCAATTCGGTCAAATTGATAGGCGACGCTGCCCGTTTCGCCAAGATTGCCGCCGAATTTGGAGAAGGCGGCGCGCACTTCCGAGGCCGTGCGGTTGCGGTTGTCGGTCAAGGCCTCGACAATCATGCAAACGCCGCCCGGTCCGAAGCCTTCGTAGCGGATCTCTTCATAATTGTCGCCTTCGCCAGATTGGCTGGCCCGCTTCACCGCCCGGTCAACATTATCCTTGGGCATATTCGCGGCCCGTGCCGCCTGGATCGCCGAACGCAGGCGCGGGTTCATCTCCGGATCCGGCAGGCCGGTGCTGGCGGCCACGGTAATCTCGCGAATCAGCCGGGTAAAAATTTTCGACCGTTTGGCATCCTGGGCACCCTTGCGGTGCATAATATTCTTGAATTGTGAATGGCCTGCCATGCTCGTCCGATCACCTTATCTATGCTTGCCGCTTGCCTTGGATTTCCACAGCCCGCCGCCTGTTTCCGCCAACCGGCCTCAAGACGCAAGAATCACCCCAAAATTTACCAGATATTGTGGTCACGCGCAGCACATACCCATAAAAGGCCAATATGGCAACAATGGGGCGATGCGCCGCGAACGACTAAATAGGCCACAGTTCGTAAGATATATTTAAGAATGTGGGCGCAGTTTGGAGAGACGAATATTTGCGCTGGAGCGAATGGAGTTTTCACTTTGTCCACGACTGAAACACTAGCCCGGATACGTCATGAAGGCCCATCGGGATCTTGATTTGAGTTATTATGACGGGTTTTCAGTATTTCGTTTGGTCCGGTCTGGATTTTCCTTGCCCTTCCCCTTTGCTTTTGTCGCCGCCGCTGTATTTCGGGTG
>JAKZRK010000061.1:0-39224 GCA_047518225.1 Alphaproteobacteria bacterium | reverse complement strand
CTGGGCCGGTCAGGAGAAGGCCGTGAACTAGAGCGTTTCCGGGCTATTCTGGATCATTTGACCGCTCACCAAGGCCCCGTGGCGGCGTTGCGGTTCTTGGACGATGTCCCACATCGACCTGCGAACCGCGCCTACCCACGGGGCCTTGGTGAGCGGTCAAATGATCCAGAATAGCCCGGAAACGCTCTAGTTCACGGCCTTCTCCTGACCGGCCCAGAAGGGTTCGCGCAACGAGGTCTTTAAAATTTTCCCGGCACCTGAAAGGGGCAGGGGATCGGTACGGAATTCGACGGATCTGGGGCATTTGAAAGCGGCGATCAGGGCATGGCAATGGTCCAAGATTGCCTTTTCATCCACATTCTGGCCGTCATGCCGGCGGACGATGGCGTGCACCTGCTCGCCCCATTTCTCGTGCGGAATGCCGATCACGGCGCATTCGGCCACCGCCGCGTGCCGATAGATCGCGTCCTCCACCTCTGCCGAATAGACATTTTCGCCACCCGAGATGATCATGTCCTTAACGCGGTCGACAATATAGACAAAGCCATCTTCATCCATGCGGGCGCCATCGCCCGTATGCAGCCAGCCGTTGCGCAGAGCCTGGGCGGTTAACTCTGGCTGCTGCCAATAGCCCAGCATGACATTGTCGCCGCGGGCACAGAGTTCGCCGACCGCGCCGGCGGCAACATCATTGTCGTCCCCGTCGACGACTTTCAATTCCACGCCCAATAGAGCCTGGCCACAGGAACCCAGCTTGCTCATGGCGGGATCCAGTACGTGGCGGTCGGGCTCCAACATGGTCAGAATGGGAGCGGATTCGGTCTGCCCATAGGCGTGGTGAAAGCGGGTATGGGGCATCACCTCCATGGCCCGGCGAACCACCGCCTCGGGCATGGGTGAGGCGCCATACATCATGTCGGCCAGGCTCGAAAGGTCGAACGCTTCGACGCCCGTGAAATGCACCGCCATGTTGACCATGGTCGGCACCCAGAGGGTGATGGAGACTTTGTGTTCCTGAATGGCACGCAAAGCCGCTTCCGGATCGAACGCGGGAAGGATCACCGAAGACCCGGCGGACGTGGCGATGGCGTAGGTGCAGGTGCCGTCCGCGATATGGAACATGGGTGCCGCGTGTAAATAAACCGAATGGCTGCGATAGCCGACCTTTGGGGCGAATTGCAGGGCGTTGTAGAGCACGTTGTGCTGGCTCAACATCACGCCCTTGGAACGCCCCGTGGTGCCGCCGGTATAGTACAGCATTGCCAGGTCTTCACTTTTGCTCTCAACCGCCGGCATGGCGGAAACGCCGTCCAGCAAACCTTCGAACGGCAGCATTCCCCGCGGCGGCGCGCCATCGCCCAGAAAAATCACATGTTTGACGGTTTCCAATTGGTCCTGAATTTTCGGCAGCATGGCGACGAAAGTTTCATCCACCATAAGTACCGTGGCGCCGGAATCGTTCAGCCAGAAGACGATTTCAGGTGGCGCCAGACGGGTATTGATGGGTACCAAAACATAGCCGCCCCACGGCACCCCGAAATAACTTTCCATATAGCGGTCGTTGTTCAGGGATAAAACCGCCACACGGTCGCCGCTCCGCAGGCCTAGGTTCATCAAGCCGGCCGCCTGTCTGGCGATGCGCTCGCCGAACTGCCGCCAACTGTGCCGCCGGTCCTGGAAGATGGTCGCCGGGCCGTCGCCGTTGACCTGCATATTGCGGCGGATGGTGCTGGAAATTTTCATGGTCTCGCATGCTCCGAACTGGTTGACCGCAGCATATCCAGGGGCTATCGGTTTTGCCATCCGTTTTGCGCATAATTTGCGCTCCTGCCGCCCAGGAAAGCCCCGAAATGTCCCCGTCCGAATCTATCCTGCACAACAGCACGGAAGAATTTTGCCGCCTGCGCGCCCAGGCGGAGGCCCGGCAGTGGGCCGCAAGCCTGGATAGGACTACCGCAATCTTGGCCATTGCGGTTTACCGCCCGGCGCGGCACATTGCGTTGGATAGAGGTTCTGTTGGATGGAGATGGCGTTGAATACAACATCGGATATTGCACGGTTGCGGGTCGATTTGGCGGCGGCCCTGCGTTGGGCGGCCCGCCTTGAACTTCACGAGGGTGTGGACAATCATTTTTCCATGGCCGTGGCGGGAGACGACGGCGTCCCGCGCGGCGACCGTTTTTTGATCAATCCCATCGGCTGGCATTGGTCGGAAATCACCGCGTCTTCCCTGGTCCTGTGCGATGTGGATGGCAAGGTGCTGGAAGGCGACAATGAGGTCGAGGAGACGGCGTTTTACATTCATAGCCGGGTGCATCTGGCCTGTCCCTCGGCAACAGTGGCCATGCACACCCATATGCCCCACGCCACCGCCCTGACACTTTTAGAGGGCGGCCGGCTGGAAATGTGCGAGCAAAACGCTCTGATGTTTGACGAACGCATCGCCTATGACGATGAATACGAAGGCTTGGCCCTGGATGCGGAAGAAGGCGATCGTCTGGCCCATAAAATGGGCAACCGCAGCCTGTTGATGATGGCCAGTCATGGGGTCCTGGCGGTCGGGCCCAGCGTGGCCGAATGTTTCAACGATCTCTATTACCTGGAACGGGCGGCCCGGTTTCAGGTGCTGGCCCGCGCCACGGGCGGAAAATTGCGCACGATCTCCCAAGATGTCCGCGACCGGGTGCGCCAGAATATGGGCGCGGAACGGGTCAAGGTGGCGGACCGCCACTTTACCGCCCTGCGGCGGATGCTGGACCGGGAAGAGCCCGAATACCGAAACTAGCTAAGACCCGAATGTGCTCCAGGAACCAGCCTAAAGAACGCCGCTTTGTTCCAGCAGGCGGCGGTGGGCTTGCAGGCTGTCGGTGATTTTCAGGGCTGCCTCTACCGCATCCCGGCCCGCTTCCCCCGTGACGGCCGGCGTTTCCTGCCGGCGTACGCACTGGATAAATGCCGCGATCTCGTTGGCCAGGGCGTCCGCCTCCTCGAAGCTGAACTCCTCGGTCTCGATATTCGGGATACCGGGAAACATCTCGCCCTCTCCCTTGCGCCTGGAGGTCACCTTGCGCTGGGCCAGATCGACCACCAAATAGGCGTCGGGCTGAAAAATCCGCATGCTGCGTTCGGTTTTCAGGGATACCCGGCTGGCGGTCAGGTTGGCGGCGCAGCCGGAGGCGAAGCCGAGACGGGCCGACACGATATCCTCCATTTCCGAGACCACCGCCGCGCCCACCGCATCGACCGAGACAAGCGGCGAGCGCACCAGCGCCATGATCAGATCGATATCATGGATCATCAGGTCCAGCACCACGTTCACGTCCGTTGCCCGGGGCCGGAAGGCGGCGATGCGGTTGGCCTCGATGAATAGAGGTTTGCTGACCCGCTCCGCCAACGCGAAGTAGGCCGGCGAGAAGCGTTCCAGATGTCCCACCTGCAGGGTCAGGCCACGCGCCTTGGCCGCGGCGATCAGCTTATTGGCGCTCTCGACGCTCTCGGTGATCGGTTTTTCAACCAATAAATGGATACCCAATTCCAGCAGCTCTTGGCCCACTTGGTGGTGCAGGCTGGTGGGTACGGTCAGGGACGCCGCATCGATTTGGCCGGCCAGGTGGCGGTAGTCTTGCAGCGCGCGGCAGCCCAGTTGGGAGGCGACCTCTTCGCCACGGGCCTGGTCCCGGTCGACCACCGCGACGAGTTCCACGTCCGCCAAGGCGGCGTATTTTTCCGCGTGCAGGCGGCCAAAATGGCCGACGCCAACGACGGCAACGCGCGTTTTTTCCGACACCGCCATCCCTTAGCCCGTAACCCCGTCAAAGGCGGCCAGAATGCCATCAAAGCGTTCCCTCACCATGGCCTCCGTCTCCGGATGGGTGAAGATATGCAGGCGCTTGGCGCAGATTCCCGACAGTACGGTGGCGGCCACCACGTCCGGGTCCATGCCGTCGGCGATAGCCTGGGCCATTTCAGAGCGGCGGGCGGCGTCCACATTTGGCGGTTGGGCACCGCG
This sequence comes from Alphaproteobacteria bacterium, assembly GCA_047518225.1. GTDB lineage: Bacteria > Pseudomonadota > Alphaproteobacteria. The sequence continues at coordinate 35,215 of JAKZRK010000061.1, read as the reverse complement.
CAGGGCATCGGGTCGGTTGCGGTCGCTTTCATGAATACGGGTGCGCACCCACATGGGACAAAGCACCGAGGCGCCGATATTGCTCTCCGTCAATTCCGCCGCCAGGGTCTCGGTCATGGCGACGACGGCAAATTTCGTGGCGCAATAGGGACCCATATGGGGTAGGCAGAGCATTCCGGCGATGGAGGCGGTGTTGACAATATGGGCCGCCTCGCCATGCCCCTTCATATGCGGCACAAAGGCCTGCAGGCCGTGCACCACGCCCATCAGGTTGACGCCGATAATCCATTGCCAGCTTTCGGCGGTCACTTCTTCAAAGGGGCCGCCGGCGCCCACCCCGGCGTTGTTGCACAGAACATGGACATTGCCGAACCTCTCGATGGTGCGTCGCGCCGCATCCCTGACCGCGGCGGCGTCCGCGACGTCGCAGATCAGGCTATCGAGCCGCCCGCCGGCGACTTCCAAGTTCGACACCGCCCCTTCCAGTGCCTCTGCTTCGATATCGGCCAGCATCACATTGGCGCCTTCGTCCAGGAAGGCGCGGGCCAGGGACAGCCCGATGCCGCTGGCCGCTCCGGTCACAAAGGCTGTTCGGCCCTGAAAATTCTGCACTGCGTTGCCTCGTCATGATGGAAGTCCGATTGACCGATGCCTACCTCATGGCAGGGCCACGACAAAGCGTAAATTGCCGAGGGAATATTTGCATCCTAGCGGCGCCTCTGGTTTGCTGTCGGGCCACGCCGCAATCATTGGGGGTTGGTAACCATGTTGAAACGCAGGCCGTTCGGTAATACGGGGTTGGAAATTTCGGAACTGGTTCTGGGCGCGGGCTATGTGGGCGGTATCGTCATACACGCCGATGACCATACCCGCCGCGCCTTGATCTGCCGCATACTGGAAGCCGGGATCAACTGGATAGATACGGCGGAAAGCTATGGGGACGGGGCATCGGAAGAGGCCCTGGGCTGGTTGCTGGGGGAACTGCCAAAGGACGAGGTGCCCTATCTTTCCACCAAGTTCCGTTTGGATGCCGGCCGCCTGGACGATATTTCCGGCCAGATCGAAGCCTCCCTGACCGGCAGTCTGAAACGACTGGGCATGGATCGGGTGGATCTGTATCAATTGCACAACCCCCTGGGCCGGGATGGTTTCGATGTCAGCCATGTGCTTGGCGCCGGCGGGGTCTGCGATTGCCTGGACAAGTTAAAGGCCCAGGGTTTGTTCGATCATATCGGCTTCACCGCCCTGGGCGATCCGGGCCAATGCAAGCAATTGATCGCCAGCGGCCGGGTGGCCGCGGCCCAGGTTTATTACAATCTGCTCAACCCTTCGGCGGGCCGTGCGGTGCGGGGCGCCTGGTCGACCTCGGATTTCGAAAACTTGATCGCCGCCTGTCAGGCGGCGGATGTGGCCGTCATGAATATCCGTATCTTCGCGGGCGGCGCCCTGGTCAGTCCCGTGCCCCATGGCCGCGAAGCGCCCATTACCCGCAACTCGGATCTGGCCATTGAGCATGCCAGAACCGAAAAACTGTTCGCGGCCCTTGGGCCGGACCAGGGCAGCCGGGCCCAGGCCGCCGTGCGCTTTGGTTTGGCCCATCCGGGCATCTCTGGCGTCGTTTTGGGCCTGGCGGAACTATCTCATTTGGAAGAAGCCCTTGCCGCCGCCGCCATGGGCCCGTTGCCCGACGATGTCATCGCCCGATTGCAGCCCGTTTGGGATGGCGATTTCGCCCAAGTCGCAGTCTCAGCAGACTGAGCAGTTCGCCCGTGTCTGATCGATCAATTCGGTTAGTTGCTCGTACCTGATAGCGCCGGGCGCAATATGTTCGCCGATCACGATGCTGGGGGTGCCGCGAATGCCCAAGGCTTGGGCGACGTCCCGGTTGGCCTTGATGGTCCGGGCAATTTCAGGCCGGGCCATATCCCGTTTCAGGCGGGTGATATCCAGGCCCACGTCCGTGGCGGTCTGGTATATTAAGGCTTCCGTCAGGCGCCGGCGCAGGCCCATCATCGCATCATGATAGGCCCGGTACTTGCCCTGCATTTTGGCGGCTAGGGCGGCCCGGCTGGCGACCACCGACATCTCGCCAAGGATCGGGAACTCCTTGAAGACAAAGCGTACGGTCTTATCCGTCTTTAGAAGCCGCGCCACGGTCGGCGAGAAACGTTTGCAATAGCCGCACTGGTAATCGAAAAATTCGACCACCGGAATTTTGCCCGCCGGGTTGACCACGAAATCATCGGCGGAAGCGAACAAGGCGTTTCGGTTGGCCATGATTCTGCTAACCAGGTCGGCCTTTTTGTCTGCTTTTTGCCGGGCTTCCAGTTTCCGCATCACTTCAACCAGTAATTCCGGGTTATCCAGCAGATAACTGCGAATGATCTGTTCAATGCGGCTGCGTTCCGGGTCGGTGGATTGCCGCACCCCTTTGCCGGCTGCCAGCGGCGGCGTGGGCACAAGCGCGGCCATGATAGCGAGCGTGAAAATCAGACTGATGCGTTGGACGATTATAAGGATCATGCTGTCTCCGTGGGGGCGATCGTCGGGTTCGCGCTAAGATTACCGTGCGTGCGCCGGGACGCAAGGGGCCCTCACGCAACCGTGCGCACCCGCGCCACCGCCTCTTGCCAGGCTAGGTACAGGCGATCCCGCATTTCCGTTGCCATGCTGGGGGTGAAACTGGCCTGTCTGCGCCATTGGGCCGTGATGGCATCCAGCGAGGGGAAGACGCCTGTTTGCAGGCCGGCCAGATAAGCGGCACCCAGGGCCGTGGTCTCGGTAATGGCGGGCCGGTCTACCGTGACGTCCAGAATGTCCGATAGAAACTGCATCAGCCAATCATTCCCTACCATGCCGCCATCGACCCGCAGTACCTCGAGAGACAGATTGCCGCCAACCCCACAAGCCGCGGCGGATTTCGCATCCGCCTGCATGGCCAGCAATAGATCACGGGTCTGATAGCACACGGCTTCCAATCCGGCGCGGACAATCTGGGCGACGCCGCTATCGCGGCTCAGGCCCAATATGGCGCCCTTGGCCCCGGCATCCCAATAAGGTGCGCCCAGGCCCGTAAAGGCCGGGACCATGATCACCCCGCCGGTGGAGTCCAGACTTCTGGCCAGGGCCTCGGATTCGGGTGCCGCCTGGATTAGTTTCAGGCCGTCGCGCAGCCATTGCATGGCCGCTCCGGCGACGAAAATACTACCCTCCAAGGCATAGGTGGCATGGCCATCCAGGCGATAGGCCACGGTGGTCAACAGGCGGTTTTGCGATGCCACGGCTTCGGCCCCGGTGTTCAGCATGACGAAGCAGCCGGTGCCATAGGTCGACTTGATCATGCCCGGCGCGAAACAGGCTTGCCCGACCACCGCCGCCTGCTGGTCCCCGGCCATGCCGGCAATGGCGATGGGCGCCTCGAACAAATCCTTCGCCGTATGGCCGAAATCGGCGGCGCAATCGAAAACCGCCGGCAACAGGGTCATGGGGATATCGAATAGCTGGCACAGCTCTTCGTCCCAACATTGCCGGTGAATGTCGAACAGCATGGTCCGGGATGCGTTGGTGGCGTCGGTGGCATGGCTGCCCCCGCCGGTCAGGTTCCATAACAACCAGCTATCGATGGTGCCAAACGCCAAATCCCCCGCCTCGGCCGCTGCCCGGGCACCGTCGACATTATCCAGCAGCCAGGCGATTTTGGTGGCCGAGAAATAGGGATCGACGATCAGGCCGGTCCGGGCCTGGATCAAACCGTCATCCCCTCTCTGGCGCAGACGCTCGCAATGGGCGGCCGTGCGCCGGTCCTGCCAGACGATTGCATTGTGGATCGGCAGAGATGTGTCCCGGCGCCAGATCACCGTGGTTTCCCGTTGGTTGGCGATGCCGATGCCGGCGACTTGCCCCGCGCCAACGCCGCTTTTGGCCAGGGCCGACCGGGCGGTGGCAAGGATATCGCGCCAAATTTGCCGGGCGTCATGTTCGACCAGGCCGGGGCCTGGAAATATCTGCGACAATTCCCGCTGCGCGCTGGCCCGTGCGACCCCGTCGCCATCGAATAATATCGCGCGGCTGGAGGTGGTGCCCTGATCCAGAGCGAGAAGGTAGCCGTCCGTGCTCATTTATTTTTTCTTCGTTTCGCTGCCTGTTCCGCCGCGCTTTTGAGATCTTGGGCCCGCAGCCAACCCGGTGTGCCCTTGGCCAGGGCGCGTTCGGCGCGGGCCGCCTGACCGCCGGCATCGCGGAATTTACCGGTCAACATATAGCGTTCCGCGGTGGCCAGGGCTGCCAGGCCGATATTGCCCAGACGGCCATGGGCCATGCCCAGCCAACGCCAGGCGGACGGATTGCCCGGCGCCAGTTGCACGGCGCGGCGCATATTCTCGACCGCTGCCTTGATATGGCGGTCATTTTCAACGGAAACCTGGGCCTGGCCCAATCCAATGCGCAACAACACTTCATTGGGCCGCAAGGCCACGGCCCGTTCATAGGGCGCGACGGCGGCTTCCGCGTTGCCGCTTTCCAGCAGGATCTGGCCGTGAAATTCGTGGAAATAGGGATCCATGGGATGTTCCGCCAGCAACCCCTCGATCAAGGCCAGCGCCTTATCGGTTTCCCGTTTTTTGTGCCTGGCGATAGACCGGGCGTAACGGCCCCAAAGGCTGTGGTCGTTGGCCGGATATTTACGGAACGTCGTTGTCGGAGAACGCAGGAAGGCAATTAGTTTGGCTCGCATGCGATTGTGCCGTACGACAAATTCCGGCCGTTCGGGCACATTGGAATTGGCCGAGCGTGCGACGTGGGCGCGGATCGTATCGACCCGGTCGCGGGTCAAGGGGTGGGTGCGCACATAGGGATCCTGGCTGGCGCTCAACAGGGCTTCCTGATCGCCAAGTTTATCGAAAAATACCAACATGCCGTTGGCCGATTGGCCGGTCCGCTCCAGCATGGTCAGGGCCGCCTGATCCGCCGAACTTTCCTGGACACGGCTATATTTCAGAAACGAACGCTGCGCCAATTGGGTGCCACCCGCAATGATGGCCTGCCCGGCGCCGCCCTGGCCGGCGGCGGCCGCGGCGGCGCCCAGGACAAAAGCCATGATGGATTGTGCGGAAGCATCGCGCAGGGCATCCTGGGCGCGGGCCAGGTGACCGCCGGTAATATGGCCGGTCTCATGGGCGATCACGCCGATCACCTGATTGGCATTGTCCGAGGCGATCAACAGGCCGGTATTGATAAAGATTTTCTGGCCGCCGGCGACAAAGGCATTGAGAGACGGATCCTTGACCAAGTATACCCGCACGGCGGAGGGTTCCAGGCCGGCGGCGGCGAACAGTGGTGCGCCGAACAAGCGAATGGTATCCTCGATCTCCGCATCGCGGATAAAGCTGAATGATCGCGCCTGAGCCGGCTCCCGCAGGATCAGAAGTATCAAGATGGGAAGTAGTAAAAGTCCAATTATGTATCGCAAGCGCACGGCCTCATTTTTTAGTCATCATCAAACTAAGTTCGGCACACGGCGCCGTCAACGCGCCGGTCTGCTGGCCCTGCTATTGACCCTCGCGGCTTGCGGCGGACCGGCACCAAAGGTTGGCGAAATCGGCGCGATAGGGGGCTTCCTGGGCGCTGCCGTGGTTGAAGAACCGCGGGCCGCCTTGGTGGCCCGTGATGTCCTCTCGGCCGGCGGCACCGCAGCCGATGCAGTCACGGCGGCATTTTTCGCCATGACCGTGACCTATCCGGTCGCTGTCGGACTGGGCGGCGGCGGGGTCTGTCTATATTACGATCATCGCAGTAACACGACCGAGACCCTGGATTTCAGGCCGGCGGCGGCGGCGGCGGGTGGCACTGTCGCGGTGCCGGGGGCGCTGCGCGGGATGGCGCTGTTGCACAGCCGGTATGGCCGCCTGCCGTGGGCACAATTGGTGGCGCCGGCGGAAACCATGGCCCGCTTCGGCCATCAGATCAGCCGCGCCCTGGCGAAACGTCTGCGGCCGCAGGCGGAACGGTTACGGGCCGATCCGACGGCAGCCGCACTGTTTCTGCATCCGGACGGCACGGCGCCGCGCGAGGCGGAAAATTTGATCCAGGTCGAATTGGCCTCGATCCTGACCCGCATACGGACCCGCGGGGTCGGCGATTTATATGGTGGCGAGGCGGGGCGGCAATTGCTGCGGGCCAGTGCGGCGCGGGGTGGCAAGATCACGATTTCCGAATTACGCCGTTATCGCGCGGTTTGGCGCGAGACGGCCCGGCGGCCCATTGGCAACAATGTTCTGCATCACCCCATGCTGGGTCCGGGCGACAACCCGGCGCACCAGTTGAGCGGACTGCTGCGGAAAAATTCCATGGCCGACGCGGCTGCCCGGACTTTCGCCCAGGACGATATGGCCATGACAATCGACAGGGGCGAGGGGGCCATCGTGATCGGCGACAGCTTTGGCTCGGCCGCTGCCTGCGTCTATCAAATGAACGGCGCCTTTGGCAGTGGGGCCATGGTGCCCAGCCTGGGCATTTTCCTCGCACCCAGCCCCGCTACCCGCTGGCACGGCTATCCCTTGCCCTTGCTCGGCGTCAATGAACATGTGCACCAGACGCTGCTGGCCGCGGCCGGCGCGGGCGGTCCGGCGGGTGCAATAGCGGCGGCCGCGGTCAGCCTGGCGGTGATGGCGAACGATAAGACCTTGGCCCAGGCCATGGCGGTGCCCAGGCCCCCGGCACAAGGCAACGGTAAAGGTGGGGGCCGGGTACAGGCGCTGTGGTGTCCAGGGGGCCTTCGCATTGGACCGGAAAGCTGTCAGCTCGCCTCTGATCCCAGGGCCTTTGGCCTGGCTGCGTCCGATAAATTTTGAGGTCGCCATGAAAATCTCCCAGCGCGGCGCCATTCCGCCCTTTATCGTGATGGACGTGATGAAGGCGGCGGCCAACCGCGAAGCAGCGGGCGAAGGGGTTTTGCACATGGAAGTGGGCCAGCCCTCCACGCCGGCGCCAAAGGGCGTGGTGGCGGCAGCGAAACAGGCTCTGGACGACGAAGTGCTGGGCTACACCCTGGCCATGGGGATCGAGCCGTTGCGGGCGCGCATCAGCCGGCATTACCGGGATTTTTATGGCATTGCGGTGCCTAGCGAACGGATTTGCGTCACGACCGGGTCGTCCGGCGCCTTTCTGCTGACATTCCTGGCCGCCTTTGATCCAGGCGATAAAGTCGCCATCCTGCGTCCGGGCTATCCCTGCTACCGAAATATTCTTGGCGCCCTGGATATTCAGGCGGTGGAGGTGCCGGTCGGGCCGGAAAACCGCTTTCAACCTACGTTGGCGGCGTTGGAGGCGGCGGGCGGCAGCGCCCTGGACGGTCTGCTGATCGCCTCGCCCGCGAACCCAACCGGCTCCATGTTGCGCGGCGACGAGCTACAGCAAATCCTGGAATATTGCCGGGCCCACGAAATTCGTTACATCTCGGACGAAATCTACCACGGGATCACCTATGGCGAACCGGCGTCGACGGCCGCTGCCCTTGATCCCAGCGCCGTCGTCATCAACTCGTTCTCGAAATATTATTCCATGACCGGCTGGCGGCTGGGATGGATGGTGCTGCCAGAGGAGATGATCCGCCCGGTCGAGCGGATGGCCCAAAACCTTTTTATTTCCGCCCCCAGTCTGGCCCAGCATGCCGCCATCGCGGCCTTTGATTGCCGCATGGAGCTGGACGCCAACGTGGCGCGTTATGCCCGCAACCGGGACCTATTGTTGGTGGAATTGCCCAAGGCCGGCCTGGACCAATTCGCCCCCGCCGATGGTGCCTTCTACATCTATGCCGATGTGCGCAAATTCACCAACGATGCCGTGGCCTTCTGCGCCGCGTTATTGCAACAAACGGGCGTGGCGGTAACGCCGGGCAATGATTTTGATCCCATTGACGGCGCATCCTATATCCGATTTTCCTTTGCCGGATCGACCGAGGATATGGCCGAAGCCTGCCGCCGCGTCAACGAATGGCTGGCCCGATTCTAACCATGATTTCGCCGCCGCGGGCTTGACGGCCGGCCCGTGGGCTAGAAAATCCGGCCCCTTTGCCACCAGCCCCGCCGCTTTGGCTTGTCCGCGTCATCGCCGTCTTCCTGGCCGGCCACCGGGTCGGCGGCCATTTCTTCGGCGGCGATTGTGTCGGCTTCGCCGGCATCGGCCTGAACATCGCTGCCGCCCGCGCTTTCGGGTGCCGTTGCCGCCATGGGTTCCGCCACGACGATCGGTTCCGGCACTGTTGGCGCCGCCATCGGAGGTTCCGGCAACGCAGGCTTGGGCGCGACGGCTGCGCTTATGCCCGGGGCATCGTCGTTCGCGGCGGCCTCGTTGGTGGTTTCACCATTGCTTTCCACCGCCGCAGGGGGTTCGTTCATCAACATCCCCGTGGCCCCAAAACCAATGGGCGCCGCCGGTTCCACTGGTTCGCCAGCCCCGTTGCCTTCATTGCCCACGGTTTCGGTGTTGCCATTATTCCCGGTCTGATCAGTGGCCTGATCGGCTTGTTCGCCACCGGCCCGGCGCCGCCGTCCGCCACGGCGGCCACGCTGGCGCCGGCGCGTCCTCTCTTCGCCGTCGCCTGCGGCTTGGCCAGATCCATTTGCCTCGGTTTGCCCGCCGTTCCCATCCGCGTTGGCCTCGGCGCCTGCGTCAGCAGCGGCATCGCCAGCTTCCAGGCTATTGCCGTTTTCCCCGCTCTTCCTCTCCTCGCCACGGTTGCGGGGCCGGCGACGGCGGCGCGGGCGCCGTTCCTTGGGCCTTTCGCCGTCCCCGTCACCGTCACCGTCGGCTTCGGCCTTCGCACTTGCTGCCGCCCCGTCATCGTCATCCGCCGCGATCTGCAAAGCCTCGGTTCGCCGCCGTTCAATTTCGATCTCTTCAACCTCTTCCGCCGTGCGGGTTTGGTCAATGGTCACGCGGCAGTCCGGCACCACCAGGGTTTCGTCGCCCAAAATATAGACCTGCATACCGTAACGATTTTGAATCGCCGCCAGATGTTCGCGCTTCTGGTTCAGCAGATATAGCGCTACTTCCGCCGGCGCGTGCACTGTCAATTGGGCGGCGCGGCCCCGGATGCCCTCTTCCTCAATTGTCCGCAGGACATGCAGAGAGGTCGATTCCGTGGTCCGGACATATCCCGTACCGCCGCAAATGTCGCAAAATTTGGTGGAAGCTTCGAACAGGCTGGGGCGCAGCCGCTGGCGGGACAATTCCATCAGCCCAAAAGACGATATGCGGCCAACCTGAATTCGGGCCCGATCATCCTTCAAGGCTTCCTTCATGCGGCGTTCCACCGCACGGTTGTTGCGGTTCTCGTCCATATCGATGAAATCGATCACCACCAGGCCGGCCAGATCCCGCAGGCGCAATTGCCGGCCTATTTCGTCGGAGGCCTCCAGATTGGTCTTCAGGGCGGTCTCCTCGATATTCCGCTCTTTGGTCGAACGGCCCGAATTCACGTCGATGGCAACCAAAGCCTCCGTTTGGGCCAAAACCAGATAGCCGCCGGATTTTAGCTGCACCACGTTGGAATGCATGCTGTCCAATTGCTGTTCGACCTGATAGCGGTGCAACAGGGGGATGCGGTCGCGATAGGGTTGAACCTTCTTGGCATGCGACGGCATCAGCATGCGCATGAAATCCTTGGCGACACGATAGCCGTCTTCGCCATCGACCAGAATTTCGTCAATGTCCTTGGCGTACATATCGCGGATGGCGCGCTTTATCACGTTGGCCTCTTCATAGACCACCGTCGGCGCGGTGGAATCCAGGGTCAGATCCCGCACACTGTCCCAAAGCCGCAACAAATACTCAAAATCACGGCGGATTTCGGCCTTTGTGCGGTTTTGCCCAGCGGTCCGAACGATGACGCCCATGCCCTCGGGCACGTCCAGATCGCTGACAATGCTCTTTAATTTGCGCCGATGGGTCTGATTGGCGATCTTGCGGCTAATGCCGCCGCCCCGCGCCGTGTTAGGCATCAGAACGCAATAGCGGCCGGCCAGGGACAAATAGGTGGTCAACGCCGCGCCCTTGTTGCCACGTTCTTCCTTGACGACCTGGATCAGCAGGATTTGCCGCCGTTTGATAACTTCCTGAATTTTATAACTGCGCCGGCTGCGGCCGCGGGGGCGGGGCACCTCATCCATGGCGTCCACGGTGCCGGTTTCCTCGCTTTCCTCGGGACCCTCGTCGTCGTCATCGGGATCATCGCCGCCAGGCGCCGCCTGGGCGGTGGCGTCGAATTCGCCGTCAGATCCGCCAGCCGCCGCGCCATTGATGCCATCATCGCTATCATCGTCGCCACCGGCATCGTCGTCGACGCCGTTATCGTCGACCCGGTCTTCCAACTCGGCCTGCCGGGCGGCTTGTTCGGCCTCCTCCAGCAGCAGCGCCTCGCGGTCGGCTACCGGGATCTGGTAATAATCCGGGTGGATTTCGTTGAAAGACAGAAAGCCGTGGCGATTACCGCCATAATCCACGAAGGCCGCCTGTAACGAGGGTTCGACCCGCGTTACCTTGGCCAGATAAATATTGCCTTTGAGTTGTCGTTTGGTGGCCGTTTCAAAATCGAAGTCAACCAACCGCTTACCATCAACGACGACGATGCGGGTTTCTTCCGCATGCGTCGCGTCAATTAACATACGCGTCGCCATATTTTTCATGCCCGCGACCGACCGAAATAGCCATGCCGGGTACCGCGGTCCCTAATTGTAGCGAAGCCGGTCATGGGGATTTCAACCCGTCAAACGGCGCGGCCCAAGATTGCGGCATTAACATTCTTGCCTTGATCTTCAACGCGGAACTAAAAAAGCCGCATTAACACCATGGGCCGACCAGGACGGGGATCCTTCTACCATCACCCGATCGGCATTACGCCAAATCTGGCTTCGAATTCACCTATCCAATCCGTCTATCCAACCGCGTAACAGCGTCGGTCTGGAACCTGTGGCGACCGAAGAGATTCTGGCGCCGGGACAACTCAGCCTTTCGCTGCCACGCTTTCGCGGGATAGGAATATCCAGCGAAACGGTGACGGAACTTTTACACACGCAGCATGATATACGCCTAATTTTCGCTTTCTCAAAGAATTAATGCTGTCAATCAATGACTGGCCTAAAATTGTGCCGCCGTCGCAAGCTCCCGATGGCTATCCGTGACAACATTAGATATTGTGGTTCAGCGATTCGCGGCCACTAAATGTATGATGCTTGGTAATATACGCCCTTATTTGATTTTGATCGCCGGTCTGTGCTGCGCGTTGCCGCAAAGCGCCTGGGCGGAAACTATTGCCCGCGGCATCAGAATTGGCGTGCACGAAGGCAAGACCAGGGTCGTGCTTGATCTGTCGGCGCCTGTCGACTTTCACATTTTCGCCTTGGCCGATCCTTACCGCATCGTACTGGATTTGCCCGACATCGACTGGCAGATGCCGGCCGGTACCGCCCGGCGCAAGGGCGGCCTGATCGCGGGCTTGCGTTATGGCCATTACCGGCAAGGCAACGCCCGCGTGGTGTTGGATTTGCGCGGCCCAGGCGTGGTGGGCAAGTCGTTCTTGCTCCCCGCCGCGGAAGGCTATGGCCCGCGCCTGGTTATCGATATCAAGCCGGCCTCGCGCCAGGCCTTTTTGGCGGCTCGGAAACCACCGCCTAGACGGGCCGCCCGGCGCGTCGAGACACCGCGAGCGGTGAAACCGAAGCGGCAAGCCACGCAGCGGCCATTGGTGGTGATCGACCCCGGCCATGGCGGCGTGGACCCTGGTGCCATTGGGATCAGCGGCATCCTTGAGAAACGCGTAACCCTGGGCGTGGCGCGGCAGATCCGCAAGGCGATTTCGGCCCTTGGCCGGCAGCGGGTCCGTCTGACCCGTGACGGGGACGTCTTCATTTCCCTGCGCCGGCGGGTGGCCGTGGCCCGGGCCGCGGGGGCGGATTTGTTTCTTTCCATCCATGCCGATTCGATAGAAAACAGAAAGGTTCGCGGCGGCGGCATCTATACTTTGTCGGAAAAATCATCCGATAAGGAATCCGCCGCGCTGGCGGCAAAGGAAAACCGCGCCGATGTGATCGCCGGGGTGAACTTGGCCGGCCATGATGACCAGGTCGCGTCGATCTTGATCGATCTGACCCAGCGCGAGACGATGAATTATTCGGCCCAGTTCGCAGCCGCCCTGGTGCCGGAATTGCGGCAACTTATCTATCTGCGCCGCAAACCCCACCGGTTCGCCGGGTTCCGAGTGCTAAAAGCGCCGGATGTGCCATCGGTGTTGATTGAATTAGGCTATTTGTCGAATCGGCGGGAAGAAAAGATGCTGACCAACGCCGCCGCCCGCGCCGCCATCGCCACCTCCATCGCACGCGCGGTGGATAACTATTTCAGGGCTCAGAAACAGTAGCTGGCGCCATGACCGTGGCTGGGGCTGTAGCCGATCCGATGCCGTTCTGGCATTCTGTTCAAGAGGTTGAAACCAAGGCAAGGATAGGGCGTTACGAATGAGCGGCACCGGTTTGTTGGATATCTCGCCGTTGGGCACGCATTGGCCGACCCTGGACCCGTTTTTGTTTTGTGCCTATCACAACGATGCTTACCCGGCCGGCGATGAGCATATGGGTCCCGCCACCACTCTGGCGGGACGATCCATCGGTCAGGACTTCAGCGGCAAGGACGGCTGGAGCATGTATCACGGCGATCAAATACCCGGCTTTCCCCGGCATCCTCACCGTGGTTTTGAAACCGTGACCCTGGCGCGCCGGGGATATATCGATCACGCGGATTCCATGGGCGCTTGCGCCCGGTTTGGAGAAGGCGATCTGCAATGGATGACGGCTGGCCGCGGTATTGTGCATTCGGAGATGTTTCCGTTGAGACAGCGGAACAGGGGGAACCATACGGAGTTGTTTCGGATCTGGCTCAATCTGCCGGCCAAGGACAAAATGGTGGAATCCCATTTCACCATGTTCTGGCGGGATAGCATCCCAAGTTCGACCACCGCCGATGGCGCCGGCCGGGAAACCACCGTGGTCAGTTATTGCGGCGCCTTGGCCGATAGCAGCGCGCCGCCACCGCCTCATTCATGGGCCGCCGACAAGGGTAACGGCGTTGTTATTTGGACCATCAAAATGGCAGCCGGCGCCTTTTGGACACTGCCCCCGGCCGACCCGCGATGTAACCGGCAATTATTCTTTTTTCACGGTGATAGCCTGCGGATGGGCGGTCACCATGTTGCCGGGGGGCATGGCGCTACCTGGGCGGCGGACGCCACCTGGAAATTCATAATGGCCCGGAAAACGCGGAAATTTTGCTGTTGTAAGGCCGGCCCATTGGCGAACCGGTGGCGCAACACGGACCTTTCGCGATGAACAGCAGGGAGGAACTGCAACAGGCCTTTATGGATTTCCAGCGCACTGGCTTTGGCGGCTGGCAATGGCCCAGCCATGGCCCGGCGCATTCCCGAGAGACAGGACGGTTCGCCAAATATCCCGATGGCCGCGTTGAAAGGGGTGGGGCGGCGGAGGTGGAATTAGTGGGCGATGCGCCATGAAGTTGCCATATTAATCCGATATTCGCGAAACTCGCGGTTTCGAGAGAAGGCCGGTACAGCGTTTCTGAAATCGCGCTGGAAGCAAATGCGAATATCCGCGTACAGGCTTGATTTGCGGCGTCAGAGAGGCGTTTTGAAGGCAGAATGATTCGATTTTTGGCGCTATTTTTCTCTCTTGTCCTGCTGCTGGCGGCGGCGGCGGCGGGCGGCGGCCTGTATGTGCTGTGGCGCTATGGCCGGGACCTGCCCGACTATAGCCAGCTGGCCGACTACCGGCCGCCGGTGATGAGCCGGGTGCACGCGGGCGATGGCACCCTGATTGCCGAATTCGCCCATCAGCGCCGGCTGTTCGTGCCCATTGCCGCCATGCCGCGCCGGGTTCTCCAGGCATTCCTCTCGGCCGAGGATAAAACCTTCTATAGCCATCCCGGCATCGATTTCGCCGGCATTGTCTCTGCCTTAGTGCGCAATATCCGCAATCTTGGGGCGAACCGCCGTCCGGTGGGCGCCTCGACCATTACGCAGCAGGTGGCGAAGAACTTCCTGCTGACCAGCGAGGTGTCCCTGGCCCGCAAGATCAAGGAAGCGATTCTGGCCTTTCGCATCGAACATGCTTTTTCCAAGGACCGGATACTGGAGCTGTATCTGAACGAAATTTATCTTGGCCTGGGCAGTTATGGCGTGGCCGCCGCCGCCCTGAATTATTTCGACAAATCCCTTGACGAACTCAACCTGGAAGAAACCGCCCTATTGGCGGCGTTACCCAAGGCGCCGAATAACTATCACCCCATTCGCCGCCGCAAGGCGGCCGAGGGACGGCGGAATTGGGTCTTGAGCCGCATGGAGGAAGACGGGATCATCAGCGGGTTGGAAGCAAGACGGGCATCATCCCGTCCCCTGTTGTTGCGGCAGGCGAATTCAACAAGGATCCTGGAGGCGGGTTATTTCGCCGAGGAAGTGCGCCGGGATTTGCTGCAACGCTACGGTGAAGATCATCTCTACGAGGGCGGCTTATCGGTCCGCACCACTATGGAGCCGGCCTTGCAGGCCATCGCCGATGCCAACCTGCGCGCCGGTCTGGTGGCCTATGACCGCCGCCATGGTTGGCGCGGGCCACTGGGCCGGATAAAGTTTGGCGTCGGCGATGGCCTGGAAAACTGGGTGGCCGCCCTGGCCAAGGTACCGATCCCGCCGGCCATTGGCACCTGGTACATGGCCGTGGTGCTGGCGCAGGACAGCGGCCGGGCCCAGATCGGATTTTCCAATGGCGTCGAGGGGCAGATATTGCTCAAACATCTCTCCTGGGGCCGGGCCTGGCGCAAGGGCGAAACCTTGGGCCCGCGCGTACGCCGGCCAGCGGATGTGCTGTCGGTCGGCGATGTTGTCGCGGTCACGGCGGTGGCGAAATCGGACAAGGGCTATCGACCCGGCAGTTATCAATTGCAACAAATTCCGGCCATCAACGGCGCTCTGGTCGCCATGGATCCTCATACCGGCCGGGTCTTGGCCATGGCGGGGGGCTACTCCTATCGGGCCTCGCAATTTAACCGGGCTACTCAGGCTTTGCGTCAGCCTGGGTCCGCCTTCAAGCCATTCGTCTACGCCGCCGCCCTGGAAAACGGCTTCACGCCGTCATCCATGGTGCTGGACGCCCCCTTTGTGATCGACGCGGGCCCCGGCCAGGGTAAGTGGAAGCCAGCCAACTACACCAAACGCTTCTACGGGCCTTCGACATTGCGTCTTGGCATCGAGAAATCCCGCAACCTGATGACCGTCCGCCTGGCCAACTATATTGGCATGAAGGTGGTGGCGGACTACGCCAACCGGTTTGGCGTGATGTCGGACATGCCGCCCTTTTTGCCTATGGCGTTAGGTGCGGGCGAGACCACCCTGCTGCGCCTCACCACGGCCTATGCGATGCTGGTCAATGGCGGCAAGCGGGTGGTGCCGACGTTGATCGACCGCATTCAAGATCGCCGGGGCCGGACGGTTTTTCGCCAGGATGGACGGGCCTGCCCGGGCTGTGTGAGCAGTGGCTGGCACGACCAGGAGGTGCCGGTCATTCCGGATCCGAGGGCCCAGATCATTCAGCAGGGTACGGCCTACCAGGTGACCTCGATGCTGGAAGGGGTCGTGCAGCGGGGCACGGGGCGACGTATCAAGGCGGTCGGAAAGCCTTTGGCGGGCAAAACCGGCACGACAAATAAAAGCCGTGATACCTGGTTCATGGGTTTTTCCACCGATCTGGCCGTTGGTGTTTATATCGGCTTCGACAATCCGCGCAGCATGGGCCGGCGCGAGACCGGCAGCTCGGTCGCGGTGCCGGTATTTCGTGATTTCATGGCCCAGGCCCTGGCAAATCAGCCCGCCATTCCCTTCCGTATTCCGCCCGGCATTCAACTGGTCCGGATTGCGGGCGGCACCGGTTTGCCGGCCGGTCCGGATGACCGGCAAGTGGTGCTGGAAGCCTTCAAACCCGGCACCGTGCCTAAAAGATCGGGACCGGTGCTTGACGGCACCCAGGCCAAGGCGGCAATTAGCGGGGGCAAGCGGGCCGGCACGGGCGGTCTCTATTAGAATTGCCAGCCCATGACAGCCCCGCCTTTTGCGCCTTGTCCCTACCGGAGATTTTTCATGCGTGCCGAGAACCAAGCCAATATTGACGAGATCGGCCAAAATCTGGCTCTTCTACGGAGGCATCTTTGACTGGGATGTCTCCCTGAAACGTCTGGATGAACTCAACAAGTTGATCGAAGACCCCGGTCTTTGGGACGATGCCGCGCGGGCGCAAAAGCTAATGCGCGAACGAACCAACCTGGATAATGGCGTCACTGGCCTGCGCCAGATGGAAGGTGGGTTGTCCGACGCGGTCGAGTTGATCGAACTGGGGGAACTGGAAGGCGATAGGGAAATCGTCACCGAGGCCGAGGCGCAATTGGGCGAGCTATGCGCGCGGGCCAGGCGGCTGCGGTTGGAATCCATGCTGTCGGGCGAGGCGGACGGCAATAATTGCTATGTGGAAATCCATGCCGGCGCCGGCGGCACCGAATCCCAAGACTGGACCGAAATGCTGTTGCGCATGTACAGCCGCTGGAGCGACCAGCGCGATTTCAAAAGCGAATTGGTCGAAGTCAGCGCCGGCGAAGAAGCGGGGTTGAAGTCCGCCACCCTGCATGTGCGTGGCGCGGATGCCTATGGCTGGATGAAAACGGAAAGCGGGGTCCACCGTCTGGTTCGCATCTCGCCATTCGATTCCGCCTCCCGCCGTCATACCTCGTTCGCCTCTGTTTGGATCTACCCGGAAATCGACGACGATATAGAGATAGAGATTAATGACGGCGATCTGCGGGTCGATACCTATCGTGCCTCGGGCGCCGGTGGCCAGCACGTGAACCGGACCGACAGCGCCGTCCGCATTACCCACGAGCCGACCGGCATCGTCGTGCAATGCCAGGCCGAACGCTCGCAACACAAAAACCGCGCCGCAGCCATGAAGATGCTGAAAGCGCGCCTTTATGAAGCGGAATTGCAGAAGCGGGAGGCGGAAAAACAGGCGATCGAAGACCAAAAAACCGATATCGGCTGGGGCCATCAAATCCGCAGCTATATTTTACACCCCTACCAGATGGTCAAGGATCTGCGTACCGGATTGGAACGGGGCGATGCCCAGCGCGTGCTGGACGGCGATTTGGACCGCTTCATGGAAGCCTCGCTGGCGGCCCGGTTGGGCGGCGATGACCCAAACGTTAAAGGCGACGGCGGGGGATAGTGCCGTTTCGACGTCACTCGGAACAACCCTTACTGTTTCAATCCCGGCCAGGCGGGCGGGATCCTGGGGCTGCTCCCAGGCCAGGCGTTGGCTTAGCCCGGAAGCGCTCTAATTTCCGGCCGCCGTCTTGGCCAGCGTATTGCCCGCGCCGTCCTGCACGGCGCCTTGCCGGGCGGCGGAGACGTCGGGATTGCGGGACGGTGCAGCTGCCACCTTAGGGGTTGCCGCCGGGACCGCCGCCGCTGCCGCGGGTGCCGTCGCGGCCGTGGCCGGTGGCGCCGTCATGCTGGCCGGGGTGGCATCATTGCGCTTGCAATGGCCATCAAGGAAGGCGCCGGCCTCTATCGCCAGGGTATCGTGGAAAATATCGCCGCTTACGCGGGCTGTCTTTGCCAGATGCACTTTTCCGGCTTTTACCCGGCCCGTAATCCGGCCCCGGATCGTCACCTCGTCCGCCTCGATTTGGCCAGTGATGACGGCCTTTTCACCAATCATCAGCTTGCCGCAAATGACATCGCCCTCCACGGTTCCGTCCAACTGTACTTCACCGGCAGTGTTTATATTCCCGGTGATTATCAAATCAGTGGAGATTAGCGACGGCGCGGCGCGCGTTGCCGTCGCGGGTGCCTTGGTCTTATCAGCATTTGAAAACACATTTCCCCGCTTTCAGGAACTTTTTCGGATTTACCGGCTTGCCGTCATACACGACCTCGTAGTGAACATGGGTGCCGGTACTGCGGCCACTACTACCCATCAAACCGATTTTATGGCGGAAATCCACCTTTTGACCCCGTTTAACCAGAATTTTGCGCAAATGGCCATATCGCGTACGCAGGCCGAGGCCATGGTCGATTTCCACCAGGCGGCCATAAGGGCCTTTCCAGCCGACGAAAGTCACCACGCCCGGCGACGTCGCATAGACGGCGGTGCGCTTCACCCCAGCGAGATCTATGCCGCCATGATAGGCTATCCGCTTGGTAAAGGGATCGCGGCGCTTGCCAAATTTGGAAGAGATCGAAAAATTGTCCACGGGCGGCGTGATCGGCAACCGTTCCAAAACAGCGTTAAGGGCGGTCCATCGGGATAGCCGGGTTTCCAGCGAGCCCAATGGGGCATCCAACGGCGAGGATTGCCGCAGGATCCATTCACCGCCATGGCTATTTCCGTCCTCCTGGGCAAGCAAGGGCCCGCCGACCCCGATTTGTTTGAAATCCACTCGATCCAGCAGTTTGTCCAAGTTCAGGCCCGTGAGTTGAATAACGGTTTCCAGTTCCGAGATATTGGCATCGGTGCGGATATGAATATTGCGTACCAGATCAATTTGGGCCGTTTGCAATGTTTCCAGGCGGCCTTCCAAATTGGCAATTCGATCATTCAGGGCCCGATTGGTGGAAAAGGCGCGATCGCGCTGATCGGTCAGCCGCGCCACCATGGTTTCACTGCTTTCCAGGTTGGAGCGCAAATGCTGCCGGGCCTGTTTCAGACCCAACAGGTTGTCCTTCATCCTATCCAGGTTAACGCTCAGGGCCTTGCGTTCCTGTTGCACCTGGGCGCGGTGCATTTCCGTCGTGGATAGCTGATTTGTAACCTGGCTTAAATTCGATTGAAGATGGTCGGACTTGGCCAGGGTCTTGCGCAAGCTGCCTTCCAAATTGGCAAGCCGCGTTTCCAGGTTTGCCCTTTGGTTCAGGGCCAGATCGCGCTGGTCACGGGTCTGGCGCAATTCGCGCAGCAACTCCGCCCGCACCCGATCCAAGTTGGCCCGTTGTTGCAGGACATCGCCCAGGAGTTTCTGGTTATTTTCGAGATTGACGGTGATTTTCCGATATCGGCTTTCGACCGCCCGCATGTCGGCGTTCAAAAGCTCATGGGCCCCGACCATGCGGGCGATATTATCATCCTTGCCGGCTACGATCTCCAGGTGGCGATACAGGCCGGCGCTGGCGTAGGTCAGCCAACCCAGCAGCATGAGGCAAGCTAGGCTGAGACCGATTTGGCTTCGTGGCCCAAGCGTGACGAAGCTGACATCGCCGCGGCTACGGAGAATTAATTGCCGTTCCGGATAGCATCGATCTAACAGACGTTTGCAGGCGATTGTAAAGCCTTCACTCATGCTTCGGTCTCTCCTCAATACGCTGACGCGGCACCCTGCGAGTTTTCGCCATTGCATCCGATCCAAACAGGCAATGCAACGTAAAAGACGGCAAAAGACCGGAATTTAGCCAGAAGGCACGTTAGCGCCTTAAGGTTTCCGCCGCCTTTGGAGCATTTAAGCATCAGGGTGATAATAAATCGTTGCCATGCCGGCCAGGCTTCTGGCCGCGTGGTTGAAGGGGGGTTTCAGGGCGCCTTTGCAATGTTTGTCGGCAAGCTCGCGCCAATGGTCAACTGGGGCAAATCCCTGGCGCCGACAGGACCATTCGAACCAGCGGCGGCCGATGGCCACATGACCGATTTCTTCCTGATAAATCTGATTCAATACGTTGGCGGATTTCAGATCACCGGCAAGGCGCAGTTTATTCGCCATGGTCGGTGTTACGTCCAGACCGCGGGCTTCCAGCAGCATGGGGACCACGGCCAGGCGGGCGGTTAAATCTCCGGCGGTATCTGCCGCGGCCCGCCACAATCCGTCATGGGCGGGCAAATCCCCGTAAGCAGCCTGCAAATCTGCCAGGCGTGCCGCAAGCAAGGTAAAATGCCGGCCCTCGTCCGCGGCTACCCCAATCCAGTCGTCATAAAAGGCCCGTGGCAGATCGGGGCCGGCGAAGCGGGCAATCAAATCCCAGGCCAGATCCACCGCATTCAGTTCAATATGGGCAATGGCATGCAAAAGCGCTATGCGGCCACGTTGGCCAGCGGCGGAACGCCGCGGCATCTCTCCCGGCCGGCGCAACTCCGGCCGCGCGGGCCGTGCTGGGCGGGACGGCGGCCGGCAGGCACCGATATGGACGATCGTGCCGGCGCGCCAGGCTTTTGCCACGGCGGCGCCCGCCGCGACCTTGGCCGCTGGATCGGCTTCCCGCAAAACCGCGCAGGCCATGGCGCGCAGACTTGTTGCCGCCGTCATGGGCTGCTAACCGGGTATTTTCCGATAGTCATCATATCTAGCGCTTTCGCATAATGTTGAATCCCTTGATGCGTATATAAGCCATTTGGGTTAGCGCATCGCGCCGTGCGGTGCGGCGCATCGGGCAAATGGCGCAACCCGTCCGAATGGCATATAGCCGCCAACGAAGGCCGGCCTGAAAGCCCCGTGGCGGGGTGGCGGTTCTTGGACGATGTACTACGCCGCGCAGGATTGCTTCGGGCGAATCGAGCCTGCCCACGGGGGCTTCCGGGCCGGTCGAACGAACCAAAATGTCTGAAAACGCACTGGCCGTGCCCTAACGGCCATAGCGCCGGGCGTTGATCAACGACACCACGGCGACGAACGGGCCGGCCATGAAGATGGCGGCGCCAACCATCAAATGGGGCAAATGAAGGTTCCAGCCAAGGTGAACGGCCCGTTGAAAAATATCATAGCCGAACCAGGTTAACACAGCGCCGGCGATCAGACCGACCGGTCCCCACCATTTCATGCTTCACCTCAATCAGGCCTTCAGCCAGTTGTCGGATCCTGGATAAGCAATATTTTCAGTCTAGCGTTTTGCACCGAAACCAACAGAATTTTAACCATGTTTGCTCAGGAATACTTAAGAGCTCCCATGAAATATTACGCCATCGATGGAAACGAGGCGGTAACGCCCGCGTCGGGAGAGGGCGTGAGGAAAGTCACGGGGCTATGCCATTATGCATGATATGCAATTTGCCGACGCGGCGGTTTTGCTGTTCGATCCAAAGCTGGCAGTGCGCAAGCAGACTAGGTCGATTTTGAACTTTCTTGGTTTCAAGACTTTTCTGGAATTTCAAGAATTGGCGGATGTACGCGGCGCCCTACGCAATCAACGCGTGGAACTGGTGATCCTGGCGGTGGACGCCGTGGACAGTGGGGTGTTGGCTCTGGTCGATGATATTCGCCGGAAGCGCTGCGGCATGGATCCCTTCATGCCGATTTTGCTGACGGCCTGGGACGCCAAGTTGAGTGCCTTGCGTCCGGTCGTCGAGTCTGGCGCGGACGACGTGTTGTTGCACCCGTTCTCGACCACCCAACTGGGTGAACGAATTGAAACATTGGTGCGCTACCGCAAGCCTTTTGTCGTGACCGAGGAATACCTTGGCCCCGACCGCCGGACCACCGAGGCCCTTCGTGCGGGTCCCCCGCCGATCATTGTTCCCAATGCCTTGCAGGCCCGGGTCCTGGGCCAAGCCGAGTTGGGTCCGACGGAAGCCCGTATCGAGGAAGCCTTTGCGGACTTGCGGCGGTTGAAATTGCGCAACTTGGCGCGCCGAATTTGGTACATGGCCAATTGCTTGAGAGAAGCGCAGCTTGATCCCACGCTGCCTGACCGGTACGACAGCGAATTGAGAATTCTCGCCACGTCGATCCAGGTTTACCGTAAGACCCTGGTGACGGCGGATTCGGCCGATCTGAAAAGCCTGTGCGATTCCCTTGCGGGCGTCGTGATGAAACAAATTCGCACCGGCCGGCCCGTCAAAAGAGGGATTGAATTGCTGGAGCAAAGCGCGCTGGCCCTCCGTGTTGCCTCCAAACTGGAATGTGATCAAAACGATACCCGGGAAATTGTCAACGAGGCCATCGGCGAGGAAGTGGCCAAGATTGGCAATGTGGAAGCCGATCTAATCCGGGCCGTCATGGGCTGAGAATTTGCCCTGACCATTTCTTCCTACCCCAAACCTTCTACCCCCTAACACCTACCCCCGCCATCTACCGCGCCTTCGACCGCGCCTTCGACCGTTGTGTCGTCCCCGGCCAGGGACGCCATGGCCACGAAGGGGCCGGCGTTAAAATCGCGGCGTTGACCGCTGGACGCGGCACGTGATCGTTCCAGAAAAGGCGTAAAAGCCGCCGTGGGCGAAGGCGTGGGGAGAGACATAGGACCGATTTACATATGCAAAGTTCCAATTACACCGATTCGAACGTGTTGCTGTTCGATCGGACGGGGGCCGTGCTCAGGCAAACCATGTCAGTGCTGAAGGCCCTGGGTTTCAAATCATTTCTGGATGTTCAGGAATTGACCGCGGCCCGCCAGGTTCTAACAAACCAGAGACTGGAAATCGTGATTCTGGCTCTTGAGTCCGCTGATTGCGGTGTTTTGAAACTAGTCGACGATATTCGGAAACAACGCTGCGGCCCGGATCCCTTTATCCCCATACTGCTGACCGCCTGGGATGCCAGGTTGAAGTCGGTACGGGCGGTGATTGATTCTGGGGTGGATGACTTTTTGCTGCATCCATTCTCCATCACGCAAATGAGCAAACGGATCGAGGCTCTGGTAAATGCGCGCAAGCCTTTTGTCGTGACCGGGGATTATTTTGGCCCTGACCGCCGGGCCGCTCCGGCCATTCAGGCGGATCTTTCGTCCATAGTTGTTCCCAATGCTTTGCAGGCCCGGGCTCGAGACCGTCGCGACACTGCAGCCGGTCCGGCAAGTTTTGAAGCCGTATTTTCGGATTTGCAGTGGTTGAAATTGCGTAACCTGTCCCGCCGCATATGGTATTTGGCCAATCGTTTGAAGCAGTCTTTGCCCGAACCCTCACCGCCCCACCGTTACGAGGATGATTTGACCAAGATACGCAGTTCGATCCGGATGTACCAAAATACCCTGTTGCCGGTGGGTGACGAAATTCTGGCAAAATTGTGCGAGTCCCTGTCAGACGTTCTGGCCAGATTGTTCGGCTTGCCGCCGGATGCGGGGCGCCTCAAGTTGCTCGAAAAAAACGCGCTGGCACTGCGCGTCGCGTCCAAGCTGGAAAACGAACAAAGCGATAGCGGCGAGGTCGTCCGCGGCGAAGAAGTGGCCAAGACTGGTAAAGCCGAAGCGGAACTGATCCAGGCCGTCATGGGTTGAGAATTCGCGCAGACTAAATCTTCCTGCCCCGGCATCCGCCGTGGTGTAAGCTGTTACCAAGGACAGCAACGACAGGCGGAGACGACAGGGTGAAATTGTTTGATTTAAGCGGCCGGGTTGCCATTGTCACCGGTTCAAGCAAAGGCATCGGCAAGGCCATTGCGGCCCGCATGTGCGAGCATGGCGCCAAGGTGGTGATCTCTTCCCGCAAGGCGGACGCCTGCCACGCGGTCACGGCGGAAATCAACCGCAATTATGCCGCGAATGGCGGCGAGGCCATATCGATACCGGCCCATGTGGGGGCGGCGGACGACCTGCGTAATCTGGTCGACAAGACCTTGGAGAAATGGGGCAAGATTTCCACGCTGGTCCCGAACGCGGCCGCCAATCCTTATTACGGGCCGTCCGCCGAGATGCCGGAATCCGCATTCGACAAGATCCTGGAGGTCAATGTCAAAAGCGTATTCAAGCTGTGCCACATGGTATTGCCGGGCATGGTGGCGGCGGGTAGCGGCTCGATCATCATCATCGCCTCGAATTCGGGCCTGAAAGGTTCGCCGCAGTTATCGGGTTATGCTATTTCGAAAGTGGCGCAACATCAGATCGCCCGCAATCTGGCGGTGGAATTCGGCCCCCAGGGCGTGCGCGTCAACGCCATCGCGCCGGGCTTGATCAAGACCGACTTCGCCAAGACCCTGTGGACGGATCCGAAACGCCTGGCGCGGGTGGAAAACCTGTTGCCCCTGCGGCGGATCGGCGACCCCGATGATATCGCGGGCGCCGCCGTTTTCCTGGCCAGCCAGGCGGCGGCCTTCCTGACCGGGCAAGTGTTGAACGTGGATGGCGGCAACGCGGTCGTATAGGAAACGCTGATCATGCGGGCCTTGATAATTGGCGGCTGCGGATTTGTCGGATTGAATATCGCCGAGGCCCTGTTGCGCCGCGGCGACGGTGCGGTCCTGTTCGATTCCAACCCGCTGCATCCCGCCGCCGCCGCGGCCTTTGATGCCTTGCCGGGCGACCTGACGGTGCTGCATGGCGATGTGCGCCAGTATGACTCCGTCGGCGGGGCATTTTCGCGGCAGGCTATCGATGCGGTTTTTTACGGCGCGGCCCTGACCTCCGGACCGGCGCGGGAACGGGATGCGCCGATCCACGTTTTGCAAGTCAACCTGCTGGGCCTGGTCAATGTCATAAAGGCGGCGGCGGACCAGGGATCGGTTCGGCGGGTGATCAACATCGGTTCCGGTTCCGCCTACGGCCGCCATCGCCTGGTGGGGGAGGGGGCGTTGCAGGAAGATCTGACCCCCTCGGCGCCTGAAAGCCTTTATGGCATCACTAAGCATGCCTCGGAAGCGGTCGGCCGGCGGTTGGGAGAATTGCTCGAACTCGACGTTCGCTCCGTCCGTCTGGCGGCAGTCTATGGACCATGGGAAATTGATAGTGGCGCCCGCGATACCCTTAGCCCCGCCATGCAGGTCGCCTTGGCCGCCCTGCGGGGCGGGGTGGCGGTCCTGCCGCGCCGGGACAGCCAGGACTGGGTCTATTCCCGCGATGTGGCAGTGGCCCTTTTGGCCTTGATGGAGGCTCCCACACCGGCGCACGATCTGTATCATATCGCCTCGGCCATGCCCTCTAGCGTAATGGACTGGTGCGCCGCGTTGGCCGGGCAATACCCGGATTTCCGTTACGCCCTGGCGAGGGGCGAGGCGCGGGCGACGATCAATCTGCATGGCGACAAGGACCGCCGGCCCCTGTCCGGCGCCCGCCTGACGGCGGATATCGGCCATACCCTGCCCAGCGATCCGAACGCCGCTTTTTCGAATTTTCTCGATTGGATGGACCAACATGGGGCATTCTGGAAAGAACGATAAATTCAAGGAAACGCAAAGATGAAATTCGGTATTTTTTACGAGCATCAATTGCCCCGGCCCTGGCAGGAAGACGGCGAATATAATCTGCTGCAAAATTCTCTCACGCAGATCGAGCTGGCCGACCGGCTGGGCTATGATTATGCCTGGATGGTGGAACATCATTTCCTGGAGGAATATTCCCACGCCTCCTCGCCGGAAACCTTCCTGGGCGCCGCCAGCCAGCGCACCCAAAATATCCGCCTGGGCTTTGGCATCATTCAATTGACCACCAACCAGCCCCACCGGGTGGCGGAAAAAGTCTCGACCCTGGACCTGCTTTCGGGCGGACGGGTGGAATTTGGTTTGGGCGAGGGCGCCGGCCCCGCCGAACTGCATCCCTTTGGCACCCGGGTGCGGGACAAGCGGGAACGCTGGGAAGAAGGGGTGAAGGCCACAATTCCCATGTTTACCAAGGAAGATTGGGAGTTCCACGGCGAATATTACGATTTTCCCGCCCGCAGCGTGTTGCCGAAGCCGTTCCAAAAACCGCACCCGCCACTGTGGGTCGCCTGTTCCAATATCCAGACCATTACCCTGGCCGGGCAGTGGGGCATGGGGGCCCTGGGTTTTACTTTTATCTCGCCGGATGCGGCCAAGGCCTGGGTGCACCATTATTACGACAATCTGTTGCACCATCGGGCGCTGCTGACCGACTATCCCATCAACCCCAACATCGCCATGGTATCGGGCTTCATGTGCGCCGATACGGACGCCGAAGCCATTGAAAAGGCGGCGGGCTGGACCTTCTTCATCTTCGCCTTGTCCCATTACGGCAGGGAGGGCATCGATGCTCCGGGGAAGGGCGATTTGTGGAAGCTGTACCAGGATTGGCGCGGCTCGGAAAAGGCCCAGGCGGCCTTGAAGGCGGGACTGATTGGCTCGCCCGCGACTGTCCGCGACAAACTGCGCCAGTTCGAGGCGGCCCATGTGGATCAGGTGATCCTGTTGAACCAGGCCGGCAAGACCTCCCATCAGGACATTTGTGACAGCCTAAAACTGTTCGCCGAGGAAGTGATGCCGGAATTTCACGAACGTCAGTCGGAACACGAGGCCTGGAAGGAACAAGTGCTGGATGGCACGATCGCTTTGGAAACCCTGGATACCCAGCCCTATGATCTTTACAGCCATCAGAACGAAGATATCGTGCGCCTCAGCCCGGCACAGTTGAAAGCGCACATGGCGGCCAAGGAAGCCAAACAGAAAGAGGAGGCCAAGGTTGCCGACGGCGTGGCGGACTAGAGCCGTTCCGGACTGTTCCGGGCCAATTGGTGGCGTTTCATTTATTTCGCGAAAAGCCTACTCTGCACCTCGCGGCACGTCTAATGGGCCAAGGGGACGCTTGGCGTTCCTTGCAAAGGGCAAGTCAATAATGGATCTACGGGAAATCGAGCCTGAAGGTTATAACGTCGCCGCGGTCGAAGCGTGGATTGCGGACAATGTAACCGGATTGACACCACCCTTCACCTGGACCCGCCTGCAAGGTGGTCATTCAAATCTTACATACCGTATAGACGACCCCGAGGGGCGGGCCGCCGTCGTCCGGCGGCCGCCGCAGGGCGAGTTGTTGCCCAGGGCCCATGACATGAGCCGCGAATGGGCGTTGATATCCGCGCTGGGACCCACCCCGGTGCCGGTCGCGCCGGCCATGGGATTTTGCGAAAGCCCCGACGTCACCGGCGCGTGGTTCTATGTCATGGGGCTGATAGATGGCCGCCCGCTTTACAATTCAGCGGATACCGAAACCCGGGTGGCGGAGGAAATGCGGCCGGCGTTGGCATGGTCATTCGTCGATGTCCTGGCCGATCTGCACGCGCTTGACCCCGATGCGATCGGCCTTGGCGCGCTGGGCAAGAAAGAAAATTATGTCGGGCGCCAGCTCCGTACTTGGTTCCGCTCCTGGACCTCATCGGTGGCGGATGCCGAATACGATGACCCAAGGGCCCATGAGCTACGGGAATTCTTCGCCGCCAACATCCCCGACCAGGGTCCGGCCAAAGTTGTTCATGGGGATTATGGTTTGCACAATTGCCTGATCGGATCCGACGCCCAGGTCGCCGCCGTGGTCGATTGGGAAATTTCCACGCTTGGCGATCCCCTGGCCGACCTGGCCTACGCCTTGAACCAATGGGCGGAACCGGGTGAGGAGCGCGAGGGCGCGGCCACCGCCTTGCCCGGTTTTCCAAGGCGCTCCGAGCTGGCCGCCCGATACGCCGAAAGGTCGGGCCGTGATCTAGCGTTGCTGGACTATTATATCGGCTTCAATTGGTGGAAAACCGCCTGTATCGTCCACGGCGTCTATGCCAGATATTGCGCCGGCAAGAAAAGTGCCGATGGTGTCGATCTCGACGATCTGCGCCTGCGCATCGGCCAATCCCTGGACCGCTCATCGCGCGCGCTGGCGTCAATGCGATAGGCCGTATTCGATATTGATGGCGCCGCCAGGCCACCCGCACCCTCCCGGTCGGCGGATTATTCCACGTCGAGGAAGGTCGTGAAGTCATCAATGGGCAGCTTGTCCACGCGAAATTCATTTTCCGGCGCCGCCGTATCCTCGAAACCAATGGAGCGGCCGCAGGCCAGCAGTTCTTCGTCGGGCATGGACAGGTGCCGGCGCACGATTTTGTGGTACCAGGTGAAGGCGGCCTGGCCGCAGGTGTGCAGTCCCTCGCCCCTGGCGCCGATCAGCAGATTTTCGATAAACATCCCCACATCCATGTAGGTGCCCGTAGCCAGGTCCCGATGAAATGCCACGAACATCCCGACGGGCGCATCGAAGAATTCATAATTGCGGCTCATCTGGGCCTGGCGCGCTGCCATGTCATCGCGTTCGATACCTAGTATGGCATACAGCCCGAAGCCCGTCGCGCGGCGCCTGGCGGTATAGGGCTCGAACCATTTGGTTGGGTAGTAGGGATATTCCGGCGCATGGTCTTTTGCATCGCCGTTGGCGACGGCATCCAGAATATCGGCGGTAATCGCGGCTTTGGCCGCGCCGCCAACCACGTATAGTTTCCACGGTTGGATATTGTGGCCGCTGGGCGCCATGCCGGCGCCTTCAATAATGCGCCGCAGGCTTTCCATGGGCACGGGGGTCGGCAGAAAGCGGCGCACCGAACGGCGGCTCATGATGGCGTCGTGAACTTCCATGGTAGGTGGACTCCTCGGTTAGGTGATATTTTGATTCAGAATGGCCCGGAACCACTCTGGCCCGCGGTACCGGTCAGGCCGGCGAAGCAGACAGACCCATGAAACAGGTCAATATCAAGGACCATTGGTATTACATGCCGCAATTCAGGGGACCTGTTATAAGCAAGGCCTGAATTTAGTCCAGTGGGCATGGATCAGCCTGGGTGGAACACGGGGACAATGCTGAATATGGCACCACATATGCGATATGCGGACGGTGAGTTCGACCGGGCGGCCGAATGGCGCGAAGACGCCGATTGGCTGGCCGCACGCCTGGCCGAACCCGCCAGCAAGGTCTATCCCATTTGGCGCCACCGCTATATTTTTACGGAAAACGAGGCCCCCGTGGCGCTGGCACCGGTTGCGGCGGGGGCGCTGGCCGATTTAAAGCAAACGGTGTTGTTGGGCCTGATTGGCGAAACAGCGCATTTTACCCTCGATATTTCCGCTCTGTCCGAAGACCGCCTCGCGGCTGCCCTCGCGGGCACGGCCCATGATCTGCGCGACCTGGCCATGAACCTGTCGCACCGGACGGCGGCCATGTTGGCCTTTGGCCGGGGCATGTCGGCTTGGCATACGGAGCACGAATTTTGCGGCCGCTGCGGCGCCTCGACACAAGTGGAACGGGCCGGACATGCCCGCCGTTGCCTGGGCGAAAATTGCGGCCGCCTGCATTTCCCACGCACCGACCCGGCCGTCATTACCCTGGTCATCGATGGTGACCGCTGTCTGCTGGCGCGCCGGGCGACCATTTCCATACCGCGGTTTTCGACCGTTGCCGGGTTCGTCGAACCGGGCGAGACATTGGAGGATGCGGTGCGCCGTGAAGTGGCCGAGGAAGTGGGCGTCATCGCCGGTCCGGTCCTCTATCGCGCCTCTCAGCCCTGGCCCTTTCCATCCTCGCTGATGGTGGGCTTTTGGGCCCGTGCCCTGGATCCGCGGATCAAAGTCGACGGCGAGGAGATCAGCGAGGCCGCTTGGTTCACACGCGGCGATATCGACGCGGCGGTGGCGGCGGAAAAGATTATTCTACCACCCGGGGATTCCATCTCCCGCCGACTGGTGGAGGATTGGCGCGCCATGCCCGAAGGGGTAAATATTGCAGGTTTGGAGTGACGTTGCGCCGACTTGTTCTATATACTGCCCGAAAGCGTTGCTGTATTGAAAGCTTGGTCGGCGAGGGCGGTTCGACCGTGACAATTCATCCGACAAAAAGGTTTGGCCGTGAACACGATCAAGAACATAGCAATTATATTTGTGGCCGCGGCGGTGTTGAGCGCCTGTACCAGCGGCATGCAATTGGAAAATGCAAAACAGGCCGGACCTGGCGGCTCGGCCTTTAATTTCAACCTTTTCAGGGGCTATGTCGGCTTGTCGCAGATGGAGTTTGACGAAGGCGACTATGAAGATTCCGACGTTTTTGCCAACCGCGCCTTGAAGGCTTCCAAAGACGGCAAGGTCAAGCCGGAAGGCTTCAAGAAACGCAACCTGCCTGCCGACAATATTGCCGAATTGCGCCGCGCCCGGGGCCGGCTGATGATCGCCCTGGCACAAGGTGGCCGCGAGAATTTTCCCAACCTGGCCGCTAACGCCCAGGTCCAGTTCGACTGCTGGATGCAGGAACAGGAAGAAAATTTCCAACCCAAGGATATTGCCGCTTGCCGGGCCGCGTTCATGCGCGCCATGGCTAAATTGAAGAAGGCCATGGCGCCAAAACCGATGATGGCCATGAAAAAGCCGATGGCCAAGAAAATGCACAAGATGGTCAAGGCGCCTGATCCGGTCTATGTGGATGGCATCTATATCGTCTTTTTCAAGTTCAACAGCTATTATTTGAACGCGGATTTACGGCGGAAATTGAGCGATGTGGCGGCGGATTTCGAATTCGCCAAGCCCGGCGGCATAACCTTGACGGGCCATGCCGATATGGCGGGTGCATCGAAGTATAACGATGCTCTGTCCAGCAAGCGGCTGGATGCGGTATCCGCTTTCTTGTCGCAGATGGGCGTGCCCGGATCGGCTTTGCAGACGACCGCCTATGGCGAGAAGAAGCCGTTGGTTCCCACCAAGGACGGCACGCGGGAAAAACGTAACCGCCGAGTGGAGATTATTTTCCAATAGATCGAATTTTGAACCTTGTTTACGATTTTAGAGGCATAATGCGCGGGCCACAATGCTGGCTCGGCGCCGGATTTATCGGAATTATGTGCCATGCGTCTATTGATAGCGCTGTTGCTGCCATGGTTTTTATTTTTCACCATCGGCCGCATATTCGCCGGCATTATTTGCTTGATTTTGCAAGTTACCGTGATCGGTTGGGTGCCCGCCGCGATTTGGGCGGTTTATGCGCTGAGCCAGTACAATATGGAAAAACGCTTCGATGAGTTGGATCGAGCATAGTTCCACCCGACGAGATAGAGAGGAATACTGACATGACCGATGCATTTATTTACGACCATGTGCGCACACCACGTGGCAAGGGGCGGGCCAGCGGGGCCTTGCATTCCATAACGCCGGTGGAACTGGCATCGACCGCGTTGCGCGCGGTACGGGACCGCAATAATCTGGATACCGCCCAAGTGGACGACGTGATGCTGGGTTGTGTCGCGCCGATTGGGGAACAGGGCGCCGATATTGCCCGGACCGCCGTGATCAATTCCGAATATGCCGAAAGTACCGCCGGCGCCCAGGTTAACCGCTTTTGCGCCTCGGGCCTGGAGGCGGTCAATATCGCTGCCGGGCAGATCATGTCGGGTCAGTCGGACATGGCCATTGGCGGCGGCGTGGAAAGTATGAGCCGGGTGCCCATGGGTTCCGACGGCGGCGCCTGGCCCACGGACCCGGCCGTGGCCTTCCGCAGCTATTTTGTGCCGCAAGGCATCTCTGCTGATCTGGTGGCGACAATATACGGCTTTTCCCGCGATGACGTGGACAGCTATGCCGTCGAGAGTCAAAAGCGCGCTCAGCGGTCCTGGGATGAAGGCCGCTTCGACAGCGCGGTGGTGCCGGTGATTGATATGAACGGCACGACCGTGTTGGACAAGGACGAGCATATGCGGCCGGAAACCGATATGCAGTCCCTGGCCTCGCTGGAGCCGTCCTTTATCACCGCCGGCGAACAATTTGGGTTTAATTCCGTTGCCATTCAACGCTATCCGGAGATTGAGAAGATCGAGCATGTCCATCATGCCGGCAACTCATCGGGTATCGTCGATGGCGCGTCGGCCGTCTTGCTGGGCACGTTGGAAATTGGCGAAAAACTGGGCTTGAAGCCGCGGGCCCGCATCCGCAGCTATGCCTCCATCGGCTCGGAGCCGACGATCATGCTGACCGGGCCGTCCCTGGCGGCGGAAAAAGCCCTGAAGCGGGCCGGTATGAGCAAGGACGATATCGATTTGTGGGAGCTGAACGAGGCTTTCGCCGCGGTCGTCCTGCGCTTCATGCAGGTCTTGGATATCAGTCATGATCAGATCAATGTCTGTGGCGGGGCCATCGCCATGGGCCATCCCCTGGGCGCCACCGGGGCGATGATACTGGGCACGGTGCTGGACGAATTGGAACGCACCGGCAAAGGCACGGCGCTGGCCACGCTATGTGTTGGCGGCGGCATGGGCACGGCCACGATAATCGAGCGGCTGTAAAACTCACGCCACGACAGCAAGCCACGAACGCAAGTATCTGGGACAAGTATAATGATGGATTACGAAGTAGACGGCGACGGTGTCACCACCATTTCCTGGAATGTTTCCAACCGCCCCATGAACGTCCTTAATCAGGAAACCATGGCGGCCTATTCCGCCTGCCTGGACAAGGCCATCGATGACGAGAACGTCAAAGGCGTGATCGTCACGTCGGCGCATCGGGAATTCATGGTTGGCGCCGATTTGTCAGCCGTTGGCGACGGTGATCAATCCATGCTTGAAGGTTTCATGGCAACGGTGCATGGGATGTTCCGGCGCATGGAAAAGGCCGGCAAGCCGTTTGTCGCGGCCATCAACGGCCATGCCCTGGGCGGCGGCTACGAGCTGTGCCTGGCCTCCCATCACCGCATCGCCGCCGATGACCCCAAGATCAAGATCGGCCTGCCGGAAGCCAAGATCGGCCTGTTGCCGGGCGGCGGCGGCACCCAACGGCTGCCCCGCATGATCGGCATGCAGCCGGCCCTGCCCCTGATGCTGGAAGGGCGCGAGTTGGCGCCGAAGGCGGCCCTGAACATGGGCCTGGTGGATCAGGTGGTGCCGGCGGATCAATTGCTGGCCGAGGCCAAGGCCTGGGTGCTGGGCGATGGGCAAAAGAATTTCGTGCAGCCCTGGGACAAAAAGGGCTTCAAAATGCCCGGTGGCGGCGTGCAAACCCCCATGGGCCAGCAGGCCTTCGCCGCCGGCAACGCCATGTTGCATATGCGTACCTATGGCAACTATCCGGCCCAGCAGAACATCATGTCCTGCGTCTTCGAAGGCTGTCAGGTCGATATCGATACGGGCCTGGCGATTGAAATCCGCTATCTGATCGCCACCGCCATGACGCCCGAATGCAAGAACATGATCCGCCTGTTCTTTGCCATTACCGAGGCGGGCAAGGGCGCCGGGCGGCCCAAGGATATCCCTGCCGCAAAATACACCAAGATCGGCGTCCTGGGCGCGGGCATGATGGGTGCCGGCATCGCCTATGTGACGGCCATGGCCGGCGTGGACGTGGTTCTGCTGGATATGGAACAGGCCAGTGCGGACAAGGGCAGGGCCCATGCGGAAGATCTGCTAATAAAGCGGGTCTCCCGCCGCCGCATGGACAAAGACGCGGCCGATGCCACCCTGGCCCGCATTCACGCCACGGCGGATTTTTCCGATCTGGCGGGCTGTGAACTGGTGATCGAGGCGGTGTTCGAGGATCGCGCCATCAAGGCCGATGTGACCGAAAAGGCCCTGGCCGTGACCGGCGATGGCATCACCTTCGCCTCCAACACCTCGACCCTGCCCATCACCGGCCTGGCCAAGGCCTCGTCCCGGCCCGACAACTTCATCGGGCTGCATTTCTTCTCGCCGGTGGACCGTATGCCCCTGGTCGAGATCATTGTTGGCGAAGTGACCTCCCCCGAGACCCTGGCCCGGGCCATGGATTATGTGATGGCGATCCGCAAGACGCCCATTGTGGTCAACGATTCCCGTGGTTTTTATACCTCCCGGGTCTTTGCCACCTACGTGCGCGAGGGCTTGGCCCTGTTGGCGGAGGGCGTGACCCCGGCGTTGATCGAAAATGCCGGCAGAATGGCGGGCATGCCCGTTGGTCCCCTGGGCATGGCTGACGAAGTCTCCATCGATCTGATGTACAAGGTCGGCAAGCAGACCCGCGAGGATCTGGGTGATGATTATGTGGAAATGCCGGGCGATGATCTGGTCCGCCACATGGTCGAGGATCTGGGCCGGATCGGCAAAAAAGTCGGCAAGGGCTTCTATGATTACCCCGAAAAGGGCAGCAAGCACCTCTGGCCCGGCCTGGCAGAGGAATGCCCCCCCGCGACGCAGCAACCGGATGTGGAGGACGTCAAGAAACGCCTGATGTATATCCAGTCCGTGGAGACGGCCCGTTGCATGGAAGAGGGCGTGATCACGGAAAAGCGGGATGCGGACGTGGGTTCGATCATGGGTTGGGGCTTTCCCCCCTTCCGGGGCGGTGTCCTCAGTCTGGTCGATACAATTGGCATCCAGGATTTCGTCGCCGAATGCGACCGCCTGGCCCAAGCCCACGGGCCCCGTTTCAGCCCGCCAAAATTGCTGCGCGACATGGCCGCCAAGGGCGAGGGTTTCTATGGCAAGGCGGCCTGACGCCTAGATCTAGCCGGGGAGGGAGCGCCATGTCGTTTCAAGAGGTGATCTATCAGATCGAGGACGGGGTCGCGGTGGTGACCTTGAACCGGCCCGAGCGGTTGAACGCCATGACCTTGACCATGGCCGGTGAAATCCGCGCCGCCATGCAACAGGCCAGCGATGACGATGCGGTACGGGTCATCGTATTGACCGGCGCGGGACGCGGCTTTTGCGCCGGCGCGGATGCCGCCCGTTTACAACGACGGGCCAGCGGTAAAGCGGTGGACGAGGAACAAACCCTGCCCTTCATTGGCGCCATTGAAGGCGGCCTTGATCTGCCGGATGCTTTTGCCGCCAAATACGCCTGGATAGCATCGGTGCCGAAGCCGGTGATCGCCGCCGTCAACGGCCCGGCGGTGGGGGTGGGCATGGTGCTGCCCATGTTCGCCGATATCCGCTTCGCCGCCGATAGCGCTCGCTTTGGCACCGCCTTTACCAGGCGCGGGCTGGTGCCGGAATACGGCCTGGCTTGGCTGCTGCCGCGCCTGATCGCGCCGTCAAAGGCGTTTGATCTGTTGTATAGCGCCCGTTTGGTGGACGCCGATGAAGCCCTGGATATGGGCCTGGTGGACCGGGTTTACCCCACCAACGAATTGCGGGCCGCGGTGATGGATTACGCCCGCGGGATGGCCAAGGGCGTTTCCCCCCGCTCCACTAGGGTGGTTAAGGAACTGGTCTATCAGGGGCTCGACCAGGATTTCGGCAAGGCCATGGCGCGGTCCCTGGACGAGATGTCCGAAGCCGCGAAATCAGACGATTTCCGCGAAGGCATTGCCGCCTGGCAGGACAAACGGGCGCCCGATTTCACCGGGAATTAGCCCGGAACCGCTCTAGCAGTCTGTCGGGTTTGTGATAACCCAACTCCTGCATAATGACTGCGCGGTTTTTTAGGCGACCAGTCCAGATAGCCGTTTGCAGTTGTGCGCGAGGGCCATGAGGGTCCATTCGTTTTGAAC
>JAKZRK010000060.1:0-8119 GCA_047518225.1 Alphaproteobacteria bacterium | reverse complement strand
AGAGGCTTTTTCCGCGCCCTGTCGGGCAGGATGTCCGCAACTATGCTGCTGAAGTTTTTTTGAGCGCCACCTGTGCTGCCGCGTCGGCATTGGGGTGCTCCGGGCGCACCGACAGCCTGCGAAACCCCAGCTTCGCCAGATAGCTACCCACCGTGCGTTCATGTAGTTTGACGCCAAACACCGCCTCGATCCGACGGGCCAGATCTGCACGGCGCCAGCGAACCACGCCGTCCTGCGCGGGCTCAGGCCCGGCATCGACCCAGCCTGCCAACTGCGCCATCTGATCAGGCGAAAGCCGTGACTTCGTACCCCCGCCGCCGCGGTTGGCAAGACCCTCGATACCCTCTTCGTTATAGCGGTGAACCCAGTCCCGCAGCGTCTGTCGATCCATGCCGCAGCTCTCGGCTGCGGCCTTGCGAGATGCCCCATCAAGGGCGAGGGCAATGGCCAGCATCCGCCGCGACACCTTCCCGTCCTTCACATGCCCCGCCGCTGAACGCAAATCCCGCGCCGACATGTCATCACGCGTAACTTTCACCGCTGCTCCCATAAGTCCCTCCTACTTTCGATGAGGGTAATGATTCAGAAGAAATCCAATTTGGGAAGCCTAAAAAGCGAGTCAAAAAACGCGGCCGCTGGTATTATAGGGCCTTTAAGCGAAATATAAGATTATACAACGCAACGTGGGCAGCCGCCGATGGCTCGCGGAAATCGGAATGCCTTACATCGGCTCCACGTCCGCTTCTGAAAAAGACCATTCCGCGGCATTTTTCATTTGCCGCGTGAACAAAACTTCGGCGGCGTCCATGGCGGCATCTTCGTTCTCGGCGGTCACGTCGGTAACCCAATACAGTTCACCGGCTGACAGACTCGCTTTCAAGGTCACGTGATATTTGGCCATGGCTACCATTGCTTTGGGGTCCGATGAATGACGACGATGACGGGCAATAGCATTTTCCGCCGTGATCGGAAAGTCGGTGATCGTCCGAATGTGCTCTAATCCTGGTGGGGGCGCAGGCGGCTGGCGCGCAATTCGCCGGCGGAATCGAGCATGGGATATGCCGCCGAGGTCAGGTGGGAATTGATCCGGCGCAGATCGCGCAGCACGTCGAGGAATATGGCCGATGCCTGGACCCCGGGGCCGGCCCTGTTGCTGGCCGCCAACCGTTGGCGTTGCTGATGCCGCGCTGTCGCGGCCATTTCGTGCTGGCGAAACAAGGGCTTTTGCCCGATCAACTGGCGGGCGACGGCAATATCGTCGGACATCAGCACGGCGAAGCAAATTCGCATGCTGTCGCGGACCAAATCGAACAGGGTGGTCAGTTCCGCCAGGTCTTCCTTGGCGAACTGGATCCTCTGCTGGCTTTTCTTGCGCGCGGATTCGACAACGTTAAGCTCTATGATGTCTCCCACATGCTCCAAATTGGTGGTGAACATCAGCAGGTCGGCGCAAAGCTGGCTATCCCGGTCGCCCAGGGGTTCGCGGCTGAGCAATGTCAGGTATTGCATGATCGCGGCGTGGAAGCCGTCGATCACGTCGTCGGTCTTCTCGACTTTATTGGCCAGAGCCTTGTCGTTGTTGCGCAGGGCTTCAAATCCCTGGCTAAACATCTGCTCCAGAACCTCGCCCATGCGCAGGACCTCGCGCCGGACATTGGCCAGGGCGACCGGCGGGGTATCCAGCGCGGCCGCGTCCAGGTGGCGCGGCCGGGTTTCATCGTCGGTTTCCGTTTTGTCGGGCAAAAGGGCCTCGATCAGCCGTGACATGGGCCCGATCAGGGGCAGGAACAGGATCGCCAGACCGAGGTTGAAGGCGGTATGGAAATTCGCCACCTGGCGGGCCGGGTCCGCTTCCAGCATGGACAGCCAGGGCAGCGTCTCGTTCAGGAAGGGCAGGGCGAGAAGGCAGCCCAAGAGACGGAACAGCAGGTTGCCCAGGGGCGGCCGGCGCGCCACTACGCCCGAACGCAGGGTGGCGACGATGGGTGGCGCGGCGGCGCCCAGGTTGGCGCCCAGCACCAATGCCAGGGCGGCGCCAATGGATATCACCTGCCCGGCCGCCAGTGACATGATCAGCAGCACCGTGGTCAGGCTGGAATGAGACAGCCAGGCGATCGCCGCGCCGACCAGCACGGCGATCACCGCTTCGTCGGTCAGGGAGCCCAGAATTTGCTGCGCCAGGGCGGAATGGCGCAAAGGCTCGGAGGTGGAAACGATCAGCCGCAGGGCGAGTAGAACCAGACCCAGGCCAAGGCAGATACGGCCAATATTGCGCCGCCGCCCCCCGGACACGCTATGAAATATGATCAGGCCCGAAAGCAGCAGGATCGGCGACAGCAGGGAAAGGTCGAAGGTCAGGATTTGCGCCACCAGGCTGGTGCCCACATCGGCGCCAAGCAGGATGGCCAGGGCCGGCGCCGTCGCCATCAGATGGCGGCCGGCGAACGAGGCCGCCAATAACGATGTGGCGGTGCTGCTTTGCAGGACCACGGTGGCGCCCAAGCCGGCCGCGAAGGCCGTGAAACGGTTACGCAGGCTGTGGCCCAACAGGCGCTGAAGATCGCTGCCGAAGGCGCGGGTGACGCCGGTGCGCACCATCCGCAGCCCCCAAAGCAGCAGCGCGACGCCACCCAGAAGGTTGATTAATATCGCGGTGCCGCTCATGCTTGGTTCACCCGTTCCGCCGCCACGAATATGGGGATTGACGACAAATGATGCGAGCCATTGGCCGCCCGTTGCTCGCGGCGTCGACGCCAGGGGCGGGCAAATGATGTCAGACCCAGTGGCGCTGTCATTTCGCCCATTTCGCAACGCTTTTTTGTTCGACTAGATGGTCGGCCACCGCCTGCCGCTGGCGGCCATCCAGGTGCAGGCCGCATTTGGTCCGCCGCCATAATATGTCATCGGCGTTCATGGCCCATTCCTCCGCGACCAGGTAGTCGATCTCGTGCGCTGTCAGGCCAGCGCCAAAGTCATGGCCAAGGTCTTCAATCCTTTTCGCGCCGCCCAGAACCTGCCGCGCCAGGGTGCCATGGCGCCGGGCCAGGCCGGTCAACAGATGGCCGGGTATTTCAGGATAGTCACCCGCCAGGCCGGCGATCAAGCCGGCAAGCCCGCCCGTCGTCAGGTCGCCGCCCGGCAGCGGCGCCGAGGCGGTCCAATCGCCGCTCAGTTCGGGAAAATATGGCTCCAGGCAGGCCATCGCGCTTTCCGCAAGGCGGCGATAGGTGGTGATCTTGCCGCCGAACACCGACAGCAGCGGCGGCGCGGTCCCGCCATCGCCGGCGTCCAGGTCAAGCACATAATCGCGGGTCACCGCCGAGGGATCGTCGCCGTCTTCGCCGAACAGGGGGCGTACGCCGGCGAAGGACCAACGCACATCGCCCGGCGTCACCGGCTGGGTAAAAAAGGCGCTGACCGCGTCGCACAGATATCGGGTTTCCGCCGCCGAGATGCCGGCCGCGGACGGATCGCCGTCAAATTGAACATCGGTGGTGCCGATCAGCGAATATTCACCCTCGAACGGGATGACGAAGATCACCCGCCGGTCGGTGTGTTGCAGGATATAGGCGAAGTCGCCGTCGTGCAGCCGGGGCACGACAATATGGCTGCCTTTCACCAGGATCGTCCGCCGGTCCGGCGGTGTGCCGCCGGGGGCGCCGGTTCCGGTTTCGGCCAGCACCTCTTCGACCCAGGGTCCGGCCGCGTTGACCAGGACCCGGGCGCGCAGCCGCATTTCGCCTTGGCCGCACCGGTCCAGAAGACGGGCCCGCCATTGCCCATCGACCCGCCGGGCCGCCACCAATTTGGTGCCGGTCATGATCCGCGCGCCAAGCTGGGCCGCGCTCATGGCGTTCCCCACCACCAGACGGGCGTCGTCCACCCAGCAATCGTAGTAGGTGAAGCCCTTGCGGATGTCGCCACGAACCGGCCGGTCGGCGGCGTCCTGGCGCAAATCCAAGGCCGTCGAATTCGGCAAGCTGGGGTGGGGACCCAAATGATCGTATAAAAACAATCCCAGCCGGACCAGCCAGGCCGGCCGGATGGTGTTGACATGGGGCAATACAAACTTCAACGGCCGCACCAGATGGGGGGCGTTGTGCAGCAGCACCTCGCGTTCCGCCAAGGCCTCGCGGACCAGACGGAACTGGTAATATTCCAGATAACGCAGTCCGCCATGGATCAGCTTGCTGCTGGCCGAGGAGGTGGCGCTGGCCAGGTCGTTCATTTCACACAGGGCGACCTTCAGGCCCCGGCCAGCGGCATCCCGGGCGATGCCGGCGCCATTGATGCCGCCACCGATGACAAGCAGATCGTAAATGTCGCTTTCCGGCAGAATGACCCCCCGCGTGAAAATGCCTAAACCTGGACCGCTGCCTGGAATGGGGCAGGGCATGGACAATTCAAGCTAATCCGAAAGAAATTTTTCACAAACGGAAAATATTTTGAAATGGAACCGGCCAGGCGCCGGGACCCATACAAGGTGTCAATTTCACCGCACGTTCAGGAAGCCGACCACGTCATAAATCTCGGCCAGGATAGGGCGGGCCAGGGCGTCGGCCCGTTCGGCGCCGTCTTTCAGAACCGCATCCACATGGCCGGGGTCGGCCATCAGGCGCTGCATCTCTTGGCCCACGGGGCCCAGTTTTTCCACCGCCATGTCGGTCAGTGCCTTCTTGAAGTCGGAAAATTGTTGCCCGCCGTACTGGCCCAATACCGCCTCGGCGCTGATATCCGCCAGGGCGGCATAGATGGTGATCAGGTTGGCGGCTTCGGGCCGGCCCTCGAAGTCGTCGACGGTTTCGGGCAGCGGCTGGGGATCGGTCTTGGCCTTGCGGATTTTCAGCGCGATCTCGTCCGGTCCGTCGGTCATGGTGATGCGGGAATAGTCCGAGGGATCGGATTTCGACATTTTCTTGGAGCCGTCGCGCAGGCTCATCACCCGTGTCGCCTGGCCAAAGATCAATGGTTCCACGATGGGGAAAACCTCGCGCCCGAAGTCGTTGTTGAATTTTTGCGCCACGTCCCGGGTCAATTCCAGATGCTGCTTCTGATCCTCGCCCACGGGCACATGGGTGGCCTTGTACAGCAGAATGTCGGCGGCCATCAGCACGGGATAAACATACAGTCCGGCGGCGGCGTTTTCCCGGTGCTTGCCGGCCTTCTCCTTGAACTGGGTCATCCGGTTCAGCCAGCCCAGACGCGCCACGCAGTTGAAGATCCAGGCCAGTTCGGCGTGTGCGGGAACCTGGCTTTGATTAAAGATAATATGCTTGGCGGGGTCGATGCCGGCGGCCAGAAAGGTTGCGGTGACTTCACGGGTGTTGGCCCTCAACGTGGCCGGTTCCTGCCAAGCCGTGATGGCGTGCATGTCGACCACGCAATAGATGCATTCGTAATCATCCTGCAGGCGGGCGAAATTGCGTATGGCGCCCAGGTAGTTGCCCAAATGCAGGCTGCCCGTGGGCTGGACCCCGGAAAATATACGCTTCATGAAAAAGTGGCCCCGTGAGTTCTTGCGGTAATTTGCGGCTAGGTTATTGCCCAGGCGTGGGCAGCGGTCAACCGTCCCGGCTGAACAGTTCGCGGACGGGCTGCCAATACATGCCCTTCAGGCTGTGATAACGCCCTTCGCTGCCATCGCCCAGGCCCATGGCGAAGTGTTCGTGCTCTTTCGGTACATACAGGGTGCCGAACAGGCGGTCCCAAATGGCCAGGGCAAAGCCGATGTTCCGGCCCCAATGGCGTTCTTCGATGCTGTGATGGATCTGATGCTGGGCCGGCGAGACAAAGATCTGGCTCAGCACCGGGCCGTAGCTTAACCAGACGTGGCTGTGGCGCAGGTTGCCGACCAGATTATAGATGAAAATCAGGGCATGCAGGCCAAAGAACAGGTAAAAGCCGGCCGCCCCCCCGGACCAATAATTGAAGGCGCCATTGACCAGACCGGTCGCCAGGCTGGGAAACGTGGCCATCAAAATCAAGTCCACGGGATGGGCCCGAAACGAGGTGAACGGCGTCAGAACCTCCGCCGAATGATGCACCTTGTGGAAATGCCACAGGATGTCAAAGCGGTGCTGGACGAAATGGGCCAGGTAACGTCCGAAATCATAGGCCAGCAAAAACGCCACGGTATACAGCACGCTGGTCCACATTCCGCCGCCCTGGGCCGTGCCTTCGCCCCACAGGGCGGTCAGGCCGGACTGGACCACCCCCCCGACCCAGGCGCCGGAAAGGATCATCGGCGCGAAGATGGCGGGAAACAGCACACCGTTGATGTAATAGAATTTGTAGTCCGCCCTGGCCGAGACATGGCCCCAGACTTGGCGGCTGAAATAGCGCCGAAAAAAGTTGCCCTCGCCATCCCGGCGGTGCAGCAAAAAAACCAGCACGGCGAGGCCCAGGGCGGCCGTCAGAAAAGGCCAGTAGAGGAAGGAATCGTATTGATTGAAGGCGAACAGCGGTTTGACCAGGGCCAGGACCACATCGAAGACCAGGCGCGGCAGACCGTCTAGCTGGGCAGGGTCCATGGCCGGCCTAATGGGTGCTTTCGCGAGCGGCGTTGCTGGCCAAAAGCGCGGCGATTTCGTCCGCGCCGTAACCGGCCTCGCGCAATATGGTACTGGTATGCTGGCCAATATGGGCGCATTCGGTCAGTTCGTCGGCGCCGTCCATGGCGGGCAGGCCCGGTATGTTCACCATGGGCACGCGGCCAACGTCTTGATGTTCCACCCAGGCGACCCCGCCGACCGCGTTTACATGTTCATCCTTGAGATAATCGTCATAGGTGGAGATGGCGGAATTCATCACCTCCGCCGCCGTCAGCAGTTCGCACCACTCGGCGGTCGTCCGCTTCAGGAATTCGGCCCGGATCATGGGCATCAACTCGGCCTCGCGCGCCACCCGCTTGTCCCGCGTGTTGAAGCGTGGGTCGTCGATCAGATCCTCCAGCCCCAGAACCTGGCACAGCGAGACATAGTGGCGGTCGCGCATGGCGGTGATGTTGATATGGCTGTCGGCGGTCTTCATGGTGCCCACGGGGACGTATAGGGCCTGGGGGGCGCCGTCCTCCATGAAGTATTCCATCACCTTGGCGCTTTGAAAGGCGGCCGCCGACTGCATCAGCGAGCAATCGATATAGGCCCCTTCGCCATAACGCATGCGCGAGATCAGGGCGGACGAGATTGCCTGATAGGCGTACAAGCCGGTCATCACGTCGACGGCGATCATGCCGATCCGTTGCGGGTTGCCCTCGCCATCCCGGTTGATGGACATCAGGCCGGAAAATGCCTGAATCACCGAATCCGTGACGGGGAGGTCGCGGTTGGGGCCCTGCTGGCCAAAGCCGGTGACGGACAAATAGATCACGTCGCCGCGCATGGCCTT
This sequence comes from Alphaproteobacteria bacterium, assembly GCA_047518225.1. GTDB lineage: Bacteria > Pseudomonadota > Alphaproteobacteria. Next base: position 733 of record JAKZRK010000060.1, on the reverse strand, counting down.
GACCTGCTCATAGCCCAGGCCAAAGCGTTCCATCACGCCGGGGCGGAAGCTTTCCACCACGATATCGGCGTCGGAGGCCAGTTTCTGCGCCACCCTGCGGCCCTGTTCGGTTTTCAGGTCCAGGGCGATGGAGCGTTTGCCCCGGTTGTAGGTCACCGCATGGGCACACAAATCGCCATAAACCTTGCCTAGCCCGCGGCCCCAATCGCCGTCCAGGGGCTCCACCTTGATAACGTTGGCGCCGTACAGGGCCAACAACAAGGTGGCGTGGGGCCCGGCGACACCCTGGGTGGCATCGAATACCTTGATGCCGGCAAGCGGTTTGCAGTCTGTCATCGCACAGTCCCCATTTACGCGCGTTATTTTACGCATGCATAGCGTGCCAGAGGCCCATGGACAATGCCCTAACGCCGCCGAGACAGCAGTGTGCGGATCTCGTCCAGGCGGATGGCGCGCAAAAACAAGGCGGCCCAGCCCTCGTATCAGGCGGTTGTCGGGCGCCAGATCGCCCCGGCGGTGCAATGTCCCAAAAAGCAGTAACAGCGCACTATTTAGAGTTAAGTGCAGTGTCACCGAAATCCGCGGTATGTAAGGCGGATTCCACATCTAAATGCGCCACGATTGCACGAGTGGGACATGACGACCGTTTTGTTAGTCTGAGGTTTACCAGAACTTCGAGACTGCAAAAGGAGAGACGTCATGTCCCGTGGCCATCTTAGCTCACGAGAACGCT
>JAKZRK010000059.1:0-5048 GCA_047518225.1 Alphaproteobacteria bacterium | reverse complement strand
TGAATCGGGAGATCCGTTCCGGTTCAGGAGGCGCTCGACATCGCCGGAGATATCGCCGCCCGACCTAGGCCGAGCTTTACTCGGGGGATTGGGAGCACCCTAGATGTAGTGGGTATGGGTGACAACCGGATAGGCACGCATTGACCTTTGAAAAGCAGACGGTCGTTGTCACGGGCGCGGCGGGAAATTTAGGGCGGGCCGTCGCCGAGAATTTTCATAAGGCGGGCGCACGGGTTATCCTGGTGGACGTAAAGCAGGACTTTCTCGACAGCCACTTTCCCGGCGAGGATCCGCGGTACGCCAAAGTTGCGGTCGACTTGTTGGACCCCGCGGCCGTCGCGGCCGCATTCGCCAATGTCCAAGCCGAGCACGGCGGAATTGATGCCCTTTGCGCGATTGCCGGCGGGTTTCACATGGGAGAGCCGGTCCACGACACGCCCGCCGACAATTGGGATCTGATGTATGACCTCAATGTACGGACCCTGTTGAATACCATCCACGCCGTCGTGCCCCACATGATCGAACGCGAGTCGGGAAAGATCGTGACGATTGGCGCCAATGCCGCGTTGAAGGGGATGCCGGGGATGGGCAGCTATTGCGCATCGAAGAGCACGGTCATGCGCCTTAGGGAATCGATGGCGGGAGAACTGCGCGACAAATCCATCAACGTCAATTGCGTGCTGCCCTCCATCATCGACACACCCCTCAACCGCGCCGACATGCCCGATACCGACCCCGCGCTTTGGGTGGCGCCAGGGGATTTGGCTTCGGTCATCATGTTCTTGTGTTCGCCCCAGGCAGGGGCCGTTCACGGGGCGCTGATCCCCGTCGTCGGATTATCCTGATAATACTATCTGAAAAGGCGCGATCAACAGTCAACAGCCTAAGAGCCGCCGACGCCATCCAGCGGTACGCCAAATTCGATTTTCGAGCATCTGAGGACCGGCGCGGTTTTCACCGAGGCGACGTTGGGTGCGGCGATTAATTCGGCTGTGAGAAAGTTTTGCCAGCCATCCCAATCCTTGGCCACGACTTTCAATATGAAATCCGCCTCGCCCGTCAGCATGTGGCATTCCCGGATCATGGGCAGTTTCGCCATGCGCCGTTCAAAGGCGGACAGGTCATCTTCGTGTTGGCTGTCCAGGCCGATCCAGGCGAACACCGCCAGGCCGTAACCCAGTTCCTCGCCATTCAGGTCCGCATGGTAGCCCCGGATTAAATCGGCTTGTTCCAGGGCCCGGACCCGGCGCAAACAGGGCGGGGCCGAAATGCCGACACGGCGGGCCAGTTCCACATTGGTGATGCGGCCGTCATCGCGCAACTGTTCCAGTATGTGGCGGTCGATGGCATCCAGCTTTACCTTTGACACGGGGGGGATATCCTCCTTTCGGGCTATAGGTGGTTTCGATACGGCCTGCGCAATAATATTACTCACGCAACAATATTTCACAACCGGTTCCAAGGTGTCATAGAACAAAGCCATGACAACGAAGGCGACAACCAAAACCGCGGGCCCTGATAAATGCTGCTGGGTCCTGACCCCAGGCCACGCCGGTATGGAGAACCAGGCCATTGCCTTGGCCGAGGCCGTGGGCCTGCCTCACACGGTCAAGCGGGTGCGTCCCCGCCCCCCCTGGACCTGGCTGCCGCCGGGCATCTGGCCCTGGCCCCTGGCGGCCTTGGGCGATGATAGCGACCAGATTACGGCACCCTGGCCGGAACTGTTGATTTCCTGCGGCCGCCGGGCCGTGCCGTATGCCCTGTTGGCAAAACGCCAAAGCGGCGGGGCGACAACGATTGTCCACATTCAGAACCCGCAAACCAGCGTGGCCCGGTTCGATCTGGTCGCCCCGCCCCGTCACGACCATTTACAAGGCGCCAACGTGATCGAGACCGAAGCGTCGTTGCACCGCATCACCCCGGCGCGCCTGGCCGAAGCGGCGGCGGCCATTGCCCCCCAACTGGCCGACCTGCCCCGGCCCCTGGTGGCGGTGCTGATCGGCGGCAGCAATGCCTGCTACAGGCTGACGCCCGGTATCATTTCATCGTTGGCCGGGCAACTCCGCGCGCTTTGCCTGGATCATGGCGTGGGTCTGGCGGTCACCCCGTCCCGGCGCACCGGCGCCGACAATATCAAGGCCCTGCGCCAGGCACTGGCGGAACTGCCGGCGGTGATCTGGGATTTCGGCGGCGACAACCCTTATTTCGGCTATCTGGGTTTGGCGGACGCCATCATCGTTACCTGCGATTCGGTAAATATGGTGAGCGAAGCCTGCGCTACCGGCAAACCGGTGCACGTGGTGCATTTGGCGGGTGGTAACCGCAAATTCAACGAATTCCATGCCAGCATGGAGGCCGCCGGCTACACCCGGCCATTCCAAGGCAAGCTGGAGCAATGGCATTACCAGCCGGCTGACGATACGGGAAACGTGGCCGCGAGAGTACACGAACTGCTGGCCCGCAAGGCCGGCCTGCCAGAACCCCCGCCGCGCTGACTTGAAGCCGGACGGGAGGCACTATACATAGCGTGGAGGGTGTCCCATCGGCGGGACCGCCCCCGTTGTCAATTCCGGCCATCAATTCCGGCCGTCAATTCTGGTTGTTGTATATAGGAGTGCGCGATGTCGCAGACCCATCATAGCCGCGTGATAATTCTTGGTTCCGGCGCCGCCGGTTGCACCGCCGCCATCTATGCCGGGCGCGCGGGCCTGAAACCGATGATGATCCACGGCCTGCAACCGGGTGGACAGATGACCATTACCACCGATGTGGAGAATTATCCCGGCTTTGCCGAGGTCATACAGGGTCCCTGGTTGATGCAACAGATGGAAGACCAGGCAAAAGCGGTCGGCACCGATATTATAAACGACATAATCGTAGATGTGGACCTGACGGCCCGGCCGTTTCGTTGCAGCGGCGACAGCGGCGATAGTTATACGGCGGACGCCCTGGTCATCGCCACCGGCGCCCAGGCCCGCTGGTTGGGCTTGGAAACAGAACAGCGTTTTCAAGGCTTTGGTGTATCGGCCTGTGCCACTTGTGATGGCTTTTTTTACCGCGATAGAGATGTCTGCGTGATCGGCGGCGGCAATACGGCGGTGGAAGAGGCACTATATCTGACCAATTTCGCCGCCAAGGTCACCTTGATCCATCGCCGGGACAGCCTGCGGGCCGAGAAAATCCTGCAGGAAAGATTATTGCGCCACGAAAAGATCGAAGTTTTGTGGGACCATGTGCTCGACGAAGTCCTGGGCGACGACCAGCCGCCCGGCGTAACGGGCGCGCGGGTGCGCAACGTGAAAACCGGCGCCCTGACCGATCTGGCGCTGGACGGCGTTTTCGTCGCCATCGGCCATGTCCCCCAGACCGGGTTGTTCAAGGGCAAACTGGCCATGGACGACGAAGGCTACCTGACAACCGAACCCGACGGCACCGCGACGCAAGTGCCCGGCGTGTTTGCCGCCGGCGACGTGCAGGACAAAATCTATCGCCAGGCGGTGACGGCGGCGGCAACCGGCTGCATGGCGGCCTTGGACGTTGAGCGTTATCTGGCCGCGTTGGACGATGGGGCCGCCGAGGCGGCGGAATAAATCATGGATTGGGACAAGTTGCGGGTCTTTCACGCCGTCGCCCTGGCCGGCAGCTTTACCCATGCGGGCGAAGACCTGAATCTCAGCCAATCGGCCGTTAGCCGCCAAATTTCCGCTCTGGAGGAAGAGCTTGGCGTGCAATTGTTCCACCGCCACGCCCGGGGACTGGAGCCCACGGAACATGGCGATCTGCTCTATCGCACCGCCCACGAGGTACTGGACAAGCTGGCGGCGGTGCGGGCCCGGCTGACCGATAACAAGAACACGCCGGCGGGCGATCTGCGGATCACCACGACGGTCGGCCTGGGCTCTACCTGGCTGACGCCACGAACCCATGATTTCCTGAAACTCTATCCCGATATCCGCCTTTCCATCCTTTGCGACGACCGGGAACTGGATTTAGGCATGCGGGAGGCGGATGTGGCGATCCGCATCACCGAGCCTCGCCAGCCCAACTTGATCAAAAAACGGCTGTTCACCGTGCATTCTCACCTCTATGCCTCGCCGGACTATCTGGAACGCCACGGCTCGCCCCATAGTATTGATGATCTTGACGATTGCCCGCTGATCGCCTATGGCGACCATGCCCCCAATACCCTGCGCAACGTCAACTGGCCGTGCACTTTCGGCCTTAAACCCCATGGCCGTCCGCGCAGCACCATATTGCAGGTTAACAATATTTATGGACTGCTCTTGGCGATCGAAAGCGGCCTTGGAATTGGCGCTCTGCCCGACTACATGATTACGCCGGATAGACCCTTAAAACGGGTCCTCCCGGAAGTAGATGGGCCAACAACGGATGCTTATTTCGTTTATCCGGAAGAATTGCGAAACACGAAAAGAATCGGGGTGTTCCGAGACTTTCTTGAAGAGCAAGTTCGGGCATGGCAGTTCTGATTCTAAAATAGGTATGCGTCTCACGCATACCTAATATGCACTATTTTCAATGGCGAAGACGTTGCCCAATCCTTAAGTTTTATAATAGAATATTGCGATGCAGGTGAATCCTCTCACACCCCCCGTGTTGAGCCGGTTCAACTAGCGTCTCCCAAGACGTGAAGCCTCGCTGTTAGACTGGCCCGGAAATCTACGATTTCCGGGCCCTTTTTTTGCCCGGAAATCCCCTTTGCGGCCATTGGGCGGCGATCATTTGGACACGCTGGGGAGACTTATGCCAGCATCCAAAGTTACCGGATAGTCAAACCGATTCGGATATTTATGTTACTTTTGGCCATTCTAAAACAAAAACATGCAAGCTTTTCTCAATATTTATTTTGTCCTCGCGCGCGAAATAACCGGCCTTGGCAACTCTTTAATCCCGCATTTCCCAAGTATCGTCGATATTCAGTGCGGCGAGAAGGCGATTCTGCTATAAGAATCATGAAGTTGTAGCATACATGGAGCGGCGGATATGGCACAACCGATGGGTGAATCGAAACCGGGGTGCCTTCGGGTCGT
>JAKZRK010000058.1:0-7866 GCA_047518225.1 Alphaproteobacteria bacterium | reverse complement strand
TTTGTTACAGATCCTCTCGGTGACCCTCTTCGAGAAAATGCCCATACATCAAGCACTTGCGGGAGACGAAAACAGATGCAACGCTTCGCAAATAACCAACCAATTGAATTTATTCGATTTTTAACCGGACACTAGTGAGATCAGATATGGACTGACCGGCCGTGATGGCCGTGTTGACGGTAGCCTCGCCATTGGCCAGAGCGGTCTTAACAGCGCCCAGGCCCGCGATGTCACCGCGCATGTTTTGCGCGATAGCATAGGAGGAAGCGTCCTGCTTCGGACCACTGACCCGCAGGCCGGTGGTGATGGCAAGCTGCGTCGCATCCATCAGCCTGTTGGTTTTGTTGAGGTTTTGCAGCGCCAGCATGGCGCCGACGTTTGTATTCACTGATAGAGTCATGTCTATCTTCCTTTATTCTAGGTCTACCCGCTTCTGCGGATCGGCGCGTTTTGCGCCTGCTGACTGCGGTGCAATAACCGTGCCAAAAGGGGCGGAATTCCGGCCAGAAACAAGCCATTGATTATTTGCGATATTAATAGTTTAAGAAAATTAACCACGCCGCGCCGGAGGGGCAAAATTTGCCGGGTAGGCAAGGATTGCCTGGTAAATCGGGCAATTATTGCCGGGTCGTCAATTTGGGCTAAGCCATCTGGGCGGGGTTAAATTGTCCAAACCTAGCGTCGTTCCGATGCTGAAATTCGCCCTATTTCAGTTTCAGGACAGCAATTGTGGCGCAAGGGCGGGCAGCAAACCAGGCCCGGCGGCGGTAATGATGGCGCCGGATTTGATCAGGCTGGCGGCGCATGCCATATCCGGGGCCAGGATGCGGTCCTCGCCCAGGGGGGCCACGTCCCGGCGCAAGCAGGCAATGACCCGCGCCAGCGCATCGCTGGTCTGCAAGGGGGCGCGGAATTGCACGCCCTGAGCACCCACCAGAAGTTCCACGCCGACGATCTGGGACAGGTTTTCCGCCATCCCCAGCAAACGCCGGGCGGCATGGGCCGCCATGGAGACGTGATCCTCCTGATTGGCCGAGGTTGGCGTGGAATCCACCGAGCAGGGCGAGGCATTTTGCTTGTTCTCGGCCATCAGGGCGGCGGTGGTCACTTCCGCGATCATGAAACCGGAATTGAGCCCGGGATTGGGGGAGAGGAAGGCGGGCAGACCGAAATTCATTGCCGGATCCACCAGCAAGGCAACCCGGCGCTGGGCAATGGCGCCGATTTCAGCGATGGCCAGGGCAATCTGATCCGCCCCCAGAGCCACCGGCTCGGCATGAAAATTGCCGCCCGAGACAATGCTGCCGTCGGCGGTGAAGACGAGGGGATTGTCGGTTACGGCGTTCGCTTCCACGGCCAGGGTTTGACCGGTAAAGCGCAGCAGATCCAGGCAGGCGCCCATCACCTGCGGTTGGCAGCGGACGCAATAGGGATCCTGCACCCGCTCGTCATCGCTGCGATGGGATTCGCGAATTTCCGAACCTCTGATCAGCGCGCTCAACGCCAAACCCGTATCTATCTGGCCCTGGTGGCCCCGCAGGGCCTGGATTTCCGGCCTGAACGGCGCGGCGGAACCCATGATGGCATCGGTTGACAGGGCGCCGGTGACAATAGCGCCCATGGCACAGCGCCAGGTCTGGAACAGCCCAGCCAGGGCCAGGGCGGTGGAAACCTGGGTGCCGTTGATCAGCGCCAGGCCCTCCTTGGGGCCCAGCACGATGGGCCTTAACTTGGCCGCCGACAGGGCCGCGCCGCCCGTCATCTGCTGCCCCTTATAGACCGCCTCGCCCTGGCCCAGCATAACGGCGGTCATATGGGCCAGGGGTGCCAAATCACCCGATGCCCCGACCGAGCCCTGACCCGGGATCACCGGGGCCACGCCGGCGGCCAACATGGCGGTCAGCAGTTCAACCACCTCGCTCCGCACGCCCGAGGCGCCCCGCCCCAGGGAGAGCAGCTTTAACGTCATGATCAGACGCACGATGCGTTCCGGCAATGGGGCGCCGACGCCGCAACAATGCGAGAGGATCAGGTTGCGTTGCAGGGCCAAGGTATCGCCGGGCGCGATCATCGTGTTGGCCAATTTGCCGAACCCCGTATTGACCCCGTAAACCGCCTCCCCGCCTTGCGCCGCGCGGGCGATCAGGGCGGCGGCGGCCTCAATTCCCGGCTTGGTATCGGAATGCAGCGCCACCGCCGGGCTGTCCCAATACAAATCCGCCAGATCCGCCAGGGTGACGCTGCCGGGAACCAAGGTCCGTGCTTTGCTCATGCCAACCCCCCGAAGGACTATTTGCAGGCCAACTAAATTCAGCCTACCAATTATATCAGACTAGCTTGCGCGAATGCCGGCAAATCTTGGGAGCGCGACATGACCCAGAACTCACGCATCGACAACACCCGGAACATCACGGCGCCGCGGGGCAGCAAGCTGAACGCCAAAAGCTGGCTGACCGAGGCACCCCTGCGCATGCTGATGAATAATCTTGATCCGGAGGTTGCGGAAAACCCCCAGGAACTGGTTGTGTATGGCGGCATCGGGCGGGCCGCCCGCAATTGGCAGGCGTTCGACCAGATCGTCGCCGGGCTGAAGACCCTTGAAGCGGACGAAACCATGCTGGTGCAATCGGGCAAGCCGGTTGCGGTATTGCGGACCCACCCGGACGCCCCCCGCGTTCTGATCGCCAATTCCAACCTGGTGCCGGAATGGGCCAATTGGGATCATTTCAATGAACTGGATAAGGCCGGCCTGATGATGTACGGGCAAATGACCGCCGGTTCGTGGATCTATATTGGCAGCCAGGGCATCGTGCAGGGCACTTATGAAACCTTCGCCGAGGTCGGCCGGCAACACTACGGCGGCGATTTGTCGGGACGCTGGATCCTCACGGGGGGCCTGGGTGGCATGGGCGGGGCCCAACCCCTGGCGGCAACCATGGCCGGGGCCTCGCTGTTGGCGGTTGAATGCCAGGCCGGCCGCATTGACGCCCGTCTGCAGGGGGGCTATCTGGACCGGCGCGCGGATACCTTGGATGAAGCCCTGGACCTGATGCAATCGTCCTGCGCCGAAAAAAACCCGATATCGGTTGGATTGCTGGGCAACGCGGCGGAAATTTTTCCCGAACTGGTGCGCCGTGGGGTGCGCCCCGACGTGGTGACCGATCAAACCTCGGCCCATGATCCCTTCAACGGCTATCTGCCCGCCGGCTGGCGCCTGGAAGAATGGCAAGAGGCACGGGAACGCGACCCAAAGGCGGTGGAGGTGGCGGCCATGACCTCCATGGCCACGCAGGTGCGGGCCATGCTGGCCTTTCATGAAAGCGGCGTGCCCACCTTGGACTACGGCAATAACATCCGCCAGATGGCGAAGGACATGGGGGTCGAAAACGCCTTCGATTTTCCCGGCTTCGTGCCCGCCTATATCCGGCCGCTGTTTTGCCGCGGCGTCGGGCCGTTCCGCTGGGTGGCCCTGTCGGGGGAGGCAGAGGACATCTACCGCACCGACGCCAAGGTCAAGGAACTGATGCCTCACGACCGCCATCTGCACAACTGGCTGGATATGGCCCGCCAACGCATCCATTTCCAGGGCCTGCCCTCGCGGATCTGCTGGGTTGGCCTGGGCGACCGCCACCGCCTCGGGCTGGCCTTTAACGAGATGGTCGCCACGGGCGAGTTGCAGGCGCCCGTCGTGATCGGCCGCGATCATCTGGATTCCGGATCCGTCGCATCGCCCAACCGCGAGACCGAGGCCATGAAGGACGGCTCCGACGCCGTTTCAGATTGGCCCCTGTTGAACGCCCTGGTCAATTGCGCCTCCGGCGCCACCTGGGTCTCGATCCATCACGGCGGGGGCTTCGGCATGGGCTATTCCCAGCACGCGGGCATGGTCATCGTCTGCGACGGCACGGAGGAAGCGGCCCGGCGGATCGAGAGGGTATTGTGGAACGACCCCGCCACCGGCGTGGTGCGCCACGCCGATGCGGGCTATGAAAGCGCCATCGACTGCGCCCGGGAATTCGGCCTTAATATGCCGTCGCTGGACGGCCCGTCCTAACTAGCCGGTCATGGCGGCGCGGCGTTCGCGCTTGCGCTGATGGGGATCCAGGGTCGCCTTGCGCAGGCGAATGTGATTGGGGGTGACTTCGACCACTTCATCATCGCCGATATAAGCGATGGCCTGTTCCAGGGTCATGCGCCGGGGCGTTGTCAGGCGCACGGCGTCATCCTTGCCCGAGGCCCGGATATTGGTCAGCTGTTTCGCCTTCAGGGGATTGACCTCCATGTCCGAGGGCTTGGCGTTTTCGCCGATCACCATGCCGGCATAGACCTGTTCGCCGCCGCCGATAAACAACACGCCGCGTTCTTCCAGGTGCCACAGGGCAAAGGGTACGGCGGTGCCGCTCTGACCGGAAACAATGGCGCCGCGATGGCGGCCATGGATCGGGCCCTTGTAGGGGGCATAGCTGTGATACAGCCGATGCATGATGCCGGTGCCGCGGGTGTCGGTCAAAAACTCGCCGTGATAGCCGATCAGGCCGCGAGAGGGGGCGAGGAAGGTGATACGCGTGCGGCCGACGCCAAAGGGCCGCATATCGGTCATCTCGCCCTTGCGCCCGGCCATCTTTTCGACCACCACGCCGGTGAATTCATCGTCCACGTCGATGGAAACCTCCTCGATGGGCTCGGTGCGTTGACCGCCCGCGGGATCTGGGCGGTAGAGCACCCGTGGCCGCCCGATGGACAACTCGAAGCCTTCCCGGCGCATGGTCTCGATCAAAACCCCCAATTGCAGTTCGCCCCGGCCCGCCACTTCGAAGGCATCCTTGTCGCCGGTCTCGGAGACCTTGATGGCGACATTGCCCTCGGCCTCGGCCAGCAGGCGGGTACGGATCACCCGGCTTTGCACTTTTGAGCCATCGCGCCCGGCCAGGGGCGAGTCATTGATGGAAAAGGTCATGGCCAGGGTCGGCGGGTCGATGGGCGGCGCCATGATCGGTTCGGTTACCGACCGGTCGGCGATGGTGTCGGCGACAGTGGCGTGCTGCAAGCCGGCGATGGCGATAATATCGCCCGCCGAGACCGTCTCCACCGGTACCTGGTCCAGACCGCGAAAGGCCAGCAACTTGGTCACCCGCGTGGTTTCCACCACGCTACCGTCACCGCGCAGGGCGCGGATGGTATCGTTTTGTGACAGACGTCCGGCCTCGACCCGGCCGGTCAGAACCCGGCCCAAATAGGGATCGGCGTCCAACAAGGTCGCGATCATGGCGAAGGGCGCGTCCGGATCGACCGCCGGGGCCGGCACATGGCGCCGCAGCAATTCGAACAGAGGCGTCAAATCACCCCCCACCGCGGCCGCATCGTCGCTGGCCCAGCCATCCCGGCCGGCCGCGTAGAGATAGGGAAAATCCAGTTGTTCTTCATCGGCTTGCAAGGCGGTGAACAAATCGAAAATCTCGTTCAGCACCTCGTCGGGCCGGGCATCGCCGCGATCGATCTTATTAATCACCACGATGGGACGAAGGCCCAGGGCCAGGGCCTTGCCGGTGACGAACTTGGTCTGGGGCATGGGGCCTTCGGCGGCGTCTACCAACAGGACGACACCATCGACCATCTTCAAGATACGCTCCACCTCGCCGCCGAAATCCGCGTGTCCAGGCGTGTCGACGATGTTGATGCGGGTACCCCGCCATTGGACCGAGGTACACTTGGACAGAATGGTGATGCCCCGCTCGCGCTCCAGGTCATTGGAATCCATCGCCCGTTCGGCGACTTGCTGGTTGTTGCGAAAAGTACCGGACTGACGGAACATGGCATCGACCAGGGTGGTCTTGCCGTGGTCGACATGGGCAATGATGGCGATATTGCGAAGCGGCATGGCTTGGTCACCAGTTCAAGAATGTCGGGGTGGGCCAGGATCGAAGCCCATGGCGCGGCGGAGACATACACCGGCCCGGCGGCGGCGTCCAGTGTTATGGAACCCTATCAGCGCAAGGCGGCATTAAATTACCGATGCGGCAAGTTCCGAAAATTCGGCTACCGTATGTGTCAATTTGAAGAATATGGACAACGGACCGCAACGAGAGAGAGCGCAAAGATCGACTATAGTGTCTACGAGGACCTGTTGATCGAAAACGACAACCGCGTCATCACGATCGCGCTCAATTCACCGGCGGCTGAGGCGCGGTACGCATGAGGCCGCCGATCCGCCTGCCGCCGAAGTAAAGCACTTTCGAACTATTTCGGGTCGTATCCGAACGCCGCGACGAACGGTGCCAATCGATCAAGTACAGGGGCCAATTTATCCTCATATGCGCGCCAGCGCCCTGCCGCCCTTTTGTAGATCGGCTCTGTCACGTCGCGGTAACTTGGCGATACGATCTGACGCGAGGCGGCCTTATCGCGGTAGCCGTCCATATCCCCATGCCACTGAACGCCAATAAATTCCATGATGCCGGCCAGCACCGTGTCCCGGTCCGCGACCCGATCCTCATAGCGGTATTCCAACCAGGGCAGGCGCAGGGAAGGGCGGGCTTCCAACCACAAACCCATTACTTCCTCGTACAATGTAACGGTCGCATCCAGGGTATCGAAATTGCGCATTGCGGGGTTGCGGCCAAAGCGCTGCATCAGACAACTCAGGACCACGTCGCGGGGATCCCTGAGCGCCATCAGAAGGCGGGCTTGAGGGAAATGTTCATCCATGTCGCGGCAATAAATTATATTGAACGGAAGTTTGTCGACGATGGTCGTCGCCGAGCCGATGTCGCCGCATAGTTGAGCAAAGGTTTCCAGATAGCGGCTCCGCATCGTCTCCACATTCGCCCCGTCGGCTCCGTGCTATACGGACGCGAGTATTTCAGCCTCGTCCGTGGTAACGATGGCAGGGTGGGAATTTAAAATTACTTCCAGCAAAGTGGTCCCGGACCTCGGAAAACCGACAAAAAGCACCTGCGCGGGCGATGTCTGGGTTTTTGGGCCATTTTCTCTTCCTCGATCCGCCGGTTGATCTGTCATCTGCCCCTTTTGGCGCAGGCGGCGCACGTCTTCGAGAAATACCTCTCCTCCCCCCTCCCCGGAAGCGCGGCGCCTGTACGACTTGACAGCCAGGAGATTTTCAAAAGCCAGTTCCGGTTTGCCTTCCAGATCGGCGCACAACATTATCTCGTGACACCATTCCCCGCCGAATTCCAGGCCAAGGGCCTCGAAATCGATGCGGTCGTGCGCTTCGGTCAATAACTCCAGAGCCGCCGCCGCATCACCCCTTCGGCGCAATAGGCGCGCCCGCAGGAAAATCATTCTGGGATGCTCTGTCTCAACGATTTGATCAACGATCGCGGCCGCCGCCGCCAGCCGATTTAGGCGTTCATAGGCCGACGCCAAATTCAAAAATGTGTCGACGTCGCAATTGGGCTCGCGGGCCGCGTTCTCAAGGTATGGCAACGCATCACCAAGCCGGCTCTGCTGGCTCAACAGCGCGCCCAGATTGTGGTTGGCCCGGTAATGGCCGGAATCCAAAGTCAATACCGCGAGAAAGTACCTTTCCGCTTCCGCGCCATCGCCGGCGCGCCAGCAAGAGGTTGCGGCATTCGTTAAAAATTCGGGATTTTCCGGGTCCAACAACACGGCCCGCTCAAAGGCGGTCACCGTGGCGGCGTAGGTCTCCCGCGCCATCTGCACGTTGCCAAGATTATTATGATATTTTGCCGTATCAGGCGAAAGCCGCACCGCGTGAGTCGGACCCGATTTCCTTGGACACAGAATTGGCTTAATCGAAGTGTCCAAGGAGGACCGGAACATGACCGATAATTTTGAGAAGAAAGTTGCTGTTGATGGGCCTGTGGTAAATGCGGGCGAGCTTGGCTC
>JAKZRK010000057.1:0-13416 GCA_047518225.1 Alphaproteobacteria bacterium | reverse complement strand
CCACAGGAACCTCCCACGCTGCTTCGCTCCGCGTAACGCAAGCGCTACACGAAGCAGCGCGGGTCCCTCCTATGGACTACCGGGACAACCCCCCAACACCGCGTACCGCATAACATTAAGTGGACTAGTTTTGCTCCGCCCGGGTGGACTAATTTTGCGCCGCCGTTGGCAGTTCTTGCCGGTACGGCTATCCTGGAAAACACCCTCGGCCATCTCAGTCAGGCCGAGGGCATCGTCAAGCTCCCGGTAGGCGAGCAACCCGGCATCAGAGGTGATCTTGGAACCGTGGAATTCAAGCTTCAATCGACGGTCAAAAACGACCCGAAGTCACCCCGGTTTCGATTCACCCATCGGTTGTGCCATATCCGCCGCTCCATGTATGCTACAACTTCATGATTCTTATAGAAGAATCGCCTTCTCGCCGCACTGAATATCGACGATACTTGGGAAATGCGGGCTGATAGAAAAACCTGTCCTTGTAGACCACTCTGGCCACGTCAATGAAAGGCGCCGGGCCGGGCCCCGTATAAGGCACGCTCAACCCCGCCACCGCGCGTACCCGTTCGGGATGCAGCAGGGCCGTGTTCCAGGCGATGGGCGCCCCCCAATCATGGCCGATCACCACCGCCTGTTCTTCGCCCAGCGCGGCGATCAAGCCCGCCATGTCGGCGGTGATGGAGGCCATGTCATAAGCCTCGATCGCCTGGGGTTTGTCGGAGCCGCCATAGCCCCGCACGTCGGGCGCCGCGACCCGGTAGCCGGCGGCGGCAAGGGCCGCGATCTGATGCCGCCAGGAATACCATGATTCCGGCCATCCATGGATCAACAGCACCAACGGACCCTCACCTGATATGGCAACAGATAAGTTCAAACCATCGGTTTCAATCAGTTTAAGATCTTGCTCCATAATCACAACTCCTAAAACCGCGCGACGCCGAAACTGTTGGGGTTCAACTCGCGGCGTCCGGCCTCGTCACAGACCGTCAACAGCAAACCAAGTGCTAGGCGGCTGTCGCGGGGGTCGATCATGCCGTCGTTCCACATGCGCGCGGTGTGATAATAGCCCGAGGCATTGCTGTCATAGAGCTCGATGACCTTGGCTTCCAGCGCGTCCAGCTCCGCTTCATCCAGGGGGCTGCCCTGACGCCTGGCCTTGGCCTCGTGCACGATGCGCATGACCAGGGCGGCCTGCTTGCCTCCCATCACGCCGCATTGGAAATTGGGCCAGGCGAGAATGAATCTCGGCTCGTAGGACCAGCCCGACATGGCGTAATGGCCGGCCCCGAACGAGGCTCCGATCATCAGGGTAATGCGCGGCACCGAGACGTTGGAGACGGCCTGGATCATCTTGGCGCCGTGCTTGATCATGCCCGTTTCCTCCGCCTCCCGCCCAACGATGAAACCGGTGGTGTTGTGCAAAAAGACCAACGGCGTGCCCGATTGGTCGCAGAGCTGCATGAATTGCGAGGCCTTGGTCGCCCCTTGTGGGGTGATGGGTCCGTTATTGCCGATCAGACCGCAAGGCAGACCCATGACGGAAGCCTGGCCGCAGATCGTCTGGGCATCGTATTCGGCCTTGAATTCCAGGAAGTCGGAGCCATCCACCAGCCGGGCGATGACCTCGCGGATGTCGTAGGGTTTTTGGTATTCCACCGGCACGATGCCGCACAACTCGCCGATGTCGTAGGCCGGCTCCTCCCAGGTGCGCGGGCGCGCGGGGGCCAGACGGGCGGGCCAGTTCAGGCGCGAGACGATATCCCGGCAAATGCTCACCGCCTCGGCATCGTCCTCCGCCACATGTTCGGTCAGGCCCGAAATGGTGGCGTGCATATCGGTGCCGCCCAAGTCCTCGGCCTCGGCTATTTCACCGGTGGCGGCACGCAGCAATGGCGGACCGGCAAGGAATGCCATGGCCTGCTTGCGCACCATGACCACGTAATCTGACATGCCCGGCATATAGGCCCCCCCGGCGGTGGAGGCGCCATGCACGACCGAGATCACCGGACAGCCCGCCGCCGACAGTTTGGCCTGCTTATAAAACATGCCGCCCCCGCGGATCAACGTGGCGGGCACATAGTCGAGCAAATCCGCGCCGGCGGATTGCACCAGATGGATCGCCGGCATTTTGTTTTCCAAGGCGATGTCGAAGGCACGGACCATCTTGTCCACGCCATGGGTATGCAGGGCGCCGGCCAGAATGCCGGAATCGTCCACGATCACCACACAACGCACGCCGGACACCACGCCGATACCGGTAATCAGCCGGGCGCCGGAGATATTCTCACCGCCATCGTCGTCATAGGTCTCGTAGCCGGCCAGGGTGGACAGCTCCAACCATGGCGCGCCGCGATCCAGCAGCAAATTCAACCGATCCCGCGGCAGCAACTGGTTACGGCCTTCGAACCGGGCCCGGCTCTTTTCCGAACGCGCCCGGACCCTGCCTTCCCGTTCGCGCAGTCCGGCGATCTGGGCCAGCATATCCGCGTGGTTTTCCCGGAACCCAGGATCATCGGGATCGATCTTAGAGACAATCTTGGGCATGGCAGCCTAACCTACACAGCGCAACGGCGGTTGCCGCGACTATCGGCAGCGGACAGCCATTCGTCAATATGGAAGCCTGGTCCTTGGCGATTATTACCCTCCGATAGCAGAACACTGGCCGCCGATCGTTCAATTCGGTATAGTGGGGAATGGCATTTCTGTTAGGGCAAATTGTCCGCTACGCGGCGCGAAAGATCGCGTCCGATCCGGTGGCGCGGGAACAGGCCGCCCGTGCCGCCCGCGGCCTGGTCAAGGAAGCCAAACTGATCGCCGGCGACGAAGACCGTGCCAAGGCCGCCGGACGGGCCGTGCGCAAGGCCATGAATAAATTGCAAGGCAATTGACCGGCCCCAACTACTTTTGCCGGCGTCTATATAGCGACCCGATCGACAAGCTTCGCGCCACGCGCGGCCATGAAATACAGGCCCATGTGATGGGTCGCGCCTTGGGGATGGGCCGCGCCGGCGCCCAGGTCCAAATTTTCCGCCACGGCGCGGGGCAGATCATAGGTGGCGCAGCCCTGATCGTAGACATGGATCTCGCGCAAGGCCGGCACCAGGCCATGATTGCGGCCCGACAACAGTGTCAGCACCATGTCCATGACGCAAATATCCGTACAGATTCCCACCACCAACACATCCCCGATCTCATGCCGGTTCAACCAGTCCACCAAGGCGTTGGAGCCGTCGGGCCGGATCGCGCCAACGAAACCGTTGATGCAGTCCTTGCGCACCAGGGTGGCGTTCGCGTCGCCCTCCAGCCACAGCAGCTCGGGCACCAGATTTTCCTCTCCGGTGCCGATCTCGCAATGAGGTGGATAGGGCGGCTCGGGCTTGCCCGGCTCATGGCTGTCGAGAAAAGCCAGCATTGGCCAGCCCCGGGCGGCGAAGGCGCGCGCCAGACGATCGGCTTCCGAGATCATCCGGCTGACCTGCGGGTTCGCCGCCGGCGGGGCCATGTTGCCGGCGCCCACCGTGGCAAAACCGTTGACAATATCGACAATGATCAGGCCCACGGATCCCGGCGCCGAAACCGCATCGTCCAGGCGCAACGGTTCCAACACCAGGGGCATGGCCTGTTCGATTTGCGCCAGCAGATTGTCATCCATCTTCATATCCTTTTCCGACCGGTAGTTCAGCCACGGCGCGGCCAATCCCCTTGGTGCCGCCACTTATACCGCCCGCGGTCCCTTCAATCCCAGATCCATGTTCCATCCCCGTTTATCTGCTCATATTTGCCGGCCATCCGGCATGATAGAATTGCCGTGGCGCCAGGCAAGGGTTTAAGGTTAGCATCTGATGCAAGCGACGGCGTTAAAATCCGGCAAATAGAAATCGTTCAGCAACGGAGAGCAAAAAAAATGGCGGTCCATCTCCCTACCCCCGATCAACTCTGGGAAATTGCCGAGGAAATCGGCCTGAACCTGACGGAGGCCGATGTCGCCTCGTACATCGAATTGATGCGCGGCAATGTCGAGGCTTACAACATCATCGATGCCCTGCCCGACAGCCTGCCGCAAGTGACTTATGCGCGGACACCCGGCTATCGCCCAAGCAGCGACGAGAACAAATATAATGCCTGGCATGTGAAAACCACGGTCAACGGTGCCTCACGCGGCAAGCTCAAGGGCAAGACCATCGTCTTGAAAGACAACATCATGCTGGCCGGCGTGCCCATGATGAACGGCGCCGCCACCTTGCAAGGTTATGTGCCCGAGATCGACGCCACCGTGGTGACGCGCATTCTGGATGCCGGCGGGACCATCGTCGGCAAGGCCCATTGCGAGTCATTCTGTCTATCGGGCGGCAGCCATACCAATGCCACCGGCGCGGTGCATAACCCCCACAAGATGGGTTATTCGGCGGGTGGCTCCTCCTCGGGCAGCGCCGCCTTGGTCGCCGCCAAGGAAGTTGATATGGCCATGGGCGGTGACCAGGGTGGCTCCATCCGCATGCCGGCGTCTTACTGCGGCATCTATGGCATGAAAGGGACCCACGGCCTGGTGCCTTACACGGGCATCATGCCGATCGAGATCTATGTGGATCATACGGGGCCCATGACCAATACGGTCGAGGACAACGCCTTGCTGCTGGAAGTGATTGCCGGCGAGGATGGTTACGACCCGCGCCAATACAACGTGAAGACCCACCGTTACACCCAGGCCCTGCAAGGCGCCAAGGGCATCAAGGGCATGAAAATCGCCGTGGTCAAGGAAGGCTACCAGGCGGAGAATGCGGAAACGGACGTCAACACCAAGGTCCGCGCGGCGGCCAAGAAACTGCAAACCATGGGCGCCAAGGTGAAAGAAGTTTCGATCCCTATGCATACCCTGGGCGGGGCGCTTTGGCTGCCAATCGGTGTCGAGGGCCTGACCCAGACCATGATGCATGGCGATGGCTATGGCATCAGCCGGCCGGACCTTTACGTCACCTCGTTGATGGATAAACATCGCGGCTGGCGCGAGCGGGCCGACGAGATGTCGGAAACCACCAAACTGTTCACCTTGTTCGGCACCTACATCAACAAGCAACACGGCAACCGCTATTACGGCAAGGCCATGAACCTCACCCGGTTGTTGACCGCCGCATACGATGCGGTGCTGGCGGATTACGATCTATTGCTGATGCCGACCACGCCGATCAAGGCGACGCCCCTGCCCGGCGCGGACGCCAGCAGGGAGGAATATGTGCAAAGGGCTCTGGAGATGCTCTACAATACCGCGCCTTTCGATATCACCCATCATCCGGCCATGGCGGTGCCGTGCGGTATGTCAAAGGGTTTACCGGTCAGCATGCAGCTGGTCGGCAAACATTTCGACGAGCCGACGATTTACCGTGCGGCCCATGCTTTCCAGCAAGGCGCGAACTGGAAAAAAATGTAAGGGTACCGCTATAAGAATTGGGCGCCGCCTCGCAATAAGGCGGCGCCCTTTTTTTAGCGCTCGGAAGAGGCTTAAGCGGTCTTCCAATCGTAGTTCGCCTCGAACGCGGCCGCGGCGCGGTAGATCGTGCGTTCGTCAAAACGTTTGGCGATTAGTTGCAGGCCGGCGGGCAGGCCATCGGGATTGCGGCCACAGGGCAGCGAAATGGCCGGATGGCCGGTGTAGTTATAGGGCGAGGTATTGGCCAGCATGCACCAGGCCTGGCCGATCTTGCTCAACCGATCGTCGTCCTCGCCTGGCAGTGGCATTGCTGCCATGGGCAGGGTCGGCGTCAACAGCAGATCCCATTCCTTGAACAGCTCCTCATAATGCAGGGTCGCCTGACGTTTCAGGTTTTGCCCCTTGCCATAGATCCGTCCGCCATAGGTCTGGCTGACCCAGGCGCCCAGCAGCGTAATGGCCTTGGCCGTATCGGGCCATTCATCGGCCCGCTGGCCGACGGAATTGATTTTCTCGATCAGGCTGGGCGGATAAAATCCCGCCGCCCCGCTGGCCACGCCGCCGCCAAAGGTGAACTGACGCACCATGCCCTCGGCGATCATGGGCAAATAGATATTGCCGATGTCATTGTGCAGGGGCACGGAAATACGCTCCACCTTGGCCCCAAGACCAGCCAAAAGGTCCGCCGCCGCCAGCACCGCCGTATCGACGGCTTCCTCGGATTCCTCCCGGCCAAAGCCTTCTTCGATGATACCTATGCGCAGGCCGTCGACACCGCGGTCAAGTTCCTCGGTATAGGTATCGGCGCGTACGCCGGATTGGCGGTTATCGTAGCCATCAGGCCCAGCCAGAACTTCCAGCAGCAGGGCGTTATCGGCCACGTTGGCGGTCATGGGCCCAATATGATCGATGGAGACTTCCATGCTCATGATGCCGCTGTAGGGGACCAGGCCATGGGTCGGCTTCATTCCGACGATGCCGGAAAAGGCCGCCGGTATGCGGATCGAGCCGGCCTGGTCGCCGCCGATGGACATATCGACGGCGCCGGAGCCCACCAGCGCGGCGCTGCCCGAAGAGGAACCGCCCGCGGAATAGCCATATTTGACCGGGTTATGCACCGGCCCGGTGGAGGATGTGTAACTACTGCCCGAGACGCAGAAATACTCACAGACCGCCTTGCCGGTGATGGTGGCGCCCGCATCCAGCATTCGGGTCACAATGGTGGCGTCCACCTCGGGCACATAACCCTCCATCACCGAGGCGCCGTTCATTAACGGCACGCCGGCCAGCAGGATCGTGTCCTTCAGCGCCACGGTCTTGCCGGCAAGCTTACCCTCCGAAGCGCCCTTCACTTCTGTTTTGTAGTACCAGGCGTTCAGCGGGTTATCCTCGGCCGCCGGCCTTGTGCCGGGGCTGCGCGGATATTTTACTTCCGGCAAGGCATCGGGCCCGCTCAGGGCGGCATCGGTCAGCTCGAACAGCGGACCCAGCACCGTGGCGAAGAATTCCGAGTCTGCCGCCGTCAAGGTAACCCCGAAGGTGGCGGCAATTTCATGGAGCTGTTGGTCGGTCGGTTTCATCTGCCTGTTCTCCTTTGCCTATGTTGGTTGTCGTTAGGCCGTGAATGACATCCAGTCGCCGGATTGTTCAAACGCCTCGGCCGCTTTGTATATGGTGGCCTCGTCAAAGAACCGGCCGGTCAGCATCAAACCAATGGGACGGCCATCACTCATGCCGCAGGGCATGGAGAGCGACGGATGGTGGGTGATGTTGAAGGGCGCGGTGTTGCCCAGCATCTCGAAGGCGCGGTCGACGTAGAAATCCCAATCATCATCCGCGTTGGGCAGCGGCGTCGCCTTCATGGGCAAGGTCGGCATCAGCAACAGATCATGGTCGGCCAACACCGCGTCATAGGCCGCGCGCAGGACATAGGAGAGATTGACCGCCTTGCCGTAGAAGCGCTTGCCGACGGTGTTGTCCACATGGGTGCCCATCATCATGGCCAACTTCAAGGTTTCCGACAACGAATCCGCCTGCTCGCGCCAGCCTCGGTGGAAGTCCATCAGCGAAGTGGAATACAAATCCCCCCGCGAGTGACCGTAACCATCGCCCAGCATCATGGTGTGGGTCAGTCCATGCAGCCCGATCGGCGTCCAGATTGCCATTGCATCCAGATGCATGGGGATGGAGACTTCCTCGACCGTGGCGCCCAGATCGGTGAAACGGGCCGCCGCCGCCCGTACATAGGCGTCCACGTCCGCCTCTGAATTCTCCAGGCCAAAGCCTTCCTTCACCACGGCGATCTTCATGCCGCCGACGCCTCCATCCAGCATTTCACTATAGGGCTGGGTAACCACATTCTGTTGCCGGCTGTCGTAACCGTCCACGCCCGCAATGGCTTCCAGCATCAGCGCATTGTCGGACACCGTCGCGGTCATGGGGCCCGTGTGGTCGATAAACGGCTCGATGGGCATGACGCCCGTATAGGGCACTAGGCCATAAGTGGCCTTCATGGCGACGATGCCGCAATAGGCCGCCGGGATACGGACGGAGCCGCCCTGGTCGCCGCCAATGGCCATATCCACCTCGCCCGCCGCGACCAGGGCCGCGCTGCCGGATGACGAACCGCCGGCGGAATAGCCCGGCGCCCTTGGATTATCCACGGCACCAGTGGCGTTGGTATGACTGCCGCCCGAGAGGCAAAAGCATTCGCAATGGGCCTTGCCCATGATGGTGGCGCCGGCATCCAGCAATCTGGTCACGACGGTTGCATCGACGTTTGGCACAAAGCCTTCCAATGTGGCGGAGCCGTTCATCATGGGCACGCCGGCCAGCATCACGTTGTCCTTGACCGCAACGGTCTTGCCCTCCAGCTTGCCCTGGGCCGCGCCCTTGACTTCGGTTTTATAGTACCAGGCGTTATGGGGATTTTCCGCCCCCCAGGGCCGATAACCCGGCGTGCGCGGATACTTCACCTCGGGCAAGGGATCGGTCATTTCGTCAACCGCCCTGTAGGCCGCCACGTAAGCGGCAAAGCGGGGTTGCAACAACGCCACCTTGGCCTGGTCGATATTCAAACCAAGTTGCGCGGCGATCTCGTATACCTGTTCGTCGGTGGGCTGTTGTACGGTCATCACGATCTCCCGGAATAAAAAATTCAGGTTCCAAAGCCAAGGTATTCGGCGACCATGGCAGCATCCTTGATATCCTCAAGCGGAATTTCCGTATCCAGAACACCCCGGGAGATGGTGTAAATGCGCGACGCCAGACCCACGATGAAATCCAGATTTTGCTCGACAAGTACAATGGTCAGGTTCTGCTTTACCCGCAGCTCTTGCAAGACTTCGCTGATTTCCTGAATGATCGAAGGCTGCACCCCCTCGGTCGGTTCATCCAGCAGGATAAACGTGGGGTGATTGCACAGGCATCTGGCGATGGCCAATATTTGCTGTTCGCCGCCACTCAAGTCGCCGCCGCGGCGATCCAGCAGCGGCCGTAGGCGGGGGAAGAACTCCAGCATCTCATCGATCCGGCCGAGCGAGCCTTTCTTGCCCAGAACGCCAACGGTCAGATTTTCCAACGCCGTCAGATTGGGGAAGATTTCCCGGCCCTGGGGCACCAGCGACATGCCCATGCGGGCGCGGCGGTAGGTCGGCAACCGGCGGATTTCCCTGTCCTGGTATCTGATGCTGCCCCCCGTCGTGGTCACGAAACCCATGATCGCGCGCATCAACGTGGTCTTGCCCATGCCGTTATGGCCCAACACGCCGACAAACTCGCCCTGCTCCACATGCATATCGATCTTATGCAGGATCGGCACATGCCCATAGGCCGCCTTGAGATCCTGGATTTCAAGCAGCGCCATTGGCTTCTTTTCCCAAATAGATTTCCTGCACTTCGCTGTGGGCCATGATCTCCGCGACATTGCCTTCGATAAAGACCCGGCCACGGTGGAAGACCGTAATCTCCGTCGCAATGTCTTTTATGAACTGCATATCGTGCTCGACCACAATCAACGACACCCGCCCCGCCAGCTCACGCAACGCCGAGGCCAGGCGCCCGCGCTCTTCGGCGGTCATGCCGGCGGCCGGTTCGTCCAGCAACACCAGACGCGGTTGACCCGCCAGGACCATGGCCAGCTCTACCAATTGACGTTGGCCGTGGGCCAGGGATCCCACCTCCCGGTGCGCCAGCGCGGTAATCGAGATCAACTCCAGCATCTCGTCCGTGATCTCATCCGAACGTTTTTGTGAATTGTCCTGCCGGGCCGAAAGGGCAATGTTTTCCCGCGCCGGCAGGCCGTCGAACAGGTTCGGCACCTGGGTCTTGATGCCGATGCCCTGGCGCACGATGTCATGGGTCAACTTGCCGCTCAATTCCTGATCGGCAAACCGAATGGAGCCTGCGGTCGGCTTCAACTGCCCGGTCAGGCATTTGAAAAATGTGCTCTTGCCAGCGCCGTTGGGTCCGATCAAACAGCGCAATTCGCCCGTCTTCAGGGTGAAATCCACCTGATCCACGGCCACCACGCCACCGAACCGCATTGTCAGCTGCGAGGTCGTCAGAATGGTTTGCTCCGCCGCCATCATGGAGATCCCCGCTCTTCGGAGCCGCGGCGTCCGCGCCACAGCTTCACGATAATGTCGCGGAAGGTGGGAAAAATTCCCTTTGGCAACAGCAGCACCAGGAAAATCAAAACGGTACCCAACACTATCAGGTTGTTGATCAAGTCCGTCTGGCCCAGCTGGAACGACAGATATTCCAGCGCGATCACCCCGACGATGGGCCCGAACAATGTACCTACGCCCCCCGCCATCACCCAGATCAGACATTTGGCCGACCATTCCAGGCTGAAGATATTGGGGTCGACGAAGGTCTGATAGCTCGCCCACATGGCCCCCGCCGCACCGCCAACCGCCCCGCCGATGGTAAAGATGCACAGTTTATAGAAGCGCACGTCATAGCCCAGCAGGCCGGTGCGAACCTCGTTCTCGCGGATTGATATGGCGACCCGGCCGAACTTCGATTTGATCAAAAGATGCAGCAGGACGTAAACCGCAATCAGGATGGCCATGAAATACTGGAACATCTGCGCCGGCTCCATCTCCTGGTCGGGCCGCCAGGGCAAGGTCATTATGGGGATGGAGGGGATGCCGTTGAAACCGCCGAGGCGGGCCTTGCCGACAATGTACTCGGGCCCGGCCGTATGATTGATCAGCTTCCACAATATCAGGGTCACCACCAAGGTAACCACGCCCAGATAGACGTCGTTCAATCGGCCATAGAACATGAAATAACCAAGGGCGGCGGCGAAAAGGGCGCAACCGACAATGGCAATGAGGAACGGCACCGTGGTCTGCCCCATGTTAATGGCGGAGACGGCGAAAATATAGCCGCCCAGTCCTAAAAAGCCGGCCTGTCCAAAACTCAAGATACCGCCGAAACCCCAGATGTAGGCCAAACTCAGGACGAACAGCGAGAGCACCACATATTTCGTCATCTGCAGCACTTCGAACAGATCGAACAGGATCGGCACGAAATACAGGATCGCCAAACCCAGCACCGTAACAAAACCGGCGCCCAGCCAATCCTTGGAAACATTGTTCAACATGCGATCCTCATGATGGCGCCGTATTTCAGACGCTGCGGGTGAAGATGCGGCCGGTGATGCCCTGTGGCAGCAGGCGCAGCAAGATCAAGGCGACGAACAACAGCGTGGCATCGCCGAACACCGGCCCGGTGGCGAACGTCACCGCCTGGCTGATAGTGCCCAGAATGCCCGATGCACTCAGGGTCCCGGCGACCACGGCGGCACCACCGGTGACAACCGTGATGAACGCCTTGCCAATAAGCAGCGCGCCCATGCCCGGCACCACGCCGCTGATCGGCGCCAATAGCCCGCCCGCCAGGCCGGCGAAGGCCGCACCAATACCAAAGGTGGCCATGTAAACCAGCTTCGAATTGACCCCAAGGCTTTCCACCATATCCGGATTTTGCATGGTCGCCCGGGCGATCAGACCGGCCTTGGTGTATCGCAAGGTCAGGTACACGGAGGTAATGAAGGCCACGGCGGCGAATATCAGGAACAGGGTATAGATCGCCACGGTGTATTGCCCAATTGGCAATCCGCTGAAGGGCGTGGAGACACCTTCCACCGTATTGCCGAACACGACCGTAACGAAGCCGATCAGGAATAGGCTCAAGCCCCAGGTTGCCAGCAATGAATCAATAATCCGGCCATAGAGATGGCGGATGATCAGGCGCTCCACGATAATGCCGAAGACACCGACGGCCAAGGGCGCCAGTATCAGAATGGCGACCCAGATATTGACCCCAAATTTGGTTGTCAGAACAACGGTGTAACCGCCCAGCATCATGAATTCGCCATGCGCGATATTGATGACCCGCATCATGCCGAAAATGACCGCAAGCCCGGTGGCGATCAATATTAGGCCGGCGACCTCGCGCAATAGTTCGATAGCCACCACCAAAGAATAATCCATGGAAGCCCACCCGGATTTAAGATTTTTATGGCCCGGGCCGCCGATCCCAGCGGCCCGGGCGGTTATACGTCTTTACCAACTACTCGAGCGATATTTCGTAATGCTTGTTCGCATTCGGAGTTTTCTTCAGGTTGCAAACAAGCTGTGTGTCCGCCGGCTGCACCTGCGAGAATTTCTTCTTGATGATGAACTGCTTATCCTGCAGATCGGCGATATAGACGTCGCGGATCGCATGATGGGTCAGCGGATCAATGGAAACCTTACCGGAGGGCATGGTGTAGGTTTTGCCTGTCTCCATCACTTCGATGATCTTAATACGGTCCAGACTGCCCACCGTGCGCACCGCGTTGGCCCAGATCATCATGCCCTCCCAGGTAAAGGCGGAAAGTTCGGTCAGCAGCGGGGTTTTTTCCGGATACCGTTGCTTGACCTTTTTCACCCAGGCATTGTTTTCCGGCGAGTCAATGGAGGGGTAGTAGCCATAGCTACTGATGATGCCGTTGGCCACTTCTGGTTTGATGATCTCGATCTCCGCCCCGCCGGCACCGAACGTGGTGGAGGCGATGGGGATCTCGTTTTTCATGCCCGCCGCGGCCCATTGATTGTAAAATCCAAGATGGCCGGAGCCGACCAGCACGCTCATGACCATATCGGGCTTGGCGCCTTGGATCTTGGAAATGGTCGGGCCGAAGTTGGTGACGTCGAGGGGGAAGAAATCTGTAGAAACCACCTCGCCGCCATTCTGTTCCACATAGCGTTTTACCCAGGCCGCGGTGATCTGACCGTAGTTATAGTCAGCCGCGATGGTGTAAACTTTCTTGCCCCATAGTCCCATGGTGTAGGGGACCAGCTTCTCCACGGTCTGCGCCGGAGTGGTACCCAAGGAGATCTCATTGCGGTCGCAGACGCCGCCTTCATAGAGGGTGTTGTAGAAATACAGGGTCTTGAAACGATGGAATATCGGCCGAATGGTTTCCCGGCTGGCGGAGGTGATGCCGCCCATGACCACCGCGGCCCGATCCTTCAGGGCCAGTTGGGTCGCGTACTGGGAATACAGAGACATATTGCTCTGCGGGTCATAGACCACCCCCTTGACCTTTTTGCCCAGCAGGCCGCCGGAGGCGTTGATCTCCTCGATTGCCATCAGCATGATCTGGTTCATGGGAATGCCGGCGAAATCGATGAAGCCGGACAAATCGTGCAGACCACCGACGATGATTTCGCCAGCCGCCTCGGCGGCAAATGGCATCATGGGAAGGCTACCGGCCGCACCAACGGCCGCGGCGCCTTTAAGCACTGAACGTCTTGAAATTTCACGCGTCATAGCAATGTCTCCGTTTCTGTGAGGCCTCGATTTACCCGGCATTTTGAGTTTATTTTTAACGAAAGGTAATTGACCATTGGATTATGCCAGCTTCAATCATCGGCGCAAGTGCGGCTTCCCCGCCTGTCGGTAACATGTGATCTGTCCGGTTTATGTACCAAATGATC
>JAKZRK010000056.1:0-22656 GCA_047518225.1 Alphaproteobacteria bacterium | reverse complement strand
GTCCACGGCGTCGGCGGGCCTATCGCCGTCACCGATACCCTGCCCAGCAATGACTCTTCCTACAAATTCCTGGAAGCGGCGGCGGCCACGGGCATTCCCCGGATCGCCGATCTGAACACCGGTGATCAACACGGCATCGCCACGGTGCAGGGCACGATCCGCAATGGGCGCCGGGACTCCACGGCCCGCGGTTATCTGCACGCAGCTAGAAAGCGCCCCAATCTGGCGGTCCGGACCGGGGCCAATGTCAGCCGCATTTTGTTGGACGGCACGCGGGTTAGCGGCGTGGAATACCAGGATGGAAAGGGCGGCAGGGTTTCCGTCCAGGTTGGTCGGGAAGTGATATTGTCGGCCTCCGCCATCGGTTCGCCGCAAATTCTGTTGCAATCGGGCATCGGCGACGGCGGCGCCCTGAAAGCCGTTGGCGTGGAACCGGCCCATCATCTGCCCGGCGTCGGTAAAAACCTGCATGACCATATATTTGTTCATGTGCAGCCGCGTCTGAAGCCGGCTTATCCGACCCTGAACCAATTGCTCAACAACAAGCCGCGCATGGGGTTGGAATTGTTACGGTATGGCATTCGCCGCACGGGCGCTTTCGGGCTGACAAGTTGCGAAATTTGCGGCTTTCTGGATTCAGAGGAGAAGGGCGCCAGACCCGATATACAAATCACCTACCGCCCCTTCAGTTTCGATTATTCGTCCAAGGGCGGCTTCATCTTCCACCCCTTCCCGGGTGGCACGGCATCTATCTGCTACACCCGGCCCAAGAGCCGGGGCGATGTGAGCCTGGTGCGGGACCAGGGCGGACTGCGGGTGGCGATCCAACCCAATTATCTGGACCGGGACGAGGACGTTCAAGGCATGCTGCGGGGCATGAAAATTCTACGCAGGATCATCAATACCCGGCCGTTCTCTGATTATTTGGAAGGCGAGCATGGCGCCGGCGCCAATGCGCGAAGCGATGAAGATATCATCAATCATATCCGCGATAGCGCCGCCACGATTTACCATCCCGTGGGCACCTGCAAAATGGGTAATGACGGGATGAGCGTGGTGGACGACCGCTTGCGGGTGCGCGGCCTGTCGGGTTTGCGCATTGCCGATGCCTCGATCATGCCCGCCGTCACCTCCGGCAACACCAATGCGCCGTCTATCATGGTCGGGGAAAAATGCGCCGACATGATCCTGGGCGAACGTAATCGGTAGGGTTACAGCGTTTTCGCGGCTTCGAAGCCCTCGACCACGGCGGCCCACCTCTCTACCGGGTCGTCATCGGGGATGGGAAAGTAGGTCGCGATGCGCTGTACCAGACCGTCGTAACGCTGCCGCAACAGCGGACCGAGCGTGCCGTAATCCGCCGATATGGCCACCTCGGCCAGCAATTCGTCGGGCACCATGGCCATCATCTTATGGATCTCGCCGGCGCGCATGGTTTGGCTCAGCTTTTTGCCCAGATCCTCCATGCCGTGATGGCGCAACAGGGCGCGATAGCTGGGCGTGGAGGCATAGAAGGCAACCTGTCCACGGATTTGCTGTTCCGAGGCGCTCCGCTCGGCCGGCGTCTCTCCCAACACGGCGAAGACCGAGGCATGCAAATCCAGATCATCCACGGATTTGCCCGCCATGCGCGCGCCTTCATCCACCGCCGAGCGCACCACATCGCGCAAATAGGCAATGGAATGCATGGGGTGGACATGAAATCCATCGGCGACTTCGCCCGCCACCCGGCACATGCGCGGATTGACGCCGGCGACATAGATGGGGATATGGGGGTGTTTGATGGGCCCGGGGTTAAAGGCCGGGTTGTTCAATACAAAGCGATAGAACGGGCCCTCGTATTCCGGTTTGCTGCAGGTCTGAAAATTATCAAAGATGGCCCGCAGGCAACGAATATAGTCGGTCAGACGGGCTGCGGGATGATCGAAGGGCATGGCATAGCGCCGTTCAACATGGGCCCGCACCTGAGTGCCCAGGCCGAGGTGAAAGCGGCCGCCGCTGGCCTGTTGCAGGTCCCATGCGGCCTGGGCCATGGCAAAGGGGCTGCGGCCAAAGGCCACCGCGATATTAGTGCCCATATGCAGCCGTTCCGTGGCCGTGGCGGCGGCCATGAGGGGCAGGAAGGGATCATGCCCGGCCTCGAAACTCCAGACCGCATCGAAGCCCATGGCCTCCATGCGCCGGGCCATTTCGACCGCCAGATGTGGGTACAGGCTGCCCAATTGAGCATCAATTTTCATAATTGTGATCCTTCAAATGACCCCGTCCTGACGCAACGACGCGATTGTAGCGGCGTCATAGCCCAACTCGCCCAGTACTTCGTCCGTGTGCTGGCCCAAAAGCGGGGCGGGGGTATCCCCGCTTGGATTGCCGTCGGAGGCATGGAACCCCGCGCCGGGCACGGTGATTTCACCCTCCATGCCTGGCGGGGCCGGCATAGTCATCAACACGCCGCGATGCTCCAATTGGGGATACTTCATCAGTTCGGGCAGGGTATGGACCGGGGCGACGGGCACGCCCGCCTCGCCCAGGCGTTCTATCCAGACCGCGGTGGGCTCGGTCGCGAAGATGGCGGCGATTTCGGCCTTGACCTCGACATTATGATCAACCCGGCCCTGGTCGGTGGTAAAGCGGGGATCGTCCACCAGGTCGGGCCGTCCCAGGGCCTTGCACATCTTGACCGCCATGCCGTTGGTAATAACGGTCATCTGGACAAAACCGTCCTTGGTGGCCCAGGTATCGGCGGTGCCCTGATGGGTGGGGGAGGCGTTGCCAAGACGCTCGGGCACCTTGCCGCCGACCAGATAGTTCGAGATCACCGGGTTCAACATGGTCATGGCGCTGTCCAGCATGGACACGTCCAGGTGCTGCCCTTCGCCGGTGACGGAGCGCCGAAACAGGGCCGAGGCAATGGCATAGGCGGCAGTAATGCCGGCGGAAACATCCACCGGCATATAGCCCACCCGCAAGGGTCCGCTATTTTCGTTGCCGGTCACGCTCATCATGCCGGACGCGGCCTGGATGGCGCCATCATAGGCGGCCTTGCCCGCCATGGGCCCCTGCTGGCCATAGCCCGAAATGGAGCAATAGATGATATCGGGTTTGATGGCGCGCACGGCATCATAGCTGTAACCAAGACGGTCAAGCACCCCCGCTTTGAAGTTTTGCAACACGACGTCGGCGTCCTGGAACAAGCGGTGCAGGATTTCCCCGGCCTTTGGGTGTTTCAGATCAATCGTGATGGCGCGCTTGTTGGAATTGACGCCCAGGAAGGCCGGCGACAGTTTCAACGCGGCCAGATCCTCATTCGCCATCATGGTGCGCATCTGGTCACCCTGGCCGGGCTGTTCAATCTTGATCACGTCGGCGCCCAGCAGGGCCAACTGGCCGGCCGCGAAGGGCCCGGCCAGAACCTGGCTGAAATCGATCACACGGATACTTTCGAACGCCCTTGTCATTCTTTGCACTCCCGAACAGCTAATTTATGGCAATGTCTCATACGGTATGAGGCGGCGGGCGGCAATGGGTGGGCAGTAATGAGCGGCGGCAATGGCTGATCCGGATATGGCGACCTGGCTAGCCGATCTGGGCCTGAAAGATTATACCGGGGTCTTCGCGGATAACCGCATCGATTTTGATGTCTTGCCGGATTTGGGTGAGGCCGATTTGCGCGAGCTGGGGCCGGCCCTGGGCGACCGCAAGCGCCTGTTGAAGGCCATTGCAGGTTTGCCCGGGGCACCGGTTGCCCAAGCATCCGGCGTGCCCGAGGGGGAGCGTCGCCAGGTGGCGGTGCTGTTTGCTGATATTTCCGGCTTTACGCGCTTGGCGACAGAGCGGGATGCGGAAGAAGTCCACCAGCTTTTGAATCGCTTCTTCGCCGCCGTCGATACTGTGGTTCAGGGCTTTGGCGGCAGCATAGACAAGCATATTGGCGACGCGGTGATGGCGGTTTTTGGGGCGCCCGTGGCCCATACGGACGATCCGGAGCGGGCCGTGCGGGCCGCCCTGGCGGTCCACCAGGCCGCGGGGGCGCTGGATCCGCCGATCCGGGTCCATGCGGGCGTCGCCGCGGGGCAGGTTGTTGCCTCGAGCACCGGCAGCGCGGCCCATCAGGAATACACCGTTACCGGTGATACCGTAAATCTAGCCTCGCGCCTGACCGATCTGGCGACGGTGGGTCAGACCCTGATCCCCGATGCCGTGCACAATATTCTGGGCGCGGTTTTGGATGCTGAAAGCCTGGGCCCGCGGACATTGCCGGGGATAGCGGACCCGGTAGGGGTCTGGCGGGTCGAGGGGCTGGCCGAGGCCCGGACGTTTGTTCAGGGGAAATTCGTTGGCCGGAAAGAAGAGATAGAGCTGTTTGATTCGGCCCTCGATACCACGTTGCGGAACGGGCACGGCCAATCCCTGTTCATTCGCGGTGAAGCCGGTATCGGCAAGACCCGTCTGATGCAGGAGTTTCAACGCCTGGCGGAAGCACGTGGCTTTCACAGCCACGGCGGCCAGGTATTGGATTTCGGTGTCGGCGAGGGGCAAGACGCGATCCGGGTCATGCTGCGCAGTCTTTTGGGACTGGTGCCGGACGCGGACAATAATCAACGTGCAGAGGCCGCCGATAAAACGATCCGATCGGGACTGATAGAGCGCAATAAACGGCTGCATTTGAACGATCTGTTGAACTTGACTCAGACGGAGGAACAGCGCGCCGAATACGAAGCCATGGGCAATCAGCAACGCAACCGGGGCCGGGTGGAAACCGTGGTCGCGCTGGTTGCCGGCCTGTCGGCCCGGGCGCCGTTGTTGCTGCGGCTGGAGGATCTGCATTGGGCCGCACCGGATTTGTTGGAATATCTGACCGCCCTGGTGACGGCCGCCGCCCATCACCCGGTGATCCTGTTGCTGACTTCACGGGTGCAGGGTGACATCCTGGGCCCTGAATGGCGGGCCGGAACTGGCGCGGCCACGTTCCATACCATGGATCTTCGCCCCCTCAGTTCCCATGAGGCCCGCGACCTGGTTTTTGAATTCGAGGGAATCGATAGCGCCCGCGCCGCGGCCTGCATCGAACGGTCGGGCGGCAATCCGCTGTTCCTGGAACAATTGCTGCGCAGTTCCGACGGCGGTGATGGACAGGCCATTCCAGGTTCCGTGCAAAGTGTTGTGCAGGCCCGCATAGACGGCCTGCCTGGCAGGGACCGAACGGCCTTGCAGGCAGCCTCCGTGCTGGGCCAGCGTTTTACCCTGGACGCGGTTCGTCATATTGCCGGTGACGAGGCTTATCAGCCCGATGATTTGCTGCAATTCGACCTGATCCGGAAAACGAATGCTGGCTATCAATTCTCCCACGCATTGTTCCGCGATGCGGTGCACAGCTCTTTCCTGAAGGGCCGGCGCCAGGATTTGCATTTGCGCGCGGCTGAATGGTTTCAGGACCGGGACGCGGTGCTTTATGCGGAACATCTGGGCCAGGCCGACAGCGATCGGGCGCCGCTGACCTTTCAACAAGCGGCGCGGGCCGAGGCAGGCGCCTACCGCGTCGACCGGGCTTTGGATCTGGTGGAGCGGGGACTGGCGTTGCTGACCACGGATGCGGACCGTTTCGACTTGACCGCTCACCGGGCCGATCTGTTGCGCGAACTGGGACGTCCCAAGGAGGCTGTCGATGCCTGGGAAGGGGCCCTGACCCTGGCGGCAACCGACGGGCAGCGCTGCCGCGCCTGGATTGGCATCGCGGCGGCGGAGCGCCTCATGGGTTTGGGTGAACGCGGCCTGAGCGTGTTGGATGAGGCAGAAGCCGTGGCCAGGCGTGAGGGCCTGGAGCAAGAGCTGGCCCAGATATTCTACTACCGTGGCGCCGCCGCCTTCGTGTCCGGTAATTTTGAACAAGGCCTGGAGCTGCAACGTCAAGCCCTGGATCATGCCCGCCGGGCTGGCAGCCACGAATGGGAGGCCGTTGCCCTGGGCGGACTTGCCGACGCCGAATATGCCAGTGGCCGAATGCACGACGCTCTGGAAAATTTCGAACGCTGTTTTGCGCTTTGCCGGGAGCATGGTTTTTTGCATATCGAGGCGCGCAACCGATTTATGAACGGGACCACTGGGCGCTACCTCTTCCCTCAGGATGTCGCGATTGCCGAACTGGACGCCGAGGCGGCGTTGTCGGACCGAATTCACGATGTCCGGGGCGGCATGATGGCGCGGATGATCAAGGGAGAGGTTTTGATGGACATGGCGGATTTCGCGGCGGCCGAGAGGTCCTCGCGGGAGGCGCTGGAAATTGCCCGCTCGTTGGAAAATCGGCGGCTGGAACTGTATAATTTATACGAACTGGCCCGCAACGCCCATGGCCAGGACCGGCCCGCGCTGGCCCGGGATCTGCTGGACGAGGCAGTGGCGATCGGGCGGGAAACCGGCATCAACTTTCATGGCCCCCGCCTGCTTTCGCTACAGGCCCGTTTCGCCGATGATGCGGCGGGTTGCCGCGCCGCCCTGGCCGAGGCAGAGGCGTTGGTGGCCGAGGGGGCCAATGCACATAATGTCTTGTGGTTCCATCGTGATGCGATCGATGCCTGCCTGGCCATCGGTGACAATGATCAGGCCCGCGCCCACGCGGACGCCCTGGTGGCATTCACCATTGACGAACCTTTGCCCTGGGCAACGTTTTTCGTGGAGCGGGGCCACGCCCTTGCCGATCATGCCGAGGGAAAGGGTGATGCCGCCACTCTGGCGCGGGTCCATGGGCAGGGCAGCCGGCTTGGTCTGGCTATTGCATTGCCCGCTATCGAAGCGGCACGGGCGCAATTGGCCTGACCCCTCGACAAAGCCACTCCAAGACGGTTACATCCATGTCGCGGGGCCGTGGCGGCGGTGGCTATCGCGGCCGTCGCCACTGCCGCGTATCATTAACCAGGGAGAAATGCGGTGAAAGAGTCATTGCAAGCGGGCCTGAAGATCAGCCGCCGTTACGATGTGGACAAAGACAGGACGATCGATTTCATGGGCGATGATCTGCGTGTTTACGCGACCCCCATGATGGTGATGGATGTGGAGCGGACCTGCCTGGCCTTGATGGCGGAACATGCCGACGAGGGTGAAAGTTCCGTCGGCGCCCGGGTCGAGATCGATCATATGGGACCGACCCTGATGAATATGTGGGTCGAGGTGCGGGCCGAGGTGATCGAGGTCAAGGGCCCGAAGGTGGTCTTCGACGTTGAAGTTCATGACGCCCTGGATCAGGTCGGCAAGGCGCGGCACATACGCTTCATGATTGACAAGATGGGGCAAAAGGGGCGGCTGGAGAAAAAGGCCGCCAAAGCCAGGGAAGCCGGGGCTCTTTAGCAAATGCGGGCGGTCAGTTCAGTGCTGATTTGCCACAGCCGTTCCTGAGCCTCCCTGTCCAGGCTTTCGGGCGAGGACGTTACGGCCTTGGATTTCTCGTAATATTTCCCGCTGCTGTTCGCTAATTCAGGCGCGCAGGCCAAATACAACGGGGTTTTGGCGCCGGCTTCGGGGGATATGGCCAGAAGTATCTGGCTGAGGCGTACCACCAGGCCGGCGAAACCGGGGTTGTTGTGGCCGAAATTACTGCGCACGAAACCGGGGTGCAGGCTGTTGACGGTGATTGCGGTATCCGTCAGGCGGCGGGCCAGTGCATAGGTGAACATCACGTTCATCAGCTTGGACTGGCAATAGGTGGGCCAGCCGGCATAGGCGCGTTCACCTTGCAGATCTTCAAAGTTCATGGTGCCCCGGCGATGGGCGCCCGAGGCGACATTGATGATGCGCCCCTGTTTCGCCCGGCCCAGGGCCGGCAACAACAAATCAGTCAAGACGAAATAGCCCATGTGATTAAGGGCGAAAGTGTATTCCAGTCCCTCGGGCGTTGTCTGGCGTTGGCGATAATAGCCGCCGGCGTTGTTTAACAAGACGTCGATATGGCCGTGATTATCCAGAATGCGGCCGGCCAGGGCGCGGACGTCCCGTACCTGGGACAGATCGGCGATGTCGAACGATAATTTTCCGTTGTCCGTGCTTTTCCGGATTGTCGCGACCGCATCGGCGCATTTTTCTTCGTCCCGGCCCACCAGGATCACCTGAGCGCCCCGCGCCGCCAGGGATTGCGCGCAGACAAAGCCGATGCCGTCACTGGCGCCGGTTACTACTACGAGAAGATTTTCCATGCCGGTGATCCCCGTCTTCTACCCGCATATTCCATCATGGCCGGAGATATCTGGAAAGCTCGAATTTGTGTCGCGCGGATAACAATGGGCCGCGCATTACATCCTTAAGTCTGGCCCAGGACCAACCCTTGTTGATGCAGACCTATGTCGCCGAGAGCGACGGCGAGGCCGGGAAAACAGCGGAGGTGCACGCGATGTGGTATCACGAGCTGTTCCGAAAGGTATTGCCCGGCGCACCTGGCAAGAAATTTCACGAGGGTTACGAGATCCACGACGTGGTGCGCAAAAAACATGCCGAGGCGGTAACCGTCTTTTTTGGGAAATACGGCCGCCCGATTTTCGTAACCTGGCGGAGTGATGGATTGAGGGGATTTAACGATGATTGATTTTTCCTTGCCAGACGATCTGGTGGCCCTGCGCGACGGGGTGGAGCGGTTCATTCGTGACCAGGTGATGCCTTACGAGGCCGACCCGCGCCAGGAATTTCATGGCCCCACGGACGATTTGCGCCGCGAGCTGGTGGCCAAGGCGAAGGCGGCCGGCCTGTTGTCGCCCCATGGGCCGGTGGAATGGGGCGGCCTGGGGTTGAGCCATGTGGCCATGGCCGTGGTGTTCGAGGCGGCGGGCTATTCCACCCTTGGCCCCCTGGCCCTGAACATTCAGGCCCCCGACGAAGGCAACACGAACCTGTTGCACAACGTCGCCAGCCAGGAACAAAAGGAGCGCTGGCTGGCCCCCCTGGTGGCCGGCGAGGTGCGCTCGGTCTTTGCCATGACGGAACCCGACGGCGGGGCCGGCTCCGACCCCTCGTTGATGCGGACCGAGGCGCGGCCCGACGGCGACGGCTACATCATCAATGGCCGCAAGTGGCTGATCACGGGGATGCAGGGCGCCGCGTTTCAGATCCTCATGGCGCGTACCTTCGACAGGCAGGGCAATGACATGGGCGCAACCATGTTCATGATGGACAATGACACCCCCGGCATTGAACTGGTGCGGGTGCTGAACACTATCGACAGCAATTCTCCCGGCGGCCATTCCGAGGTCGCCTATACGGACGTGCGCGTGCCCGCCAGCCAGATCCTGGGCGAGGCGGGCAAGGGTTTCCGCTATGCCCAGGTGCGCCTGACCCCGGCGCGGATGACCCATTGCATGCGCTGGCTGGGTGCGGCCGTGCGCTGTCACGACATTGCCACCGGCTACGCCAAACAGCGCCAGGCCTTTGGCAAGCCCATCGGCGAACACGAAGGCGTCGGCTTCATGTTGGCGGAAAACCAGGCCGATCTGCATTTTTGCCGTCTGGCCATCTGGCAGGCCTGTTGGCTGTTGGATCAGGGCGAGCAGGCCCGGGACGAAACCTCCATGTGCAAGGTACGCTGTTCCGAAGCCTTCTCGGCGGTGGTTGACCGTTCCCTGCAAATCCTGGGTGGCAAGGGCATTACCGACGAGACCGTGGTCGAACGCATCTACCGCGACATCCGCGCCTTCCGCATTTACGACGGCCCCTCGGAAGTGCACCGCTGGGCCCTGGCCCGGAACATCATGAAGCGGAATTAAAAGGCCGTGATGCAATTCCTTGCAGGAGCACGTAATGGAGCCAGAGAACATCCTTAAGCTATCGGCCGCGGACATGGCGGCGGAAATCAGGGCGGGCAGGATTTCGCCCAACGAGGTCTTGGACCTTACCCTGGCCCATATCGAGAAAACCGATCCGGCCATAAACGCCTTCATCACGGTCAGCGAGGCCAGGGCGCGGGCGGAGGCCGCGGCGGCGGAGGCGTTGCTGGCGTCCCGGTCGAGTGGCGAGGAATTGCCGCCTTTGTTGGGCGTGCCCTATACGGTGAAGGACCTGATCGACACCGCCGGTGTACGCACCACTTACGCCTCGGCGATTTTCGAACACAATATCCCCGCGCGTGATGCCGTTGCCGTGGCGCGCATGAAAGCCGCGGGCGCGGTGCTGGTCGGCAAGGTTTCGACGCCGGAATTCGGTCATAAACCCATGAATGAATCGCCTTTGTTCGGCCGTACCGTGAACCCGTGGGACCGCTCGCGCACCTCCGGCGGGTCCAGCGGCGGGTCGGCGGCGGCCCTGGCCGCCGGCATGGCGCCACTTTCTATCGGCACCGATGCGGGGGGATCCAGCAGAATTCCGGCGGCTTGTTGCGGCGTTGTCGGGATGAAGGGGACCATGGGATTGGTGCCTCACGATTCAGCACCCGACGGCTTTGGCAATTTTTCCAACCAGGGCCCCATGGCGCGCACCGTCATGGATGCCGCCCTGATGCTGGCGGCGATGGCGGGGCCGCACATCAACGACCCGCACTCCCACGGCCTGCCCAAGGACGACTATGCCGCCTCGGCGCGGGGGGAAGGGGACTTGAAGGGCGTTAAAATCGGCTGGATGACCCGGATGGGGAATGACTTGGTCGAGGCGGAGGTGCTGCAGGCCTGCACCGTGCGCCGTGAGGCCCTGGC
This sequence comes from Alphaproteobacteria bacterium, assembly GCA_047518225.1. Taxonomy (GTDB): domain Bacteria; phylum Pseudomonadota; class Alphaproteobacteria. The sequence continues at coordinate 11,995 of JAKZRK010000056.1, read as the reverse complement.
GGCGGCGGGGGCCGAGATCGTGCCGTTCGATGAACCCTTCGAGAATACCGAGCCCTATTGGCTGGTCATCACCCAATCGCTCTGGGTAGCCTGGTTCGAGGATAAGCTGGAGGACTTCGGCGACCGCATTACACCGACCCTAATGCGCGGTATCGCGGAAGGCCGGGGTTACAGCGCGGTCGAATTGCAACGGGCGATAACCTTCCGAACACAGCTTTACCGGCGCGTTCAGTCCTGGTTCGAAGGGGTCGATTTCCTGATGATGCCCACGCTTAGCCGCACGGCGATCGACGCCGATCATGATTTTTACCAGCCGATCACCATCGGAAATCAGCTTGCGGGCGGCATTCGGCAATGTTGGTATCCCTATACCCATCCCTTCAATATGACCGGCCATCCCGCCATCACGGTTCCCTGCGGCATCATGGGCGACGGGCTTCCGGCGGGGGTGCAGATCGTCGGTCCGATGATGGCGGATGCGGCCGTCATCCGGGTCGCGGCAATGATCGAACGCGCCCATCCGTGGTCTCATCTATGGCCCGAGGCAGCCGCGCCCTAGCAGCGAAAATATTCCAAACCCGGCAATGATCGGCTAAGATTGGCGCCATGTCCGCAAGCGCCCTTATTGTCATAGACATGCAAATCGGCTCATTCACGCCGATGACCGCCCGCCATGACAGCCATGGCCTGGTGGCGCGGCTGAATGCCCTGGCGGAGCGGGTGCGCGCGCATTCGGGGATTGTAAATTTCGTCCGCCATGACGGGCCCGAGGGCGACCCCCATCACCCCAGTCGGCCGGGCTGGCATATACTACCCGCCTTGGAGGTCTTGCCCGGTGACAGGATCATGGCGAAAACCGCCTGGGATGCATTTCTTGATACAGAGCTGGAAAGCATTCTGAAGGCCCATGATATTGATGAATTGATCATTACCGGCTGCGCCACGGATTATTGCGTCGACACAACGGTGCGCAGCGCCCTGGCCCGGGGCTATAAGACCACCGTTCCCAGCGATGGCCATACCACCGCCGATCGGAGTCATTTGAACGCGGTGCAAATTATAGCTCATCACAACGCCATCTGGAGCGAATTTATCGCGCCAGGCGGCGGCGCGCGGGTCTGTCCCTGCGCCGATGTGGAGCGATAGCGGTGTCCGCCATGTGCCCCGGGAGTGTCCGATAGTGGAGTGGTACCGCAAGCGGCGGTTCGGCGATCTGGCGGACGACATTGCCGCCCGCCATGGGGATCGCGAAGGTCTGGTCTTTCAGGATAGGCGCTATACCTTCGCCGAAATGGCGGCGGAAATAGATCATGCCGCCAAGGCGCTGATGGGAATGGGCATCGGGCCGGGCGAGCATGTGGCCCTGTGGCTGAACAACAGCGCGGACTGGATTTTCATCAGTTTCGCCCTGGCAAAGATCGGCGCGGTACAGGTGCCCATCAACACCCGCTTCCGCACCGCCGATCTGGAATACGTGGTGCGCCAGTCCGACAGCAGCGTCTTGATCACCCACGACCAATCCGGCCCCATCGATTATCTGGACATGGTGCGCCAGGTCTTCGCCCTGCCCCGGACGGGCAGCACGATCGACGATGAGAATTTTCCCAAGATGCACCGGGTCATCATCCTGGGACGGGAGGACTATGCGGGCACGGTTGCCTGGAATGAAGCGAAACGCGGCGGCGAAGCCGTCAGCGATGGCGATCTGGCGGCACGAGCGGCATCGGTCGACCCCGACGATCCGGTCTTTATCATGTACACCTCGGGCACCACCGGCTTTCCCAAAGGGGCGGTGCATAGCCACAAGCTGATCCTCAATATCGAGGCGCGCGGCTTCCGCATGGGCTTCTCGGTGAACGACGTTATCTTGAACTACCTGCCCCTGTTTCACGCCTTCGGTTATTCCGAAAGTGCCTTGATGTCCCTGATAACCGGGGCCAAACAGATCGTCACGGAAACCTTCGAGCCCGATGAATGCCTCGATCTGATCGCGGCCGAAGGCGTCAGCGTCATTCATGGTTTCGAGGCCCATATGAAAGGCCTGACGGAGGCACAGGAGGCCCGGCCGCGTGATATCTCCACCCTGCGCACGGGGATCTTTGCCGCCGGCATGCATAGTGCCACCCCCGTCACCCGCCGGGCCGCGAAGGTGCTGGCCCCTCTCAAAAACCTCTCCGGCTTCGGCATGACCGAAACCTGGCTGGGCGTCATGCTGTGCGCGTTGGACGACGATGAAACCCACCGCTGCGAGACCTCCGGCTATCCTGGCCTGGGCTACGAGACCCGAATCGCGGACCCCGAGACGGGCGCCGAGCAACCCGTCAGCGTGCCGGGGGAGCTGTTGGTAAAGGGTTTTGGCCTGATGTTGGGTTATTACAAGCAACCACAGGAAACGGCGGCCTGCTATGACGCCGAAGGCTGGTTCCATACCGGCGATACGGCGGAACGCCTGGCGGATGGCTACATGCGTTTTCTGGGCCGCTACAAGGATATGCTCAAGGTCGGCGGCGAGAACGTCGACCCCATGGAGACCGAGGGTCTATTGTTGGCCCACCCCGAGGTCTTTCAGATCGCCATCGTCGGCCTGCCGGACGAAAAACTGTCCGAGGTGCCGGTGGCGTTCGTGCAGCGCGCGCCGGGTTCCGAAATCAAAGGGTCGGCGGTGATCGGCTATTGCAGGGGCAGGGTCGCCAGCTTCAAAATTCCCCGCCATGTGATTTTCGTCGATGACTTCCCCATGACCGCGTCGGGAAAGATCCGCAAGGTGGAACTGCGCGCCGATGCCCTGCGCTTGTTGACGACGTAGGTCATAGCCTGGGATAATCTCGACCGGCAACGCTGCCGGCCTCGTCTAGAGCACGTTCGGACTATACCGGGTCATTTGACCGGCGTGGAAGCCCCCGTGGGTAGGCGCGGTTCGCAGGTCGATGTGGTACATCGTCCAAGAACCGCAACGCCGCCACGGGGGCTTCCACGCCGGCCTTCGGTGGCGACGTTAAGCCATTCAGGTGCGTTGCGCCGCTTGCCCGATATACCATATCGCGCTGCGCAACGCGCCCATCCGAATGGCTTATGGACGCCATCAAATGTCCCGGTATAGTTCGAATGTGCTCTAGCACGACACAATAGCTAAGGTTTCGGAGGAAATTCCTAAATGGCGAAGACACCCATATCGGCTGATTCACACGTTACCGAGCCGCGGAATTGCTACATCGATTATATCGATCCCAGCTTTCGCGAGCGCGCGCCGCACGTGGCCCATAGCGAGAAATATGGCGATGTCTATGTCATCGACGGCATGGAGAAAACCATCCCCATCGGCCTGGTCGCCGCCGCCGGGCGGGACCCAAAGGATCTGCGCTGGAGCGGCGGAAGTTTCGACGAGATGCACCGCGGCGGCTGGGACCCCGCCTACCGTCTGGCGGATCAGGACCGCGACGGCGTCGGCGCGGAAATTATCTATCCTTCCGTGGGCATGGTGCTGTGCAATCATCCCGACTTTGCCTACAAGCGCGCCTGCTTCGCCGCCTATAACCGCTGGCTGCAGGAATATTGCGCCACCGCCCCCGATCGCCTGTACGGCATGGCTCAGATCACCATGGTCTCCGTCGAGGAAGGCATAGAGGAGCTGCGCAAGGTCAAGGAGATGGGCTTCAAGGGCGTGATGATGCCCGGCAATCCCAAGCATCAGGACTATGACCATGTGGACTATGATCCCTTTTATGAGGCGGCGGTGGATCTGAAAATTCCGCTGTCATTTCATATCCTGACCTCCAGCACGGATCAGATCGGCGCTCAGCGCGGGCCCCGGATCAACGGATTTTGCAGCATCATCCGGGGCTGCCAGGATATTATCGGCATGTTTATCTTTGGCGGTGTCTTCCAACGGCATCCCGAACTGAAATTAGTCTGTGTCGAAGCGGATGCCGGTTGGGCGCCCCATTACATGTATCGCATGGACCATGCCTACAAGCGGCATCGTTATTGGATGAAATGCGATGAACTGGCGCGGCTGCCATCGGAATATTTCATGGAGAATGTCTACATGACCTTCCAGGATGACTGGACGGCGTTTCGGTTCCGAGATAGCTGCAACATCCGCCGCCTGATGTGGGCCAACGATTTCCCCCATTCCGACGCCACCTGGCCCTGGAGCCAGGAAATGCTGGCCGAGCACACCTCGGACATGACGGAGCAGGAGCGGGACTGGATTCTGCACGACAACGTGACGGAATTGTATGGTCTGGCGGCGGTTTAGGTACACGGCGCTGGAGCCGATCGGGATAGGGATAAGACGATGTACGATCTGAAAATCACCAATGGCGCCATTATCGACGGCACCGGCGCGCCGGCCATGCGGGGCGACCTGGGCATCAAGGATGGCAAGGTGGTCGCCATGGGCGAGGCGCCGGAGGTGGGGACCAGGGAGATTGATGCCGATGGCCAGGTGGTCTGCCCCGGCTTTGTCGATATCCACACCCATTACGATGCCCAGGTGCTTTGGGACCGTAATTTGACCATTTCGCCCTGGCATGGCGTAACCACGGCGGTGATCGGCAATTGCGGCTTCGGCGTGGCGCCGACCCGGGCCGAACATCGCGATATGATCGTGCGGACTTTGGAAAAGGTCGAAGGCATGAGCGCCGATGCCCTGAAGGCCGGGCTGGGCGAAACCTGGCCGTTCGAAACCTTCCTCGAATATCTCGATACGATCGAGAGCGTGGAGCCGTCCATCAACATTGGTGTGTTGATGGGGCACACCCCGTTACGAACCTATGCCATGGGAGAAGCGGCGACGGAACGGGCCGCTACCGATGACGAACTGGCGATGATGTGCGGCCTGCTGTCCGGCGGCATGAAGGCGGGGGCCCTGGGTTTTGCGACCTCAAAGGCATCGACCCATGTGGGTTATGAAGGCCGGCCCGTGCCCAGCCGGGCCGCGGGGATAGAGGAAATTAATGCCCTGTGCGATGTCCTGGGCGAAATGGACCGGGGTGTTATTCAAGCCACGGTCGGGCGGGAACTGTTTCTCGACGAGTTTGAACAGATAGCCATGCGTACCGGGCGGCCGATCACCTGGACTGCCCTTTTGGCCGGGCTGTCACTGGGCAAGGGCGGGCACGAAGAACAACTGCGGATTTCCCAGGACTTCGCCGCCAGAGGCTTGCAGATCAGCCCGCAAGTCACGCCACGGCCCTTGAACTTTGAATATCAATTCCTGGCGCCCTTTCTCTTTGAGCCGATCTCTCTGTTTAAACCGGTATCGGCGGCGGATTTCGACGGCAAGTGCCGCATTTACAAGGATCCGGAATTCCGTACGGCATTCAAGGAACGGATGAAAACGATCCGGCCATCATTCCAAAGCTCTTTTGCCAAGACGGTGATTTCTCAATACCAATTGGAGCCGGCACTTGCCGAGAGGTTGCTGCGCGATGTTGCCGCCGAACGCAATATGGACCCCATCGACCTGGCCCTTGATATGGCCTTGGCCTCAAATCTGGAGGCGCGCTTTCGCATGCCCGTGGCGAACCACGACGAGGACGAGGTGGAGCCGTTGTTGAAAAGCGATTGCACGGTGCTGGGGCTATCGGATGCGGGCGCGCATGCCAGCCAATTGTGCGATGCCTGCCAGCCGACCTATTTCCTGGGCCGCTGGGTACGGGAGAAAAAGGCATTCAGCCTGGAGGAAGCGATCCGCATGTTGACCTCGCGTACGGCCGAGGTGATGGGGATCACCGACCGGGGACGCTTGGCTATGGGGCACCCCGCGGACGTGGTGATTTTCGATCCGGCCACGGTGGCGGATCAACCCTTGCAGCGGGTCTATGATTTCCCCGCCGGTGCGGACCGTTTGATCAGCGAAGCCACCGGCATAGCCAACGTGATCGTCAACGGCGTGGTCATCCGGGAAAACGGCGCGGACGCCATCAGCGACGGCGGCCCCGCGCCGGGCCGGCTTTTGCGCGGCGGGGCCGCCGCCGCGTAATTACCGAGGGATCAGAGCCCATGGCCGAAGTTTGTGTCGCCGCTACGCAGATGCGTTGCACCCATGACCGCGGGGTGAATTTGGACAGGGCGCAAACCCTGGTCCGTCAGGCCGCGGGGGACGGCGCGCGGATTGTCCTGCTGCAGGAGTTGTTCGAGACGCCGTATTTCTGCCCGGAACAAAAGGCCGAGCATTTTGCCCTGGCGCGCCCCTTTGAGGGGAATGAAACGATCGAGGCATTTTCCGGCCTGGCCACCGAATTGGGCGTGGTGCTGCCCGTTAGCTTCTTCGAACGGGACAACAATGCCTATTACAACACCGTAGCGATGATCGATGCGGATGGTCGAATACTGGGCCGCTACCGCAAAAGCCATATTCCCGACGGACCCGGCTATCAGGAGAAATTTTATTTCACCCCGGGCGATACCGGTTTCAAGGTATGGCAAACCCGGCATGGCGACATCGGCGTGGCGGTGTGTTGGGACCAATGGTTTCCCGAGGCCGCCCGCATCATGGCCCTCCAGGGGGCGGACCTGTTGTTATATCCCACCGCGATCGGCAACCATCCCATGGCGCCGGGTTATGACTCCCAAGGCACCTGGCAACGGGCCATGCAGGGACACGCCGCCTGCAACGCCATCCCCGTGGTGGCTTCCAACCGTATTGGCGATGAAAGCTGGGACGACGTGACCATGACGTTTTATGGCTCGTCATTTGTCACCGATCAGCGTGGCGAGATCGTGGCCCAGGCCAGCCGCGAGGCCGAAGCAGTCGTTACCGCCAGTTTTGATTTCGCGGCGCTGCGCGATGAACGTGCCTCCTGGGGCTTTTTCCGCGACCGCCGTCCGGGCTTATACCAACCCCTGTTGTCCCATGACGGAGCGGCCGGTTGATATTAACCCGCGGCCAGCCAGCTCAAGACGCCGTCGGGGATGAAGCCGGCGGCGGACGTGTTGTTCAGACCGTCGTAGATCACCCGGCTCAGGCTGCGTTCCCGTTCGGTATCGATGCTGACGGCAACCGTCATGCCCGCCCGCAGCAGCTTGCGCCCCTCCACATCCGTAATCTGTAATCTGATCGGGATGCGTTGCACCACTTTGACCCAGTTGCCGGAGGCATTTTGCGGTGGCAACAGGGCGAATTCGGCCCCCGTGGCCGGAGAAATGCTTTCAACCACGGCGTTGTAGAGTTCATCGGGATAGGCATCGGCCACCACAGTCGCCGCCTGTCCCAGTTGCACATAGGTGAGCTGGGTTTCTTTCAGGTTGGCTTCGATCCAAAAGGCGCCGCTTTCCACCATGGCGAATACCGGCGTGCCGGCGCGGACATATTCTCCCAGCCGCAATTTGACATTCGAGGCGATGCCGTCCACCGGCGCCCTGATGACGGTCCGTTCCAGATCCAACTGGGCCAAGCCGTAGTCGGCCGACAGCTTATGATATTCCGGGTCCTGTTCCGCCGTTCTATTTGGATTGCCGCCTAATTCAGCCAGCAGCGTTTGATTGTTCTCTTGACGGGTCTTCAGCTGCCGTCTGGCCATTTCGAGATCGTGATGGGCCTCGTCCTGCTTGGCCGTGGTGCCGACGCCGCGGTTGGTCAATTCCTCGGCGCGTTTATATTCCTGGTCCATATAGCGGAAAGCTTCGCGGCTTTCCTCCACGGCGCGAAGACCGGCGCGGTAAGCCATGCGCTTGGCTTCGATTGCTAGGCGTATGGCGTCGAATTGCGCCAACTTCGCATCAACTTCAAACTGAAACGAATGGGGATCGATGCGAAACAGGACATCGCCCTTCTTGATCGCCTGGTTGTCGCGGGCATCTATTTCCACCACCCGGCCCGAAACATCGGCGCTGACCGCCAGTACATGGGATTTCACGTAGGCGTTTTCGGTGTTGACGTAGCGTAGGCTTTCCTCCCACAAACCGGCGCCGTACAGCACTCCGATTATCGGTATGACCAGCATCAGAATGAATCGTGTCAGGCCCTGGATCCAGCGTCTGCGCCGGCGCGGCGCCGAACTTGGCAGTTCGGAAACCGTGGCCGCCGCCGGCTCGCCCGGCGTCTCCGTCTGGTCTTGCGTCGCGGGCTCAGCCATCTTGACCATCCTTCGAATTCGCATCGTCATTCTCCACCATGGTGGAGAGGTTGTTTTTAATTTTAATCAACGTTGAAATAAACCTTTCTTGTTCCTCGTCGGACAGACTTGCTAGCGCTTCCGTGCGTAAATTCGCCGCCAAGGCGCGCATGGTCTGCATCAGGGGGTCGACGGCGCCCGCCAAAAAAACAAGTTTGACCCGGCGGTCCGCTTCGACGGTCCGCCGTTCGACCCAGCCCTTGCCCTCCAGGCGATCCAGCAGACGGCCCAGGGTGGCCCGTTCGATTTCGAGAATTTCCGATAATTTCGTCTGCGACAGACCCTCGTTGAAGTAAAGATGGGTAAGCACCCACCATTGCGATCTGGTCAAGCCCAGGTCGCGCATGCGGCGGTCGTATTTCGTGCGTAACTGCCGCGCGGTATCATTCAACAGGAAACCAAAATTGCGGTCGGTGGTTTCCCGATGGTCGATTTCGCCATATTTGACGTTTTGATCGTTCATTTTGGTTTTCGGTATAATGGCTAGCTATCTTGTCGGATTGTGCCGGCTAGTTGGTTGCCTAGCATACAATAAGCCAAATTAATGGAACCATGCCAACAATATCCTGGCCTGTATACCACAAGAAACAAGGAATACCGGAATGCTCCTGAAAAATGCCATTGATCTAAGCGGCCGCCGAATTCTTTTGACGGGCGCCGCCGGCGGTATCGGCGCTGCCACCGCCCGTGCCTGCGCCGCCCTGGGTGCCGCGGATCTAGTGCTGGCCGATACCGGATCCATGGAAGATCTGTGCGACGAACTGCGTGATCAAGGCGTCGGTGTCACCGCCCATCAGTGCGATGTGAGCCGGCGCCGGGACAACGCCGATCTGGTCGCGGCCGCGGGGGATTTGGATGCGGCCGTGGCCTGTGCGGGCATCTGTCCCCTGGAAGAGGATTGGGCCGATGATCCGGAATGGGACGAGGTCTTTCACAGGGTCATGGATGTCAACCTGTTGGGGCCGATCCATCTGGTCCGCGAGTTGCTGCCCCGCATGGCGGCGCGGGGCGGTGGGCAGATTGTCCTGATCGGCTCCATCGGCGGGCGCATGGGTGGAACCTCGCCCATTGTGCAACCCCATTACATCGCCTCGAAAGGCGGCGTGCACGCCTTTATCTGGTGGCTGGCCCAACGCGCCGCCCCGCAGGGCGTGCTGGTTAATGGTATCGCGCCGGGGCCCATCGCCACGGCAATGACCGCCACCACGCCCTATGCCAAGGACCGCTATCCTTTGGGCCGTATTGGCGAGCCGGAAGAGATTGCCTGGCCCGCCGCATTTTTATGCTCTCCCGCCGCCACGTATTTCTCCGGCTCCATTCTCGACGTCAACGGTGGTTTATTTGTAGGTTAGGCTACCAAAGGTTCCGATAATGAAAATTGGCGATAAACATTACCGCACGATCTGGCTGAACGACGACGGCTGGTCGGTGAATGTCATTGATCAGACGCTATTGCCGCACATCTTTGAAGTCAGGCGTTTGGAGACCATGGCGGAGGCCGCGGCGGCGATTGCCGACATGGTGGTGCGCGGTGCACCATTGATTGGCGCCACGGCAGCCTACGGCATGGCCCTGGCGGCGCACGCGGATGCGTCCGACCTGGCGCTCGGGGACGCCTATGCCGCCTTGCTGGCGACCCGGCCAACCGCGGTCAATCTGCGCTGGGCCCTGGATCTGATGCGAGAGCGGTTGCTGGTCGCGCCGCTGGATTATCGGCGGGAATTAGCCTATGGCCTGGCTGCGGAAATCTGCGACGACGACGTGGCCGCCTGTCAAAGCATTGGACGGCATGGGCGTGACCTGATCGCCGACGCCCTTGCCCGTAAAGGCGCCGCCGGTCCGGTAAATGTGTTGACCCATTGCAACGCCGGTTGGCTGGCGACGGTGGATTGGGGCACCGCCCTGGCGCCGATCTATACCGCCCATGACGCCGGCATCCCGGTGCATGTCTGGGTCGATGAAACCCGTCCCCGCAATCAGGGCGCCGCCCTTACCGCATACGAACTGGGCAGCCATGGCATCCCCCATACGGTGATCGTTGATAACGCTGGCGGCCATCTGATGCAGCACGGCATGGTCGATCTCTGCATCACCGGCACCGACCGCACCACGGCCCATGGCGATGTCTGTAATAAGATCGGAACTTACCTGAAGGCCCTGGCGGCCCATGATAACGATATACCGTTTTATGTGGGCCTGCCCCACAGCACCATTGACTGGCGTTTGGGGGATGGCGTGGCTGAAATTCCCATCGAACAGCGCGCGGGCGACGAAGTCTCCCATATCCATGGTGTCACCGAGGCTGGGGAGAGGGCCACCGTGCGCCTGGTGCCCGAGGGCGCGGCGGTGGGAAATTATGCCTTTGATGTCACCCCGGCCCGTCTGGTGACGGGGTTGATTACGGAACGGGGAGTCTGTCCGGCCAGCCGGGCCGGATTGCTGGCTCTCTACCCTGAACAAGCTGAAAATGCCGCGCCCCGGGATGGATAATCTTTGGTCCGACAAGAAGGCCCGGGCCTGCGTCGAATGTTGCGGCGACGCAGGCGTTGGTGAAGCCCTGGCCTTGCGTCTCTACAGCGCCCGGCTATTGGGCCAAAACCGTGAACTGGTCCTGCATGGCGGTGGCAATGCCTCCCTGAAGGCCAGAACCACCGATGTATTTGGCGATGATCTGGCGGTCATGCACATCAAGGGCAGCGGCTGGGACATGGCGCAAATCGAGGCGGCGGGCATGCCGGCCGTGCGATTGGAGCCCTTGCGCCGTTTGCAGGCCCTGACGGCCCTGGATGATCTGGCCATGATCAATCTGCTGCGGGGCAATCTGATGGAGGCGCAGGCGCCAAACCCGTCGGTGGAAACCCTGTTGCATGTCTTTTTGCCCCAGGCTTACGTGGACCATACGCATGCCTCGGCCATACTGGCGCTGACGGACCAGCCGGACGGCGATGCGGTCTGTGCGGAAACGTTTGGCGAAAAGGCTGCCGTTGTGCCCTACAAGATGCCGGGGCTTGCCCTGGCGAAGGCGGCGGCGGCGTATGCGGGGCAACCGGGCTGCCTCGGCTTGATCCTGTCCAAGCACGGCCTGGTCAGTTTCGGCGAGACGGCGGCTGAGTCCTATGAAAACACGATTAATCTGGTCAATCTGGCGGAAGATCGTCTGCGCCTGGGCCGGCGTAAGATATTTACATCCATCGCCCTGCCGGCGGCGCTGCCGACGGCGGCGGAGGTGGGCCCGGTCCTGCGGTCGGCCTTGGCCCGGTCCGACGAGACCCTGCCGGGTGGTTACCGCCGCCTGGTGCTGGCCCATCGTGGTAATGACGAGGTGATAAACTACGTCAATGCCAAAGAACTTGCCCGCTATAGCCAGGCCGGCGTGGTTACCCCCGATCATGTTATCCGCACCAAGGGGCTGCCGCTTATTCTGCCGGCGCCCGAGCGGGGGGTTTTGGCCGGCTTCGCAGCGGAAACCATGGCCGCCACGGCGCGCTACGTGACGGCCTATAACGCCTATTTTGATCGGCACAAGCGGCCGGGATTGATGATGTTAAATCCCTTGCCCAAGGTGATCCTGGTACCCGGCGTCGGCCTGTTTGCCGCGGACCGCACGGCCCATGACGCGGAGATCGTGGCCGATATCGCCGAGAACGCCTTGACCGTGATTGGCGCGGCGGAAAATATGGGCCGATTCGAGAGCATCGCCGAGAAGGATCTGTTTCGTATCGAATACTGGTCCCTGGAACCGTGCCTATCCGGTTGTAACCCACACCCACTATATGTAGGGTGTGCCGTCATACGGCAGGCAAGGGTGTCAGAGTGGAAATTGATGTTTTGAAACGGGATGATTCGCCATTTCCAGCATCACTTCTTGAGTTACA
>JAKZRK010000055.1:0-9089 GCA_047518225.1 Alphaproteobacteria bacterium | reverse complement strand
CTTTTTTTTACCGTTCGCAGCATGCTGATGAACACGGATCGATGAAGAGTCAATCATCTGGATGTCGCCATCGTAAGCCTTTGATACGCTGGCCAGAAGATGATCCCACACACCCGCCTTCCGCCACCGGTTAAAGCGGTTCACGCAAGTCGTGTGAGGACCATACCGAGACGGGATATCCGCCCACGGCGCCCCCGTGCGCAGGCGCCAGAATATGCCATTCAGTACACAACGGTCATCGACACGCGGTACCCCACGCGGCTTGTTCGGCAATAAAGGCTGGATCACAGACCACTCAAAATCCGTCAAATCAAAACGAGCCATCGCAAATCTCCCTTCATGGGAAACTTGAATCACCAATTGATCCCCTTGGGAATCCCCTTTATGGGTATGTGACCTAGAGGCCCGGCATGGGCCCAAGCTGCCCAACCGTGGATCAACAAGATGAGCAAGGATCTTATTGCCACCGGCGATGATTGGTTCCCTTCTATGAATGTGCTCTAATATATACGGGATGCAAAGATAATTGCTGGCATGAAGGGCGGTGAATAGGCAAATGGTCTGCGGTCAAATGACCATTTTGGCGGGCGCCACGTCGCAAGCGGGAACGGTTTCGGCGCGACGCTACACGCGCGATGGCGGTGGCGGGTCCAGTAGTGATGAGCCCGATTCATCGCCATGGGGGGCCGGTCTCAGAGTCATTTTTCAGGGAATGGTTTTGGGCCGTCTTGGGCTCCGCCGCACTGCACGCATTAATGTTATATGGCGTGTCCGGGACTTGGCGGACATTGCTGCCGGAGACACGGCTCCCCATTATTGTGGATCTGTTGTTCGAAAGTCCGGAGCCGGCACTTAAGCCAGAGCCGGAGACCGAACCGGAGACCGGGCCGGAACGTCTGGCTACCAAAGTAGACCCCCCGCCGCCTGATCCCGCGCCGACGGCGCAAGATCCAGCCGTGAAAGCGCCGCCCCAGACAGACAAGCGGGAGACACCCGCGGTGATGCCGCCGGTGACCCTGAAACCCAGCCTTCCGGCGATATCCAAAATCGACATCATAGCCAAGGCCCCGGCCAAAGCCGCTCCCGACCCCCAGCGCCCCAAAGCCAAACCCATCGCCATAGCCAAGGCCCCGGCCAAAACCGCGCCCGACGCACGGCGCCCCAAAGCCAAACCCGTCGCCTTAGCCAAGACCCCGGCCAAATCTTTACGAAAGCCACCGCCTTTCAAAGATGAAACAACGGCGAGACCTCGGGCCATTCATCGAATTGTGCCGTATCTGGATCAGGCCGTTTCGCCGGCGGCGGCCACCGCCATGCGCGCCGTTCGGCAATTCGAACCCCGGATCAGCCGCGAAGACCAGGCCCATGTCCAGGCCGATAGTGACCGCCGTGGGCGCGCCGCCGTGTGCGCCTTGGACCGGTATAAACGGGCCGCCGAACAGGGCTATGTCATGGCCTATTACAATTTGGCCCGCGTCCTGGCCGAGGGCCAGGGGATCCAGCGTGATTTGCCAAAAGCGGTCGAGAATTTCCGCTTCGCCGCCCGTTTGGGCAATGTACCGGCCATGCTGCGCCTGGCCGACTTGCATCTCGCCGGCCTGGGTGTGCCCGAGGACAGAATTGAAGCACAGGCACTCTACTATGTTGCCGCCAGCATGGGTAATCTAGGCGCCGTGCGGGCAAACGCCATGCTATCGAAGCATTTAAACAACAAGCAAATGCAGCGGGCGCATCAGCGCGCGCGATATGCGGGCTCAGATGGCGCCCGTCGATCCCATGCTGCGACGCGGCAAGGAGCGGGAATTGCAGGCCGCCGCCGCGCAAGGAGATTTGGCCCTGGTGCAGGCGCTGGCGGCCGAAGGCATCGATGCCAATGTGGCCAATGGCCAAGGCCGGACCGCCGTTGTCACGGCGGCTTGGCGCGGCCATCATCGTATTGTCCAGGTACTGCTTGATACCGGGGTAGAGATCGATGTCGCCGATAATCGGGGCCGAACGGCATTGTCCTGGGCGGCGATTAATGGTTACGCTGAAATCGCCGAAACATTGCTGCGCGAGGAAGCCATGGTCGATGTTAGGGATGACGAGGGCGTGACGCCGTTGATCCGCGCCGCCTGGAACGGCCACGAAAAGGTCGTTGCAGCGTTGATTGCCGCCACGGCGGATGTGAATGCTGCAGATAATCGCGGCGTTACCGCGTTACAGCGGGCAGAATCACAAAACGCCTCGAAAATCGCCGCCAGACTGCGCGCGGCCGGCGCCCGTTAGATGTTTCTATTGGCGCTGCGCCGGCTAGAGTGTTTCCGGGCTATTGTGGATCATTTGATGGCGTCCCCAAGCCATTCGGGTAGGCGCGTCGCGTAGCGCGATGTGGTACATCAGGCAAGCGGCGCAACGCATCCGAATGGCTTGGGGGCGCCACTGAAGGCCGCCCACCAAGGCCCCGTGGCAGCACAAGGGCCTGGGGCGGTCTTTGGACGATGTCCCACATCGACCTGCAAATCGCGCCTACCCACGGGGCCTTGGTGGGCGGTCAAATGACTCAGAATAGCCCGGAAGCGCTCTAAACTCATGCTACCGCAGATCAATCCGGTGGGCATAGTTCTTACCGTCGCTAACGGTAATTTGGGTAAAGCCAAGCAATTTCGCCAGATCAAAAAAAGTAAACAAATCTTCCACCGCCAGATTTCGGAACAACGTACTGCCCCGGGCCGATGCCGTCATTTGCGCCAACACCGCGCGGGCCCGGTACAGAGTGGCAAAGCTGTCTGCATCCAAGCCCACGATAATCAATTTTTCCGCCCCGTCCCCCTTGGCAAAAATGGCGAAACGTGGTGCGTAATTCCGCCGCTGCTGGTCGTTGGTTTGTGCGACGATAAAACCGATCCGCATCTCGCGGCTGGCATTGTCCAAAACGGGCGCGCGGGCGCGATAAACCTCTTCACTGCCAATTGGCGGGAAATAATAGCCGGCATGACGATCCTGAGCGCGCGCCGCCAGGATCGGCCAAAACAGCAATGTAGTCAGCAAAATGCGCGGCAGCATAATTTCTTCCCTACGGAAACGTGGTTATCTGTCATTATGTGGCCGCAACCTCGATTTGGCCAACGATGTCTGACGGGGACGGCGACAGGCTATATGGTATGCACAAGATGCAGGGACGATTGCGGACATGATGGACGGTGGATAGCGGATGGCCCGCGATAAAATAACCTTCATGGCTAGCGATACGCCAGAGGCCGAGGCGGCCCTGGGGCAATTGCGCGGGCGCTATGACGACGTCGGGTTGGAGCGCGCGGACGTCATCGTCGTCCTGGGCGGTGACGGCTTTATGTTGAGTGTGTTGCACGAGACCCGCCATCTTCAGCGGCCGATATACGGCATGAACCAGGGTACGGTCGGTTTTTTGATGAACAGTTTTTCATTGGATGATCTGGTTGCACGGCTGCAGGCGGCGGAACTGGCCGTGGTCCACCCCCTGGACATGACGGCGACCGATACGGCAGGCGTGGCGCATCGGGCCATGGCCATCAATGAAGTGTCCGTATTCCGTCAAACGCGCCAAGCCGCCAAAATCCGCATATCCATTGATGGCCAGGTACGCTTGGAGGAACTGGTCTGTGACGGCGTTCTGGTTGCCACGCCGGCGGGCAGCACCGCCTATAACCTATCCGCCTATGGCCCGATTTTGCCTTTGGAGGCGGACATACTGGCCCTGACCCCAATCTCCGCCTTTCGCCCCCGGCGTTGGCGCGGTGCCTTGTTACCGAGCACCGCAAGGGTCCGCTTCGATGTTCTGGATCCGGAAAAGCGTCCGGTTTCCGTCGTGGCCGATAACCAGGAAATTCGTAATGTGGTCCAGATCGAGGTTGTCGAGGACCTCGCGGCCGAATTACATATTCTATTTGATCCGGAACACAATCTGGAAGAACGCATTCTGAACGAACAGTTCATCCCGTGAACCATGGGACAGTGACAGGCATGGAGCGATCATGACGCGCCTGGCGATCGGTGGCTTGGTACATGAAACCGTTACCTTTTTGCCGGAGGAAACCACTCTTGAAGCGTTCGAGCGGGGCGCGGTTCGCGGCGAAGAAATTGCCGCAGCCTATGCCGGCTCCAACACCGTATATGGCCGTTTTCTAAAGGTTTGTCAGGAAAACGATGTCGCTGTCGAGGGCCTGTTATGCACCGAATGCGCCCCGTCGGGCACGGTCGCCGAACCGGCTTTTCAGGCCTTGGCGGATGAAATCCTCTCCCGCGCCACCTTATGGCGGGATAGCGTCGACGGCCTGTTACTGCATCTGCATGGCGCCATGGCCTCGCGCGGTGATACCGATCCCGAACGGACCTTGCTGTTGCGCCTGCGCGACGTTCTGGGGGAAAATTTTCCCATTGCCGTCGCCATGGATCTGCATGGCAATATTGGCGCGGAAAAAGCCCTGCTGGCCGATATTGTTTGCGGCTTTCGCCACAGCCCGCATACGGACATGGCGGAAACCGGTGAACGGGCCGCGCGGCTGTTGCTGCGCCAACTGGCGGGCGAGATCAAACCGGTCATGGCCATGGCCCGGCCCGGACTTGTGCTGCCATCAATTTTCACCGCGACCGATGTTTCGCCGCTTCGTGAAATCATGCTGGAGGTACATGCGGCGGCGGAACAGCCGGGTATTTTGGATGTCACCTTGTTTACCGGCTTTGCCTATGCCGATGTGCCGGAAATCGGCGCCACGGTCCTGGCCGTGGCCGACGATGATGAAGCCCTGGCAATCCGTACCGTGGAGCGACTAAGCGCCCGCCTGGTCGAGGCGCGGGAGCGGGAGGCGCTGTACAATGCCGCCCCGCTGTATGGCCCGGACGATGCCTTGGACAAGGCCGCAGCATTGCTAGCCGAAGGTGTCCGTCCGGTGGTGTTGTTGGAACATGCGGACCGGGGCAACGATTCTACCCACCTGTTGGAAGCCATGCTGGCGCGCGGCGTGGGCCGGGCCGCCGTGCCCTACCTGCATGATCCCATCGTCGCACGGGCCGGCGTCGGCAGCAAGTTGATGGCCGCCCTGGGCGGCAAGTCGTCGGAACTGGCCGGCGCGCCGATCCTGTTTACCGGCATCGTCAAATTCGCCGGGCCGTTGCGCTACCGGATCAGCGGCCCCTACCGTACGGGCGAGGAAATTGATTTGGGCCCGGCCGCCGTGATCGACAGCGGTGACATCGCGGTGATCGTGACCACGCAAAGTATCACGGCGGTGGATACGGATCCCTTCACCCAATGCGGCCTGGATATCGATGAATTCGATATTATTGCGCTCCGCTCGAAAACCCACTTCCGCGCCGCCTACGAGCCTATCGCCGGCGCCATTTTGATTGTCGAAACACCCGATTGGGGGCCAGCCGATCTGTTGGGCCTGCCCTACCGCAAGGCACCGCCCGGCATCTATCCCATTACCATGGCGCCCCCAGACGATGGAACGTTCGACGGTTTAGACGATGGAGTATGAAACCATGCCAAGCTGGCGCAACATAATCGAACCGCGGCCAACATTCGTCACCCACCTGGAATGCGGGCTGAGCGGTGAAGTGGTTCCTCCCGACCGCCTGCACGGGCTGTCTTCCGTTAGCCGGCCCTATTTGGTGCGCTACGATCTAGCCGCCCTGGGGCGCAGCCTGAACAAGGAAACCCTGGCCGCCCGCCCGCCCGATCTGTGGCGCTACCGCGAATTCTTACCGGTCCGCGAAAACCGGAATATCGTCTCGTTGGGGGAATGCATGACGCCGTTGATACCGGCGCCGGGGGTGAAGGGCGAATTGTGGATCAAGGACGAAGGCCGCCTGCCCACTGGTTCATTCAAGGCCCGCGGGCTCTGCATTGCCGTATCCATGGCCAAGGAGCTGGGCGTTAAGCGCATGGCGATGCCGACCAACGGCAACGCCGGGGCGGCCATGGCCGCCTATTGCCGGGCCGCCGGGATCGAGGCCTTTGTTTTTTGTCCCGACGATACGCCACAGACCAATATCCGCGAGATCGCCTTGCAGGGCGCCCGGGTCTATTGCGTCAACGGGCTGATCAACGATTGCGGCAAAATCGTCGGCGACGGCAAGGAAGCCATGAACTGGTTCGATGCCTCGACCCTGAAGGAGCCCTACCGGATCGAGGGCAAGAAAACCATGGGATTGGAATTGGCTGAACAGTGTGGGTGGCAACTGCCCGACGCGATATTTTACCCGACGGGGGGCGGCACCGGCCTGATTGGCATGTGGAAGGCTTTCGACGAATTGGAGGCCATTGGCTGGATCGGTTCCAAGCGGCCCAAGATGATCGCCGTACAGGCGTCGGGCTGCGCCCCTATCGTCAAGGCCTTCGACGATGGCGTCGAACATGCCGAGCTGTGGCCAAACGCCCATACCATGGCGGCCGGCATCCGGGTCCCCGCCGCCGTGGGCGATTTCCTAATCCTGCGCGCCGTGCGCCAATCGGGCGGCTTCGCCATCGCCGTTGATGACGAGGCAATCTTCGCGGCCCGGGACGATATGGCCCAAAACGGCGGCCTGCTGCTGTGTCCCGAAGGCGCGGCCACCTATGCCGCCTGGAAGGCCGCCGTGGCCGATGGCCGGATCGAGGCCCAGGACCGTTGCATCCTGTTCAATTGCGCCACCGGCCTGAAATATCCCATGCCGGCGGCCGGCGCCGCACTGGACCGCCACCAGGCGATCGACTACGGAGCCATGGCATGAGCCATTCAGACTTGGAACTGCCGCTGGATTTGCTGCCCATCGATATTCGAAGTTATCGCACCGGCAACACCGGCATCGAATACGTGCACAAATTCGACAGCGGCCTGGCGGGGCCGAATGTCCTGATCAATGCGCTGACCCACGGCAACGAGGTTTGCGGTGCCCATGCCCTCGCCGCGCTGTTGGAAAACGACACCCGTCCCAGCCGCGGCAGCCTGACCCTCAGTTTTGCCAATGTCGCGGCTTATCATGCCTTCGACCTCGAAAACCCGACGCTTTCGCGGTTCGTGGACGAAGATTTCAACCGGCTGTGGTCCGACGATATTCTCGATGGCGGCCGGCAATCGTCGGAATTGACCAGGGCCCGGCAAATCCGCGGCATTGTGGCGGGGGCGGACTTTTTACTGGACATTCACTCCATGCACCTGCCCTGCCCGGCCCTGATGCTGTGCGGTACGGCTGAAAGAGGCCGGCGCCTGGCCTTTGCCATGGGCCTGCCGGAACACGTGGTCGCCGATCCCGGCCACGCCGCCGGGCCGCGGATGCGCGACTATGATCGCTTTGCCCAATGGGACAGCAAGGAAACCGCCCTGTTGATTGAATGCGGACAGCATTGGGCCAGGGAGTCCGGCCAGACCGCTATTCATGCGGTGTTTCATTTCCTCGACGCCCTGGGCGTGATCGAAAAAGCCGAGGTGGCGCCTTATCTGCTGGAAAATCCAGCCCGGCAACGGCTGATAGAGGTGGTCGGTCCCATCACCATTCAGACCGAGGCGTTCCGCTTTATCGAAGACTATACGGGCCTGGAGGTCATCGCCAGGGCCGGCACCGTGATCGGCCATGACGGCGCACAACCGATAGTAACCCCCCATGACGATTGTGTTTTGGTCATGCCCACGCATCGGCCAAGGCTGGGCCAGACGGCAGTGCGCATGGGACGTTTCATTGCCTAAATTTTCATTGCGTAAGTTCTCGTTGCACAAACCGGCCGGCAAGAAACTCGTCCGATTAGCCCTGTCACTGCTTCTTGGCACCCTGGGCGGCGTGGTCTTTTTTTACCTAAATCTGCCCCTGCCCTGGATGCTGGGCAGCATGGCCTTTACCACCATTGCCGCCCTGTCCGGTGCGCCGGTGACCCTGCATATGCCCCTGCGCATGGCAATGGTAGCGGTCTTGGGCACTTTGCTGGGTAGCGCCTTTACGCCGCAAATTCTGGACCGCCTGCAGCATTGGGGACTGGGGGTCCTTACCATGGTCGCCTTTGTCATCGTCATGACCGCTGTTTCGGTATTTTTTCTCGTCCGCGTCGGCAAGATGGACCGCAGCACCGCCTTTTTCGCCGGAACGCCCGGGGGCTTGGGCGAAATGACCGTGGTGGGCGAACTACAGGGTGGCGACCCCCGGACCATCGCCCTTGTGCATGCCACGCGGATCTTTGTCGTGGTTTTCCTGCTGCCACTGTACCTGGCCACCGTCGAGCATCTGGAGATCCCCGATACGGCACAGGTATTGGGCAGCCGGCCCACGGCGCAAGGGTGGGAATTGGCTGTTTTGGGCGCCTGCGCGGTAATCGGCTATTTTATAGGCCACACCCTGCGCCTGCCGGGCGGGCAAATCCTGGGGCCGTTGGTGGTCTCGGCCGTGGCCTATCTAAGTGGTCTGGTAGATGGCCGCCCCCCCGCCAATCTGATCGCCGTGGCTCAGGTCGTAATCGGCTCCGCGATCGGCGCGCGTTTCATAGGCCTGAACCTGCGCGAGATGGCCCGTCCCGTTGTCCTGGCGCTCTGCTCGGCGTTTGTCATGTTGGCCATGGCCGCGGCCTTTGCCAGCGTGATCGCGCCGCTGCTGGGCCTGCCCCTGCACGCTCTATTGCTGGCGCTTTCGCCCGGCGGTCTGGCGGAAATGAGCCTTATTGCCCTGGCCCTGAATGTGGACACGGCCTTTATCGCCACCATGCACCTTGTCCGCATCCTTTTGATCGTCACCATGGCTCCGATTATTTTTCGCCTATTGAAATGGCATACCGTAAATCAAACAAGCGCTGACAGCCATATTCCCTAGATCTGATCGGGAGCATGGCGGAATGGCCATTCTTCGCGGACCCGCGGCAATACCGAATGAAAAGCGGTAGTCCATAAAGGACCGACCAAGAAAACAGATTTTCCATCCTCGAAATCTGAAAAAACCGTGATTTGTGTATGCATGCGGTAGTTTATTTCGTGCCTATCCGGTTGTCACCCATACCCACTACATCTAGGGTGCTCCCAATCCCCCGAGTAAAGCTCGGCCTAGGTCGGGCGGCGATATCTCCGGCGATGTCGAGCGCCTCCTGAACCGGAACGGATCTCCCGATTCAT
>JAKZRK010000054.1:0-11180 GCA_047518225.1 Alphaproteobacteria bacterium | reverse complement strand
TCAGGCGCCGACGTTTGTCCCCGAAATAGGACCAGCGATCAAACAATTCTCCGGTCCGTCGGTCGCGTAAAGTAAACATGCACAATTATAACCCAGCCGACTCTCATGAGGAATCGACTTTTTACCGCCCCGTCAAGATTCAGCTATAGCTCCGCCGACGGTGCCGAAGCTCTATCTTTGATAGAGGCGCCGGGAGAGCCCCCGCCGGATTTCGTGATTTGCGATCTGCACATGAAAGATGGCGATGGGATGGCGTTCTGTAACAAGTTACGACGTCACAAGAATGCCGACATGTCGCAGATTCCCATCCTGATACTGACCGGCGATAGCGATGGTCTGTTACGCGAAGTGGCGATGCAAATCGGCGCCTCGAGTGTGCTGACCAAGCCAATATCCGCCCCCGATTTGGAGCAGGAGATTAGTCGCGCCGTGGGTTTTTCTAGCTAGAGAAATTCTCGATTTACTGGCGTCGCCAACGCGGTTTAAGTGACTGGTTCAATGCCTTTAATGAAACGCACCGCCGATCAGATCGCGGGCAATAATTAGCCTCTGCACCTCGTTCGGCCCTTCGCCAATGCGTCGGATGCGCATTTCGCGGAACCAGCGTTCGAACGGAAACTCCTTGGTTACACCATAGCCGCCATGAATCTGCATGGCACGGTCAACCACCCGGCCGCCTGCTTCCGTGGCGGCGATTTTGGCCATGGCCGCTTCCGTCCGGAAGGGCTCGCCTTGGTCAGCCTTGTGGGCGGCGGCCAGGGTCAACCAGCGGGCGGTGCGGATGTCCAATTCGTTGTCGATAATCATGTTCTGGATGGTCTGCCGGGTTGCCAGAAGGTCGCCAAAGGTCTCGCGGATTTTGACGTATTCGATGGCCATGTCCTGGGCCCGCATGGCAACCCCAAGGCAGCTTGCGGCATAGGGAATGCGGTTGCGTGTCAAACGCTCGTTGGCGATGCCAAAGCCGCCGTCCACCTGGCCCAGAATATTCTCGGACGGCACCCGCAGATCCTCGAACTGCAGTTCGGTGGCATAATGGGTCGAACGCAGGGTATGAACGATGCGGCGGACGTGAAAACCCGGCATATCCGTGTCGATGATGAAGCAGGTGACGCCGGCCCGGCCTTTGTCGGGGCTGGTGCGGGCGAAAACCAAGCCAAAATCGGCCCGGTCAGCGCCGGAAATGAAGATTTTTTGCCCATTGATGACCCAATCGTCGCCATCCTGTACGGCGCGGGTTTGAATGGCACGGGCCGGGTCGCTGCCGCCCGAAGGCTCCGTTAGCCCAAAAAATCCGCGTTTTTCGCCGCGCAGGGTCGGGTATAGATAACGGTCTTTCTGGTCGTCATTGGCATCGTAAAGTTGGGCCAGACCCATGCTGCCGAAGGTGCCGTAACAGGGGGTATATAAACCGGCGCGATGCTGCGACATTTCCATGGCCAGCAAGGTACGCGTCATTACATCCAGGCCCGCGCCGCCGAATTCCTCCGGCACGTCCATTTGGTACAGCCCCATGGAGGTGGTTATGCCGACCAGGCGTTCATGGTCTTCGGCAGACAACTCGCTTGCATCGGGGTCCAAATCGGCTTCCAGGGGGTCAACTTCTTGCCGGACAAAGCGCCGTACCTGTTCCACCAACATCCGTTGTTCGTCGGAAAGTTCCAAATCCATTTGTCGTCTCCTAACTCAAACTCAACTGGCCGATACGCCTCGGCCGGTGGCTTTCGTTACCGGACGGCACCGTGCCGTGATCGCCCTTGTGGATTTTCAACAACTCCTCCCAACGGCTGAGGTACTGATGGTTCACTTCTACTCTGAAATTGAACCCCTCGCCCCGCTCGGCCAGTTGCGCCTGCAAGGCACCGCGCAGGCCCCACAAGCTTCGGCCGCCGGCATAGCCGATATAGACGACATCATGCGCGGCATTGGATATCTGATAGACACCCAAATGCGCGGACATGCTTTTCGCATGCTCCTGGGTCAGAGGCTGCCAGGGCTTTTCCATTCGAATTGACATTGTCCAGGCCCCGCTATTCGCCGCGGAACTTGGGTTGCCGGCGATCCAGCCTGGCCTTGACGCCTTCCAGGGCATCGGCCGAGGCGGCGACCTTGGCCACATCGGCATTCAGGTCGTCGTGGGGCGTGGCGTCCCGGAAGGCCATGTGCCGTACCAGCATGGCTTTCATGTTGCGCAATGACAGAGGCGCGTTGGCAGCCAAACGGTCAATGATCTTTTGCGCCGCATCCTGCAAGGCATCCGGTTCCGCAATGCTTGCGATAATGCCCATTTCGTGCATGCGTTTAGCCGGTAGCGGATCGCCCAACAATAGAATCTCCCGTGTTGCGACGGGGCCGGCGACTTCCATCAGCTTTTTGGCCAGGAACCAGGTCGGGGCCAGGCCGATTTGCGCCAGGGACATGCCGAACATGGCCGACGTGCTGGCCACGACAAAATCGCAATGCAGGGCCAACTCGTTGCCGCCCGCAATGGCCGGTCCATGCACCACGACGACGACAGGCAAGGGATAGACCTCGACCCGGCGCAACATGGCCTCGATGGAACCAGGTTTGCCCAGGCCGCCGGCTTTTTGGCTCAGGTCCATGCCGGAGCAAAAGGATGGCCCATTGGCGCGCAGCACCGCCACCCGCTCATCGGGGCCCGGTTCGTCTGGAAATGCCGCGCTCAGGCCGTCCAAGGTTTCCATGTCCAGGGCATTGCGTTTTTCCGGCCGGTTCAAGGTTATGGTCCGTACCGGGCCGTCTATTTGCACCAGGACTTTGCCCATGGCTCTCTCCTCCGCGTCAATTTTTCATCACGATTGGAGCAACTATAGCAGAGCTTAAGCGGGGGGCATCCCTAACGCTGGCATTTGGAACAAAAGAAGGTGGAGCGGCCCGCTTGCACCAGGCGCTTGATGGCTTGGCCGCATTGGATACAGGGTTCGCCCTCGCGGCCGTAGACGGCGAATTCGTGCTGGAAATATCCCAGCTCGCCCGAGGCCTGAACATAGTCGCGCAGGGTTGAACCGCCCTTGGCAATGGCCTTCGTCAGCACGTCGCGAATGGCGGGCACCAGTCTTTCGGCCCGCCGGCCGGCGACCGAGGCCGCCAGGCGGCGCGGTGATATGCCGGTGTGGAACAATGCCTCGCAGACATAGATATTGCCCAGGCCGGCAACGATTTTTTGATCCAACAGGGCTGATTTGATCGGTGTGCGCCGGCCATGCAGGGCCTCTGACAAGACCACGGCGTTGAATTCGTTGCCCAGGGGCTCCGGCCCCAGATCCCGCAGCAGGCGGTGGTTGTTCAGGTCCGGTCCCGCCACCAAATCCATCATGCCAAAGCGGCGATGATCCTGATAGACCACCGTGTGTCCGCCATCCGTCTCCAATAGTACATGATCATGTTTGCCTGGATCGGGGGCCGGGCCGTTATGGATATGCATCCGGCCCGACATGCCCAAATGGGTCATCCAGACCCAGCCGTCGTCCAAATCAGCCAAAATAAACTTCGCCCGCCGATACAGGCGCTGGATGGTTCTGTCTTGCAAACGTTGGGCAAAGTTATCGGGCAGGGGCCAACGCAAATTATCACGGCGCTGGGTGACCTTGGTCAGCCGATGGCCCACCAGGGGCGCTTCCAGGCCGCGGCAGATGGTTTCAACTTCGGGGAGTTCCGGCATGCGGGGAAGGTAGCTGATCTTTTCAGCCGCAGCCAGGCATGAGGTGAAACATGCTATGCTGCCACATTGTTCAACGAACATTGCCGGACAAAAAGTGCAGTGAGGTTAGCCGTGGCGCCAACGGTCAACACCGATTTTGGCTTTCAGAGCGTGCCTCGGGAGGAAAAGACCGCCCGTGTGCGCGAAGTCTTCGATTCCGTGGCGGGCCGCTACGATGTCATGAACGACCTGATGTCGGGCGGTCTGCACCGCCTTTGGAAGGCGGCGTTTATCACCTGGCTACGGCCCAGGGCCGGGATGCATCTGTTGGATTTGGCGGGAGGGACGGGGGATATCGCGTTCCGGTTCCTGGCCGGCGGCGGCGGCAGGGTCACCGTGGCGGATATCAATCAGGAAATGCTTTTGGTAGGGCAAAAGCGTGTGCAAAGGTGGCGGGCGCGACGGCGGCGTGTGGCCGGCGCCATCGATTGGCTGTGCGCCAACGGGGAAAGCCTGCCCATTCCCGATGCCTCTGTCGATGCGGTCACCTGCGCTTTCGGCATCCGCAATATGACCGACAAGGCCCGGGCGCTGGCTGAAATGCACCGGGTGTTGAAACCCGGCGGCCGCTTCCTGTGCCTGGAGTTCTCCCGCCTCGCTTTGCCGGGATTGGCGGGCCTTTATGACAAATATTCGTTTCAGTTCGTCCCCCGCCTGGGCCGCATGGTGGCCGGTGACGAGGCGTCCTACCGCTATTTGGCCGAAAGCATCCGCACCTTTCCCGATCAGGATACCTTCGCCGCCATGATCACCCATGCGGGTCTGGGCAATGTCAGCTATCGCAACCTGTCGGGCGGCATCGCCGCCATGCATTCCGCCTGGCGCATTTGAGGGCCATCATCAATTCAGCCACAAATGCCGTTCCTCGGCCCTGCGCCGTACCAGGCCGCGCAGGATGCGGCCGCCGGCCCAGCGCCATTTCGGGAACTCGTCAGCCGCTCCGATCATGTCGCCACGGTTGGCCTTTTGGCGCAGGGTCGAGGCGTGCAGGTTGCCTGCGCCCAGGTTGTAGGTGAACGACACCAAAGCGGAAAATTGGCCCTCGTCAAGCGGCACCCGGATCAGCCGGCGGACGGCGCTTTCGCTGTGTGCCATGTCCCGCCGCAACAATTCTTCGCCCTGTTCCTCGGTGATGGCCGGGTGTTCCAAGGTTATCCGCCGACCGTCATGACCCCATATTGACCCGTAGCCGATCGTCGGGATGCCGATTGGGTCGAGGTAGGGTACGGGAAACCAGCCCTCGAAGCGCTTAATGATCGCCAGGCCGGCTTCGCTCGTCTTCATTTCGGGTAGAATGTTTTCATGGCCCGGTGGCCGAACCAGAACGACAGGATGGCCGCGAACAGGGCGCGGGTTTCCTCGTCCCAAACCATATCCAGGGTGTCCATGGTCACACCTTCGGCGCCGAAGATCAGATACATGGCGGCGGATTTGATGAAGACGAATTCCCCTACCATGATGTAAGTCACCACCGGCCGCACGGAGCCGCGCAGTGCGTCGACCCAAGCCACGCCGGCCTTGCGGTCGCTCCTATGCAGGCTTTCGGTTTCGCGGATATCGGCATCGATGTTAATTTCCTCAAGGCGCATTTCGTGGCCGCGCTCCTGCATGGCAAGCTGTTTGTCCATGACCAGCAGTTCGTGCGCCTTGTCCTGGCGGTCCTGGAAATAGTCCATCACCTTGGGCAGAAACGACGTACCAAAGCCCAAAAGGGAACCAAATAGAGAGAGCATCTCATATCCTCGCAAAAAGGCCGCCCACAGGCGGCGAAAGTGGATCAGTATTTGGTTTCGCGTGTAGCGCCGTCACAAATGCATCTTGTCCCATAGCCAGGCCCCCGCGCCGGCGAACACCAAGGCGAAGGCCCAATCTTGAGGAACATCCACAAAGCACCACGGCCCATGTTCGCCATCTTCTCAACGGACTGCAGGCGTCCATCCATGGCCGTAATGCTTTCGCCCAAGCTTTCCATCCGGCCTTCCAGCCTGCCAATGGCCTGCATTAGATCGTCGTGGGTGGCTTCGCTCATGTCGCCGGCCCCGCGGCAACCCGTTCAAGATTTTGCCAAGCCTGACCGGCGGTGACCATGCAGGTGAAGCCGCTGGGGTGGGTCATGATAATGGTCCAGGTGCCGCTCTCGGATGTCAAAACTTCCAACACCCGGCCGGATGCGGTAACGCCCATGGCGGTGGGGACCTCCTTGAAGTTATGGCCCAAATGGGTCAGGAATTTTGACCGCTCGCCACAGACCGCGCCGGGCGGGACTTGCGCCAGCGCTACGCTGGGCAACAAAAAAGCCGCCAGTGCGGCGGCCGTCAGGTATCGGAGCATGACAGCCCCCTACATCTTCGCCACGATGGCGGCCTTGAGGGCCGCCGGAGTTGCATTCGCGCCGGGCACGATGGAGCCGTCGTTGAGGCATTGCAGCAGCGCCGCAAACGCCCTCTCGCGCGACAGAACCTGATCGTAGATAGCCTCATTGGTGGGTGCCGGCGGTTGCGCGGCATCGAGCAGGGCCAGATATTCCGCCTGGCTGGCAACCTTTTCCTCCACTTCGGCCTCGGTAAAGCCCGCCGCCACGGCATTGGCGAGCAAGGCGCCGTGTTCCGCCGTCCCGCTTTGGCTTTCGATCAATTTGCCGGTGGCAATTTCAATACTAACGCGTCTGTTCATGGTCACATCCTTATTGCCAGCCAAAACCCGGTACAGGTGCCCGTTGGGGTGCCGGTTTTGGCCCAGGTGAGTGTGAAGCCGTCCGCATCCATTGATGTCAGAACGGCGTTGGTTCTGTTGGCCGAAGAAGACATTGCAATTAGCTGGTCCTCTATCCGCACGGGCGGAGTTAAATAAGTCCCGTATCGGGCCCCCGCAACCAAAACATTCATTATATCAATTAGATAATCCATGGTACCGGCATAAACGCGGGGCCATTTGCGTTGTGTCCGGCTGTGTCCGAAATAATCTGGGACAGGCGAAAATGATTATCCCACGTGATGCCTTGCGCACCGCGAGACCCATGTCTGGACCGCCGGATGTCCGGGTTTTCCCATATACCAGGCTGGCTTTTAGGGGATTTGGTTGCACATGGCTTACACGATTAAGTAAAAGCGCTTGCGATCTGCCGCAGGCCGGCCAAGGCCGTCTCCTGTACTTCCGAATTCACCGGGTCGTCGCGATAAACCAAATATGCGGGTCGCTGAAATGTGGGCGCCCCGGTGACTTCGTGCAGTTGGCCATCTTCAATCCATGGCTCCGCCGTGGCCCGGGTCAGATATGCCGAACCGCCAAGGGCCAGGATGTGGTTCAGGGCGACATTGGGTAAGGATACCGTCAATCGCGGCAGTTCCATTTCCGGAAAGGCCTCGGCATGGGCGGTACGGAAATCATAACTCCAGTCCACGAAGATATAATCGACGAGCCAGCCGGAGGCGACGTCGCGTGCCTGGGTGGAAACCAGCATCAGTTCATCGACGTACAGCGTTTCCATGGTTAGGCCGGGGCGGGTCTGCGGCAGGAACAGCACGGCGATGTCCAACAGGGCGTCATCCAATTGCCGGTTCAAGGCGTCGGAATAGCCGGTTTCAATTCGTATCGCCACGTCGGAGTGCCGTTGCCGCATCCAGGTCAGCCACTCAAGGGCCAGCCATTCCGCCAAGGCCTGTTGGATACCCAGGGCACAGGCGGCGCGCATGGCCTCCGGCAGGGCTAGGGCCTGACGCCCCTGTTCCCAAGCCCGCACGGCAACATCGGCATGGCGCCAAAGGCGCCGGCCCGCGCCGGTCATGGTGACGCCGTTTTTCGTGCGATGCAACAATATGCGATCGAGGTGGTTTTCCAGGGACTTGATGCGGGCACTGACCGTGGATTGACCGACGTTCAGGTGGTCGGCCGAACGGTGAAAACTGCCGGTCTGCGCCACATCCAGAAAGGTCCGTAAATGCTCAATGTTCATGTTACACCTATGATCCCAAATTTCGAGTGATCAATATTTTCGATCATATCTATCATAAAAATTCGGTTTTCAAATAGTACAAATTGGTGCAGTGTGGCCTTGGGAGTCGATCATGGAATTTGGCTGTCAACCATCGAAGGAGTGACCGATGGCATTATCCGAAGTCCCGCCCGAAAATGTTGCGGCACGTGATATTTCTCCCACGCCGCCTCCCATGGGTGATCTGTACCAATACGATACGGAACATCATTTACTAGACGCCCTGATCGACGGCGTGGATCCGCAGCTCCTGCATTTGGATTGGAGCGACGGCCGGCGGCAAACACTGCACGCCCTCTGGCTGCGGGAACAATGTGCCTGCACTCACTGCCGCCATCCGGCCAGCTTGGAACGCATCCTGGATCAAGAAGGGTACCGTCTGGATATTATACCCCTCCAGGTGACGATCCAGGATGGCCGGACCTTGTTCATAACGTGGGCCGACAACGGCCACGCCAGCCTTTACGAGGCGGGTTGGCTACGCCACGGGGGGCGGCCGCCCCTTGAACCCATACAGCGCCGGCCTTGGGGCGCCGAATTGGCGGCATGTCTGCCCCGGTTCGACTTCACGGAGGTGATGTCACGGGATGAGGTTTTATTGCACTGGCTCGAGACCATACGGCAAACCGGCCTGACTTATATCGAGGGCGCGCCCACGGCCCCGGGTACGGTCGGCGATCTGGTGCGGCGCATCGCCAATGTGCGGCAAACCAATTTTGGCGGCGTGTTTGACGTCGTGGCCTTGCCCGATGCCACATCCAACGCCTATACGGCGGTCGAACTGCCGCTGCACGTGGATCTGCCGGTGCGGGAGTATCAACCTGGCCTGCAATTCCTGCATTGCCTGTCCAATCAGACCAGCGGCGGCAATTCTTTATACTGCGATGGTCTGCGCCTGGCCGAAAAGCTGCGCGTGGACGATCCCGGCGCGTTCGATCTGCTGGCCCGCACACCGGTAATTTTCCGCAACCAAGACCAGGACTGTGACTATCAGATGGCGGCGCCGCTGATCGGTCTGTCCGCCGACGGCGAGGTCCGGGAAATTCGTTTCAACCCTTCCGTGATGACAACGGGGGACTGCGCACTATCCGAGTTCCGGGCGTTTCAACGCGCCTATCGCTGCTTCCTCCGGCTGACCCGTGACCCTATGCTGCGCATTGAGACGCGGATGCGTCCCGGCGAAATTGCGGTTGTGGACAATCGCAGGATTCTGCATGGCCGCCGGGCCTTCGAGGCCGGCGGCGGCCGGCGCCATCTGCAGGGCGCTTATGTGGAATGGGAGGATGTGGATAGCCGGATCAGGGTGTTGCGCCGGCATTTGCGCTAGGTATGGGATATGGGGACCGTTCGATTTACACAAATGAAGGATGGCGGCGTCGAGGACTATCAAAGCCTTGATCGCCATGAGCGGGAATTCGCCGCCGGCACCGCCGATCGTGTGATGGCGGCGCTGGCGGAACTGGAGAATTCCATGTCGGGTTATCAGGTTTCCCGGCTCGAGCATTCTCTCCAGACCGCCACCAGGGCGGAAAGGGACGGCGCCGACAAGGAGATGGTGGTGACCGCCCTGTTGCATGATATCGGCGACGGTCTGGCGCCCTGGAACCACGGCGCCGTGGCGGCCGCGGTCCTGCAGCCCTATCTGCGCGAGGAATGCGTCTGGATCGCCGCCCACCATGGCATATTCCAGAGCTATTATTACGCCCATCATCTGGGCGGAGACCGCCACGGGCGGGACCGTTACCGCCACCATCCCCACTATGATGCCTGCCTGCATTTTTGCGAGGCCTGGGACCAGGCCTCCTTCGATCCCGGCTATGACAGCCTGCCCCTGGAGCATTTTGCCCCCATGGTCCGCCTCATCCTTTCGAAATAGCGCAACCGCAGGGGACCATGCATGAGCCCCGGTGATACGGCGCGGACCGGGTCCGCGCCGGCCGCTCATCATAGCGCCATGGACGGGATCGTCGTGGCGCGCCATTTCCCCGGGCTGGCCAATGGCCTACGGTTAAACACAAAAGGTGCGGATTTCGCGGGGAATTGTGATGCAAGACGACATGCTGGATATTATCAAATGGCATAATGGCGAGAAGAGCTGGTCGCCGTTTTCCGAACCGGAGATGGCCGCTCGTCAGGCTAAGATTCGTGCACACTTGGCGGCGCACCATATCGATGCCTGCATTTTTACCTCGTATCACAACATCTGTTACCTTTCGGGCTTCCTCTATTGCAGTTTCGGACGCAAATACGCCCTGGTCGTCGATGGCGACAAAGCCACCACCGTAACGGCGGCCATCGACGGTGGGCAGCCCTGGCGGCGTGGCCATGCCGACAACATCACCTATACCGATTGGCGCAGGGACAACTTTTTTCGCGCTCTGCGGCAATTGCTGCCAAAGGTGAAACGCCTAGGCCTCGAGTTCGATCAAGTTAGTCTTGATTTTTACCGCCAGCTTGGCGATGCATTTCCAGGCGTCGAATTCGTCGACGTCGCCCAGCCGGTGATGTGGCAGCGAACCTGTAAATCAGAGGAAGAACAGGCGCTTATTCGAATGGGTGCGCGAATTTGTGACCTTGGCGGCCAGGCCTGTGTCGAGGCCGTCGCGGCGGGTGTGCCGGAACACGAAACGGCACTGGCTGCTACCACCGCAATGGTCCGCGAGATCGCCCGCAGTTTCCCCTTCGTCGAATTGATGGATAGCTGGACGTGGTTTCAATCGGGCGTGAACACCGATGGCGCCCATAATCCCGTGACCAATCGGATCGTCCGGCCCGGTGATATTCTGAGTTTGAATTGTTTTCCGATGATTTTCGGTTACTACACGGCGCTCGAACGCACGTTATTTTGCCAATATGCAAGTGATGAACATCTCGCGCTATGGGAAATAAACTGTGCGGTTCACCGCAGGGGGCTGGAGTTGATAATACCAGGCGCGAAATGCAGTGATGTCGCCGCGGAATTGAACGATCTCTATCGTCGCCACGGCCTGCTTAAGTATCGTTCCTTTGGTTACGGCCATTCTTTTGGCGTGCTTTGCCATTACTACGGCCGGGAAGCGGGCGTGGAATTGCGCGAGGACGTCGAGACCGTGCTTCTGCCTGGTATGGTCGTCTCCATGGAACCGATGATCATGATCCCGGAAGGCAACCCCGGCGCCAGCGGCTATCGGGAACACGACATCCTGATTATTGGCGAACAGAGTGCGGAAAATATCACCAAGTTCCCCTTCGGTCCGGAGCATAACATCATTGCCAACTAAAGCTGTCAACACCGGAGTAAATTCGGGCCATGGCGCCGGAGTAAAAAGGGGCCACTTGTTGATGCCGGATACCCATGCGTGCTGTGACATCCAATTTTGTCGCAGTGATTTTCGCTGCCTTCCTTCCGGCCGTTGCCATGGCGCAGGGACCCCTGAAGGTTCTGATGGTCGCAATAGAAGGTGGTGGCTATGCGATCGGATCGGCCGA
>JAKZRK010000053.1:0-5039 GCA_047518225.1 Alphaproteobacteria bacterium | reverse complement strand
GGCTTCATGGCGTCCTCCAATCCCAACCGGGACCAGTGAATCACGCCTGAAAGCGAAACGCAATTTGCAAGGTTTTCACGCCATACGCGCCAGTTTCTTGCAAATAAACCAGCGCCTCAATCTACAAATATCACATCCAATAAATACGTTGAGAATACTTCACGACCGACTCTTTCAGCTTCGGCGCCTTGCCTGGATAGGCCCTGTTGCCGTGGCAGCGCGCGCATTGTTTTACGAACAGTTTCTTGCCAACGGCAATGTTGTCCGGGTCGTTCAAGAAGTCATTGGTTAGTACGACCTCGGCCGCGGCAACGGGACCGCCCGAAAAAGCGAATGCCGATCCGGCCAACATAACCATCAGCATTCCCGTCATGACAAACCGCACCAACGCCGTCCCCCTGTGATAATAGAAAGGCCAGCCCTTTCCCCATCACTGGGAAAAGGGCTGGGACCGTCAAATTACACCCGATAATTGATCAGGGAACGATCTTATAGACTTTATCGAGGCCACCGGCCGGAC
This sequence comes from Alphaproteobacteria bacterium, assembly GCA_047518225.1. GTDB lineage: Bacteria > Pseudomonadota > Alphaproteobacteria. Next base: position 4,519 of record JAKZRK010000053.1, on the reverse strand, counting down.
CGCCCGGAACAGGGCCGGTCAGATCGGTTGCCATGACATAGATTTCGCCATTGCTATCCTGACCAAAGGACAGAACATAGGAGTTCCAGCCAGGCATATTGGTGACGTTGACTTTTTCCATGCTCCATTTCATGCCGGTCATTTTCGCGGCAAAAAGCTGGCCGTCCTTGAAGACGAAGTTCTTCGACCAGTCACCGAAGAAATACATCCCGTCCCAGGCCTTGTTGGCGCCACGATAGACGTAGCCGCCAGTGATCGAAATACCTTTACAGCCTTCGGGATTGGCCGAGCAGTTGTTGTATTCGATCACGGGATCGATCATGCCCGTGTCGGCGCACGAGGCCGGTTCGTCGTTGGGCGCCTGATAGTTGAAGCAATGGGTGCCTTCCTTGACGCGCCAGCCATAGTTGCCGCCCTTTTTAACGACATCGACTTCCTCGTAGCTGTTCTGACCCACATCAGCGCAAATCAGATCATCGTTACCGCCCATATCAAATGAACAACGCCACGGGTTGCGGAAACCATAGGCCCAGATTTCATCCAGCGCATCGTCGTTGCCGACAAATGGGTTGTCCTTGGGAATGGCGTAACCTTCGGCGCTGTTGACATCGATACGCAGGATTTTGCCGTTTTTGGAGGCGAGGTCCTGCCCATTGCCTGAAACCGGATTGTGGCCGAGGCCATAATCGTTGGCATAGCCGCCGTCGCCCATGGAGGCATAAAGCATGCCGTCCGGGCCAAATCCGATCCAATGGCCGTTGTGGTTGAACTGTGGCCAGTCGATGGTGGATATGACGCGGCTATAGCCGGCATCGGCTTGTTCGGGTCCGCCTTGGACACGCGGCGCTCCGCAATCACGTTCTTGTGGTCGAAAAACAGCAGATTGCCCAAATTCGGCGTGCCCAGCAGCGCCACGGTATAGGAAATATAGAACAAGCCGTTGTTCTTGAAGTCCGGATGAAAGGCGAGGCCTAGCAAGCCGCGCTCGTCGAACTCGGGAACAAGGGGAAGAATTTTCTCTTTGATGTCTAGGAATAGCGACATTTTTCCATCCGGCTGCAAAACCTTGATGCTGCCGATCTGCTCAATAATAAAGCGGCGGTCATCGCCGGGGGGTGAGGTCAGCAACAATGGGTGTTGCAGACCGGACGCAACTTCCTCCAGTTTGACATCCAATGCCGACGCGGGGGCGGCAAAGGTTGCGGTCATAGCGGCTGTCACGACAGCCAGCGCCAATTTTCTTAGCATGAAGCCCTCTCCTGTTTCTTAATTGCCGATTTTGATATTCTTTTTTACTCGGACGATCACAAAGCCGTGGACTCGATCGCTCAATGATACATTCTCGTCTTCCCGTTGCCTCTGGGTCAACCGCATTATCGCTTCAAATGACAAAATGTCGCGATATCGTTACCGAAAACAGCCCTCCACCCGAGCCATGATTTCCGCCGATAGGGGGCCGGCCTTCTCGGCCGCCACGCATTCGGCCAGTTCGGCGCGGTTTTTCACCCCCAGCACCACCGTATCCACGCCGGCCATGCCCAAAGCATAACGATGGCCCAGGGCCCGCCGCCGAGGTGCCGAGTTCGGCCGCCAGGGCGCGATAAGCAGCCGACCTGTCATAGTCGCGTACCTCCGGGTGATCGGGGGGCAAATCGCGGTCGATGGCATCGGTCAGGGCGCCGGCCTGGACCACGCGGATGCCCATCACGCCAACCTGGTTCGCTTGCGCCGCCGCGATAATTTCACGCGGCCGGGCCGGATCATCATAAAATTTCAAACTACCTGGAGAGTCCAACGGATTGGCGATGCATTGCACCACCGCCGGCGCAGTCCGATCGCCCAGCAGATCGATGATGGCATCGGGATGGCCGATGCCGGTCAAACCCCAGGCGCCGATCAGGCCTTCCCCCACGAAGCGTTCAAGGCTAGGCCGAACGACCGCAACAAAATCGCTTTGCGCGGTCATCCGGGCGGCGGCGTCCGGGTGCTGGCGCATGGGGTGATCATCCGGCACCACGTTGGAATGCAGAAAGAACAAATCCAGCCGTGCCAGACGCAGCCGCGCCAAGCTGTCGTGGATCGATTGGCGTAACCGGGCCTCGATCTCTGGCGCCGGAGTATTGCCCAGCAGGCACTTCGATGTCACCCGGACCCCGTCCGGCGGCTGGCCCTCGAACGCTTCGCCGAACACCTCCTCCGCCTCGCCCTCGCCATAGCGAAAGGCCAGATCGATCAGATCGATCCCTACATCCACCGCCTCCCGCAGGGTGGCGACGCATTCCCGCCGATCCGTCCGGCCCCATAATTGCCCCAGCCCGCCGCCTCCCAGGGTCAGCCGGCTGACCGGTCCCAAAGGGCCGAGGCTTCCCTTTTCCATGATCATGAACCTTGCGCGGTGCCGTCCTCGAACCGCAGCGCCATAAGGCAGAGGATCTCAAAGGCCATTTGCGCACCCACATGCACCGTATTGGTGGTGGCATCGTATTGCGGCGCCACTTCGACCATATCGCCGCCGACCACATTCAGGCCGGCCAGGCCGCGCAGTATGGCCTGGGCCTCCCGGGGCGTCAGGCCACCAACCTCCGGCGTGCCGGTACCGGGCGCGAACGCCGGATCCAGGCCATCCACGTCGAAGGTGACATATACCGGCCCATCGCCGACCACCGCACGGGCCTTTTCGATTACGGCCTCGACGCCCATCCGGGCGAATTCCTCGGCATGGATGACGGTCATGCCGGCTTCGTACGAGAACTCCCAAATGAATTCCGACGAGCCGCGAATGCCGATCTGTATGGTCCGTTCCGGATCGATCACCCCATCAAGAACGGCCAGGCGGAACGGTCCGCCGTGATGAAACTTGGAGCCGTCATATTCGCCGGAGGTATCGCAATGGGCATCGATATGGACAATGGCCACGGGGCCGTGCCTGGCGGCAACAGCCTTGAGAATGGGGTAAGAGATCGAATGATCGCCGCCGATCGCCAGGGGCAGGACATTGCTTTCGGTGATGCGGCGGAAATGCGCCTCGATATCCTCGATGCAATGTTCGAGGTTGAAGCGGCTGCGGAAGGGAACATCGCCAATGTCCGCCATTTTGCAAACGGCGTCGGGGACGATTTCCAAGGCGTGATTGTAGGGACCGATACGCTCTATCCCGCGGATCGCGCGGGGACCGAAACGGGCGCCGGTCCTGTTGGTGACGCCAAGGTCCATGGGCACGCCGACCACGGCGATATCGAGACCGGAGAAATCTTCCTGATGCTTCAACCCCAGCAGCGTCGGCATGCCACCGTAGGGCAGGGACCGGCTGCCGTCATCCTTGAACAATTTCGCGGCGACGGCCTGAAATTTAGGATTGAAGACATCCCGGCCGCTGGCGTTGGCGTACTTCTCCCGCAGGGCCTTGAGTTTTTTTGTCCATCCCGTCGCGCCGCCTAATTTTGTTCGGGCAGCATCTTGCCCGGATTCATGATGTTACCGGGATCGATGGCCGCCTTGATGGCACGCATGACCTCGATGGCATCGCCATGTTCGGCCCGCATATACTTCTGCTTGCCCAGGCCAACGCCGTGTTCGCCCGTGCAGGTGCCGTCCATGGCCAGGGCCCGGTTGACCAGGCGCTCGTTCAGATCCTCCGCCTCGCGCATTTCCGCCGGTTCGTTGGGGTCCAAAACAAACGCCAGATGGAAATTGCCGTCGCCCACATGACCGCACAGGGGCGCGGGGATGGAAGCGCCTTCAAGGTCCTGCCTGGTTTCGGCGATACATTCCGCCAGGCGGGAGAGTGGAACGCAGACGTCCGTGGCCCAAATCTCACAGCCCGGCCGCAGGGCCTTGCAGGCATAGGCCACGTCGTGGCGGGCCTGCCACAGGCGGTTGCGGTCCTCCAACTGATCGGACCACTGGAACTCGCCGGCCCCGAAATCAGCGCCAAGGGCTTGCACCATGGCGATTTGTTCGGCCACGCCGGCGTCCGTGCCGTGGAACTCCAGAAACAGGGTCGGTTTCACCGGATAGTCCAGATTGGAAAATCTGTTGACGGCGTCCATCTGCACATCGTCCAGCAATTCGATCCGGGCGATGGGGATGCCGGACTGAATGGTGCAAATGGTTGTATCGATGGCGCCTTCCAGGGTCTCGAACGGCACCACGGCGGCGGAAATATTCTCCGGTATGCCATACAGGCGCAGGGTGATTTCGGTGATGATGCCCAAGGTACCTTCGGAACCGACGAACAGCCGCGTCAGGTCATAGCCGGCGGAGGATTTTCGCGCGCGGCGCGCCGTGCGGATGATCTCGCCATTGGGCAGCACCACGGTCAGGGACATAACGTTTTCCCGCATGGTGCCGTAGCGCACCGCGTTGGTGCCGGAGGCCCTGGTCCCCGTCATGCCGCCGATGGAGGCGTCGGCGCCGGGATCTACGGGGAAGAACAATCCGTGCCTATCCGGTTGTAACCCACACCCACTATATGTAGGGTGTGCCGTCATACGGCAGGCAAGGGTGTCAGAGTGGAAAT
>JAKZRK010000052.1:0-12170 GCA_047518225.1 Alphaproteobacteria bacterium | reverse complement strand
GCGGCAAAAGGACGCTCTGTGGATAAGGGGACAGCCCGGCTACGCCGACCTGACCACTTCCCCACAGAGCCAACAACCAAAACCGAAGCGGTCAAACTATATGGTACATAAAGCGGTCAATTCAGTTTGTTATCGACAGGCAGGGGATTTGGGATATTCATGGTGAAAAGCGGTACGCAGGATTGGGGACCGGATATTGACGTTCACGCCTTGGCCGGCCTGCGCGCCGATGGGGTGGCGCACACATTGCTCGATGTGCGCGAACCCAATGAAATAGCGGTCTGCGCCATTGCCGATAGCCGGTTTGTTCCCATGCAGCAGATACCGCGGCATGTTGCGGATTTGCCGCGGGAGCATCCGTTGGTTGTTCTTTGTCACCATGGCACCCGTAGCGGAATGGTGGCGGATTTTCTCCGTGGCAACGGCTTTACAAATGTCTTCAATCTGGCCGGTGGCATCGATGCCTGGGCCCAGATTATTGAACCGGGAATGGCCCGCTATTAGCGCGATTTTCACTTAATTGGAATTGCGAACGCCGCTTAATCGATTGGTTCAATAGCACGACTTAAAAGAAACCAGGCACGCTTTCGGTGTTTGGGCGGCGGCCGCGCGCGGCCAATCGCGCTCCGGACTGGACAGCGGGGGCATCGCCATGCGATTTTGCCGGTTCCAAATGTCCGCCCCGTCGTCCTTCCTTTTGAGTGATATGTCCAAAATTGAAACAACCGCCAAACGCGCTGTTCGGCCGCGCGACGCCGCCACGTTGGTGCTATTGCGCCAGGTCCGGGGCAAAACCACCGTCCTGATGGGGTTGCGCCACGGCAAGCATAAATTCATGCCCGATCAATGGGTTTTCCCCGGCGGGCGGGTCGACCGCGCGGACGGCTACGCCATGGCGGCGTCAGAGTTGCGCGCCCACGTCAACCGGCGTCTGGCCAATGCGGCGTCCGCCCATCGTGCCCGGGCCCTGGCCATGGCGGCGGTGCGCGAGACGTTCGAGGAGACGGGCTTGATTTTGGGCCAGCCCCTGGAAAAGCCGCCCGAGAGGGCCTCGCCGTCCTGGGCGCGGTTTTATCGGGCCGGCTTTGCCCCGGCCCTGGATACCCTGGAATATGTCTACCGCGCGGTGACGCCGCCGATTCGGCCCATCCGCTTCAACGCCCGTTTTTTCCTGGCCGATGGAACAGATCTGCATGGCAGGCTGCAAGGCGACGGCGAATTGCTGAACCTGGCTTGGATTCCGATCCTCAAGGCGATCGAGCTGCCGACCGCGCCGATCCAGCAGATCGTGCTGGAGGCATTGCCCGGTCTGGTGGATGAAGCGGGCCGGGTGCGCCGGCTGCGCCGGGTGCCCGTGCGCATCATGCGTCATGGCCAGCGCCGATTGGAATACGAATGAGTGGGCGTCAGCGGCCTGACAAGCAGCGGCCTTATGTCCGGCCGGAAAATCCAGTGCGGCCCCGTGATGCCGCCTCGCTGGTGATCCTGCGCCGGCGTGGGGACGTGACGGAGGCGCTTTTGGGCCGGCGTGCCTCGCGTCACCGCTTCATGCCGAACATTTTTGTTTTTCCCGGCGGCCGGGTCGATGCCTCGGACCGCCGGGCATTTGTGGCGGCGGAGTTGTCGAAGCCGGTGGCGCGCAAATTGCACAACAAATGGTCGCCCCGGATGTCGCGCGCCCTGGCCGTGGCGGCGGTGCGGGAAACCTTTGAAGAAACCGGCCTGGTGATTGGCGAGCGGCGGGACAATGGCGTATCGCCGAATCTCGCCGCCCTCGACTATGTGGCGCGCGCGATTACGCCGCCCGACAATTCCATGCGGTTTCACGCCCGGTTTTTTGCCGTCGATGCCGAACATACCAGCGGCCGGGTCCGCGACAGCGACGAATTGCAGGCGCTGCAATGGTTTTCCCTGGCCGATGCCCTGGCCCTGCCCCTGGTCGATGTGACCGAATTCGTGCTGCGGGAAGTCCAGCGCCGCCGGAGCGGTTGGCGGCCGCCCGGGGTGCCATTGTTCAGTTATCGCAATGGCCGGCCGGTGATCCGCTACGAAGCCTGATCGAAACGTGCTCTGGGCTTGACAGGACCGCCGGGAACATTATGTTCCGCCTGCAGGAACTGGCGCGGTTGCGCCTTGGAAATTGGAGTTCTGGTGATGGCGAAACCGTCAACGGTTAAGATCAAGCTGGTGAGCAGCGCCGACACGGGTTACTACTACGTAACCAAGAAAAATCCGCGTACCCAGACGGAAAAAATGGTCGCCAAGAAATACGATCCGGTGATCCGCAAGCATGTGGAATTCAAGGAAGGCAAGATCAAATAGGCTCTTGATCTTGCGCCCCCGGGTCGTGCAGCCGGGGCTTTAAAAAAATCCGAAATTGTGCGGTATCGCTACCGGCACCGGCGTCGACCGGCTTTGTGTGTGCGAAATCAGGCGCCTTGCGCCGTTGCCATCGGACTATCCTGTTCGGAGCTAACGACCATGTTGCGACCGGAGTTCTTGGCAACATAGAGCGCTTCATCACCGCGCTTCATGGCGGCGGCCGGATTGTCCGAGGCGCCCTGGGATAAGGTGACGCCGACGCTGACCGTGACCGGAATTGGCTGCTCAAGGCCAGGCACCGCAAAGGCGCTGTCCGCCACGGCTTCTCGCAGGCGTTCCGCCACGGCCATGCAGGTCTCGCGGTCGCTATCGGGCATGATCACTACAAATTCCTCGCCGCCGATGCGGGCCGGCATATCGATGCCGCGGACACTGCGTTTAATTCGCGCTACGAATTCCTTCAAAACTTCGTCTCCGGCGGCATGACCATGGGTGTCGTTAACGGCTTTGAAATGATCGATATCCAGGGCCAACAGGCCAATCGGTTTGTCATCCTGTGCCGCCCGTAGCATCAGGCTTTCGAGATGGGATTCCAGATAGCGGCGATTATACAGGCCGGTCAGCGGGTCCGTGACGGCCAGGGTCAAGCTGGCGTGATAATTGTCGCGCAGTTGATCTTCATATTTCTTGCGCCGCAACTGGGTCTGACACCGGGCCATCAATTCGTTCGGATCCACGGGGCGGATCAGATAGTCATTGACCCCCAGGTCCAGGCCCTTGACCAACCGCTCCATATGATCGGGGGTATCATCGATCAGGATAAGAATGGGGGTCTGCCGGCTTTCTTCCATGGAGCGGAGATGCGAACACAGCCGCAGGCCGTCGGTATCCTGTAGTGATAACGAGACGATCATCAAATCGACCTCATCGGCCTGCGCCGCCGCCACGGCAGCTTCGCCATCGGTTGTCATGGTTACCGTATGTTCGCCTTCCAAGGCTTGATTGATATTGCGGGCGTAGATTTCCCGGTCTTCGACCACCAGTATCCGGCCGCCGCTTATATCAATCTCCAAGGAATCCGTGTCCGCCACGCCGAAATTGCTCGATGTGGATTCCCGCAGGCGCAATTCGTCCATCATGACTTTTAGGCGGATCAATGAACGGACCCGCGCGAACAGGGCGATGTCATTCACCGGTTTGGTCAAGAAGTCGTCGGCGCCGGCTTCCAACCCGCGCACCCGGTCGGAGGTATCGGAAAGCGCCGTGACCATGATCACGGGAATATGCCTGAGATCGGCGTTGGCCTTGATCTGCTCGCACACCTCGAAGCCGTCCATGCCGGGCATCATCACGTCGAGGAGGACGATATCGGGTATTTCACTCTCTATCATTTCCAAGGCGTCGGGGCCGTTCATGGCCGTTAGTACATCGTAATATTCTCTCGAAAGTTTTGCTTCCAGCAATTTGACGTTTGGTAAAACGTCATCGACGACGAGGATACGTGCTGTCATTTTTCAACCTTACTCGATGAATTTTTTGACAGTGTCTAGAAACAGCTGCACCGAAATAGGCTTGGCGATATAGGCTTCGCAGCCACCGACACGGATTTTTTCCTCATCGCCCTTCATGGCAAAGGCGGTGACGGCGATGACGGGAATGGATTTCAAATCATCGTCTTCCTTGATCCATTTGGTCACCTCCAGGCCGGAAACTTCCGGCAACTGGATGTCCATCAGGATCAAATCCGGGCGCTTTTCACGCGCGATGGCCAACGCCTCCATGCCGTCCCTCGTCTGCAAGGTGTCATACCCGTGAGCATCCAAAAGGTCATGAAAGAGCTTCATGTTAAGCTCGTTGTCTTCGACGATCAGTACTGTTTTCGACATTGCCACTAATTCCCCAAGGCGCAATCGTGCCTATCCGGTTGTAACCCACACCAACTATATGTAGGGTGTGCCGTCATACGGCAGGCAAGGGTGTCAGAGTGGAAATTGATGTTTTGAAACGGGATGATTCGCCATTTCCAGCATCACTTCTTGAGTTACAGCGGCTTTTCCCCGTCAACGCGGCTTGCGCCGTATATCTGGAGAAAGCCTGATGGGGCAATGGGTTCGTCTGCCCTTATTGCCATGAATCGGGAGATCCGTTCCGGTTCAGGAGGCGCTCGACATCGCCGGAGATATCGCCGCCCGACCTAGGCCGAGCTTTACTCGGGGGATTGGGAGCACCCTAGATGTAGTGGGTATGGGTGACAACCGGATAGGCACGCCTTATTCATCTCGTCGACCGTGGCATATGTTTTCCGATTCTGGCCGCTATCCGCCTCGGCAAGCGCCTTCCGTGTCTCCTTGTTGGGGACACGTACTGGAAAGGGCAGCCCGCCTACAAGGACCACCTGGTTCAGAAAAAGCGTAATGGCATCGCTGGTTGTTAATCCAAGCTGCGAGAATACGTCTTCCACTTTATCCTTTAGTTCGGGCTCAACGCGGGCTCGAACGGTTGTCGTCTTTGTCATTGTAATATTTATCCCTTGCGAGCCTTAACGTAGCACATTTGTGCTACAGACGCAAATCCGCAAGACACGCCGACCTAAATGGGGCGTCGTCAATGGGATTTACTTTCCGGCATGGCGCTTTCCATCAGGCGGCCGGCGTCGATGCCATTCCGTGGCCTGCTCGTAGGCATCCGCTACTTGCAACAGCAGCGGCTCCTCGAACCAGGGGCCCAAAAGCTGCAGGCCGATAGGCAGGCCATCCCGGGTAAAGCCACAGGGAATGGAAATCGCCGGTTGCCCGGTGAGACAGGCCAGCCGGGTCAACCGCCCCAGGACCTTCCAGCCGAAAACCGGTTTACCGCCGACCATTATTTCGCCCGTGTCCGCGGGGACCGACGGTATCACCGCCGTCGGCATGGCCAGAATGGGCGTCCGTGCCAGCACGCCGGCCATTTCCTGTCGCACCCTGGACTGAGCCTGCCGCGCCAAGATGTAATCCGTGGCCGTGAGGCCCTCGCCCAGGCGAAGGCGTTCGTTCACGTCCGGCGACAGATCGTCCGCATGGTTCTGCAAATGCGCCCCATGCACCGTAAGAGCCTCGGCCATGGCCATGACGTTCCAGCCCTCCACCGCCTCTTGGTTAAAGGGCAGCACGACTTCCTCGACCACGGCGCCCAAGCCCTCCAGCGCCACCAGGGCGGCCCGCACCGCCGCCTCTATCTCAGGGTGCAGACGGTCAAAATAGAAATCCCGCGGCACGCCCACGCGCAGACCGTCCAGGGGCCGGCCCAACAGGGCGGTATAGTCGGCGACCCTGGCGCCGGCGGTGCTGGGATCGGCCTCGTCCACGCCGGCGATGGCATCCAGCACCAGGGCCGCATCACGCACCGTGCGGGCCAGGGGGCCGCCGTGATCCAGGCTTTCGCACAGGGGATAGATGCCCGCGCGGGAGGCCAGGCCATAGGTTTGTTTCAGGCCGACCACGCCGCAAAGGGCGGCGGGAATGCGGATCGAACCGCCCGTGTCGCTGCCCAGGGTGGCCATGGCCAGGTGGGCGGCGGTGGCGCAGCCCGAGCCGGAGGAAGAGCCGCCACAGACCCGTGAGCCGTTCCACGGGTTCCGCGCGGTGCCCACATGGGGATTGATACCCGTGGGGCCAAAGGCGAATTCGTGCAAATTCAGCAGACCCAGCATAATGGCGCCCGCCTCGCGCAGGCGGGCCACGGAAGTGGCATCGCTGTTGGCCACGCCCTCGGCAAGGATCTTGGAACCACAGGTGCGTTCCATGCCCGCGACCTGAAACAGATCCTTCACCGCCATGGGTATGCCATGCAGGGGACCGCGATAGCGGCCCGCCGCCACCTCCGCCTCCGCCTCTCTGGCCGCCGCCAGGGCGGCATCGGGGTACAGGGAGATGTAGGCGTTTAAGTCTGGGTTCAGCGCCTCGATCCGGGCCAACTGGCTTTGCATCACTTCGACGGGGGAGACCTCGCCGCCCGCGATCAACGGCGCCAGAGTGGCGATATCCATCAAGGCCAGGTTGTCGGTGCTCATGTCGCCGCCTCCGGTACCGTGATGATCAACAGAATGCCATAGACGGCGACAAAGACGGCGTCCTTGGCCGCGCCCAGGCCATGTTTGCCCTCATCGCCCTGAATGAGCAAGACGATAATTTCCAGCACGAAGGCGATAACGGCCAGAAAGAAAAACGGCCAAATGCTGCTCCACCAGGACAAATCCGCCGGCGCGGCCACGCCCTGCACCACGCGCCAGATCAGCAGCAGAATGGGCAAGGCAATCAGATAGGCATGGGCAAACAGGAAACGAAGGCGGGTGCGGGTGCGGTCCAGCAACCAGAAAATCAGGAAAAACAACGCTACGTACAGCACATCCCAGAACATAGCGGCGTATTTTCCGCCCTCCCCGTGGTACTGCAAATTCAGAAAACCCAGGATCAGCAGAAAGGTTATGCCATCGCACAGCAGCCATTCACGCAGGTTTTCCGCTCCGCCCTTGACGTTCCAGCCCCGCGCCGCCTTGTCGAACAACAACACCAGGGCGACCGCCAGACTGGCCGGATAGATCAACCGCAAGACCACCAGAAATTGTTCCCCCTGGGGCAAATAGACCCAGTTCAGCAGCAAAAAGGCAATAAACAGGGCCAATAGACCCAGCATGCGCAATCCCGCCGAAGTCGGCTGGGTCATGGCTTCCGGCGCCGGGGCCGCCTCGCCGCCCGATGCGGGCGCGGCGCCTGTCGGGGCCGCCCGCGCGGCGGGGGGTTCACGGGAAGCCTGGGTGATCAGGTAGGCCAAAAAACCCATCAAACCCAGGCCGCCGACCACCAGCATTATGACGAAGAAAGCGATGCCCCGGCTATCCGCCCGCCAGTCCACCGCCTGACCCAACAAACCCTGTGTGGAAAACTGCCAGACCCCCAGGATCACCACCACCAACAACAAAAGGGCGGCCAATAGATATTGATACCAACGGTTCGGGGCGCCTGGGGAAACAGCACCCTTGGAGCGGGACAGCGCGCGGCCAAGCAGAAAGACCAGGAATGCCAGCACCCCAAGCACGGCGATGGCGGCCATCACCTGTAAAAATATTGCCGAACGACTATCCACGAAACGCCCCGTGCCCCATATGCCGCGCCACCGCGATGATTATTGATCGTTACGATGCATTGCGCCCGCGCACCGTCTCCAGATAATCCAATACATCATCCAGGCTGACAACATCGGCGTAGCGGCGGCCTACGTCCATTAAATTAGCCTGGTGCGGCCCCTCTTCCACATCGCCGACGCAATCTTCCGGCACCGCGACGCGGAAGCCATAGGAAAAGGCATCGATGACCGAGGCGCGGATACAGCCGGAAGTATTGCAACCCGCGATGATCACCGTATCCACCCGCTCCTTGATGAAATACTGGGTAATTGCCGTTTGGAAAAAGATCGACGGCCCCGTCTTGCAATAGACCACGTCATAATCCGGGTCATAGATCCGCGGTTCCAAGGCGGTGCAGGGATGGCCATGGTGAAACTCCTCCAGCACGGTGGGGATTTTCCAATAGGGCGCGTCGCGCTGGGATGTGTAGGCGGTATAACAGCTTGCCACGGGTACCTTGGCGGCCCGGGCGGCGTCCAGCATGCGGGCCGTGTTCTGCACCGCGCGTTCGACCAGGGGCCGGCCGCCAAGAGTGTATTGCGCATCCGTGAAACCTGTTTGAAAATCGACCACGGCGATGGCCGGGCGCTCGCCAAAACCAATGTCGCGGGCGCCAAAGCCGATGTCTTTGTAGGTATCCCTCACGTTCAGATCCTTTACAATATTCTAGCTTCGCGGCGTTACGCCGAAGCGGTCCTCGAAGGCCCGGCTCAACGCCTCGAACCGCACGTCGACCCGGATCACGGAATAATCGCGGAAATCCATGATAGTCGAGGATCGGCCCTGATGGTAAGCATATTGCGACAGGCCATGATCGAAGGCGACGCCGCCATGCGCCAGAAAATCTAGAGCAATTCCGGGGCGACCGGGTTCTGGCTGCGCCGCTCGTCCGCGCTGGCCGGTGCCAGGGGCGTTTCAACTTCTCTGATTATTACTTGGTGCCGTACAGGCGGTCGCCGGCGTCACCCAGGCCGGGCAGGATATAGCCGATCCCGCTCAATTGCCGGTCGATGGCGGCGGTTAATATGGGCACGTCCGGATGGGTGGTGGCAAAGGCCTCGATGCCCTCGGGTGCCGCAACCAGGGCGACGAACTTGATCCGCCTGGCGCCGGCCTCCTTCAGGCGGGTGACGGCGGCGGCGGCGGAATTGCCCGTGGCCAGCATGGGATCCACCACGATCACCTGGCGCTCGCCAATGGAATGGGGCAGCTTCAGATAATATTCCACCGCCTCCAGGGTTTCGTGGTCCCGGTACATGCCAATATGGCCGACCCGGGCGGCGGGGATCAGATCCAGCATCCCCTCCAACAGGCCGTTGCCGGCGCGCAGGATCGAGACCAGGCATAGTTTCTTGCCGTCCAGGGCGGGGGCGTCCATGACCTCCAGCGGGGTTTCGATCTCCACTTGCTTCAAGGCCAGATCGCGGGTCGCCTCGAACGCCAGCAACAGGGCGGTCTCGCGCAACAATTGGCGGAATTCCGCCGTCGATGTTTCCTTCCGCCGCAGCAAGGTCAACTTGTGCTGGATCAACGGATGATCCGCAACCGTCACATTCGGTGCCGCCATATCGTTCTGCCCCTCCGTATTTTTTGCGGTCCAGTGTAACCACAGGCGCAAAACGGAACAAAGCCCCTAATCATAGTGTTTCCGCTCAAAAAACAATCGAACCTTCTGAGGGCGCTTATGGTAAATTTTGGCTAATCGGCGGATGAACACGGCATCACGCCCGAAATTCGCGGTGGCGGAACGGTTCATGATGAAAATTGCAAATTGCGGCGTTTCGCAGACATTTTATTGACATTTGCACTCTTTTTTACAAAATTACTGTCCGATGCGGAAATATTAAGGACCTGTACCATGAACCACACCGTGCAATCGCGGGTGTCCAAGGAACTGAAAACTGACGCAGAAAAGGTTTTTCGGGCCATGGGCCTGAAAACTTCGGATGCCATCCGGATGTTCCTGCAGCAAAGCGTGAATGTTGGTGGCTTACCCTTCCGTCCCACCGCGGCCCAGCCAAATGCGGAATCCGCCGCCGCCATGGGTGAAACCCGAACCGGCGAAAACCTTACCTCCCATGACAGCTTCGGCGACCTTCGGAAGGAACTGGACGTATAGATGCTCGTCCTGAAATCGACGAAACAGTTCAAGAAGGATCTGAAAAGGGCCAGCAGGCAGGGACGGGATGTCGATGCGCTGCAAAGAGTCGTGGAGGACTTGCGAGAAGGCCGCGCCATCGATGAAAAGTACCGGGATCATGGCCTGATCGGGACCTGGAAAGACCATAGAGAGTGCCATATCGCGCCCGATTGGTTGCTCATCTACAAGGCAACCGATTACGAATTGCGGCTGGCAAGGCTGGGCAGCCATTCCGAGCTGTTTGCAAGCCGCTGATCCAAACGTTGTTTTGTTAACCTGTCATTAATGTCTCGCGGCTATGGTCACCTCTGCCTCGCTCTATGCGGGGGGTGATCCACGAAATGGCAAACCGTCGGCAACGGCGGGGCGCAAAGCTTCCGGTCCAACAGCCCAGAATGGGTAATGGATAGCGGGGCCGTCGAAAAGGAAGACCAAACGATGGTAAACTCCATCAACACCAACAACGGTGCCGCGACCGCGTTGCGACAATTGTCAAGCACCCGCGACCACCTGGAAAAGATCCAAACCCACATTTCCACCGGCAAGAAGATCAACTCGCCCAAGGACGATGCCGCCACCTTGGCCATTGCCCAACAGTTGCTCTCAACCTTTGAAGGCACCGGGGCGGTGCGCGAGGGCCTCAGCCGGGCCAGCGCCACTCTCGATGTCGCCCTGGCCGCGGGCGAGTCGACCTCCGACCTGCTGATCGAGATGAAAAGCCTGGCGGTTCAGGCCAGTCAGGAAGGGCTGGATCAGAATTCGCGCGATGCCCTGAATTCAGCCTTCAACGCGCTGCGTGATCAGATAACCACCATCAACGACAGCGCTGACTTCGCGGGCACCAACCTGATCGCCGCGGGCGCGGTCGATCAGAACATCCTAAGCGACGACGACGGCGGACGCATCACCGTTGCCTCGCAGGATTTGTCCACCAGCGGTCTTGGCATTAACGGGTTTTCGTTGGATACCTTCGGCAACGCCACCAGCGCGTTGAGCGGCCTCGACGCGGCGATCACCGATGCCTCCGCGAAACTGGCCAACCTGGGCAGTTCCGCCAAGCGCATCGAAACCCACGACGAACTGCTCGGCATACAAAACGACACCTTGCGCGCCGGCATCGGCAATCTGGTCGACGCTGACCTGGCGGCGGAAAGTGCTGCATTGCAGTCCTATCAAATCAAGGAATCCCTGGGCGTGATCAGCCTTAGCGTTGCTAACGCGGCTCCCTCCCGGATGATCGCACTGTTTGGCGGTTAGGGGCGCCCAGCCGCACCTGCGTTGAGGGCAGGTGCGGCTCGCCCCGATCGCCACAGACACGACGGCCAAGCGCAACGATCGCCGGCAGTACGCCGGCGATTTTTGTGTTCGCTGCGGCATGGCCTCTTTGCGGTATTTCGGCCTAATATCATTGATGATTATTAGGAGCGGAGCATGGCAGAGATTAGTTACCCGGCGGATTGGCGCGACATTCCACCTGAAAATTTTGCGCGAATGCTGCTGACACCGGAACAATATACCGCCATGCGGGCGGAGCGCCTGGCGCGGGAAGAAAGGGCGCCCCAGGTGGGCCAGATGGCGCCGGACTTTACCCTGGAGCGGTTGTCGGCCGTGGGCAAGCGGACCGGCGGGACGGTCAGATTGTCGGATAATTTCGCAGGCGGCCGGGGCCGGCCGGTTGGCCTGATCTTCGGTTCCTACACCTGACCACCGTTTCGTATTCAGGCCGTGCGCCTGAACGAGATCGCGGAGCAGTTCAAGGACCGGATGGATTTTTATTGCGTCTATATCCAGGAGGCGCACCCGGACGACGGTTGGCAGGTGCAGCATAACCTGGACGACGACATCGTCCTGAACGCGCCCAACAGCATCGACGAGCGGGCCGGGATAGCCGAGCT
The DNA here is from genome assembly GCA_047518225.1 of Alphaproteobacteria bacterium. GTDB lineage: Bacteria > Pseudomonadota > Alphaproteobacteria. Next base: position 652 of record JAKZRK010000052.1, on the reverse strand, counting down.
TTGCGTCCTGCGCCTGAACATGGCCATGCCCATGTTGCTGGACGATATGACCGATCAGGCGGACGGCCTGAATAACGCCCTGCCGGAACGCTTATATCTGATCGATGGGGGTGGCATCGTGCGCTTTAAAACCGTGGCCGGTTCCATGGGCTTCAAGCCCGAGGACTGGGCCGCCGCCATCGCCGATCTGGTGGGCCCGCCGCGTTGAGGGGAAGCCCGGCGCCAAATCATGGATGGGAGGGGCCATCGGACGGCCTACCCTGACAACGGCAGCGCTAACCCGGCCCGACGAAGGGCATTTTGGTGGCCATGACGGTTAGGAACTGCACGTTGGCGTCGGGCTGGCCATGTAGACTACCGCGCGGGAGACGTTATCCACATCCATAGACAGTTCCGGCTTAACGCCAAAGGCATCAGACTATTTCAAGACCTTGTCGACTGCCGTAGACTGGGCAAATTCAGCTTGAACATCTCCGTTTTGATATTTGGAAAACCCCAATGCTGGAACAAATCGTGCCTATCCGGTTGTCACCCATACCCACTACATCTAGGGTGCTCCCAATCCCCCGAGTAAAGCTCGGCCTAGGTCGGGCGGCGATATCTCCGGCGATGTCGAGCGCCTCCTGAACCGGAACGGATCTCCCGATTCATG
>JAKZRK010000051.1:0-3180 GCA_047518225.1 Alphaproteobacteria bacterium | reverse complement strand
GCGGCATCGAAAATGTTCAAAACGAATGGACCCTCATGGCCCTCGCGCACAACTGCAAACGGCTATCTGGACTGGTCGCCTAAAAAACCGCGCAGTCATTATGCAGGAGTTGGGTTATCACAAACCCGACAGACTGCTAGCGCACATTCGGAAGATCCATGAGCATTTCCATTATCAATGGTTTGGCCCAGATGGCCGACGACTACGATCTGTTTATCTTCGATTTGTGGGGTGTCGTGCATGACGGGGTCGCGGCCTATCCCGGCGCCACGGATTGTCTTCGCCGTCTGCGTCAGCGGGGCGCCAGGGTGGTGTTGCTGTCCAATGTGCCTAGGCCCAGTGCATCGGTGACCCAGCATTTAGCGACGCTTGGCGTGGTCGAGGCCTTGTATGACTGGCTGTTGACCTCGGGTGAGGCGACGGCCGCTAGCATCGCGGCCAGCGCAATGGGTTCCGGCGAGGACGCCCGCCCAGCCTATTTTCATCTGGGCCCGGAACGCAGCCGGCCAACCCTGGATGCCTGTGGCGGCCGTGAAGTCGCCATCGAAGCGGCCGAGATGATCATTTGTACCGGTCTGTTCGATGACAATGCGGATAGGGCCGAAGATTACCGCGAATTTTTGACGGCGGCGGTGGCGCAGGGCCTGCCGATGATTTGCGCCAACCCGGATGTGATAGTCATGCGTGGCGACCAGATGGTCCAGTGCGCCGGCGCGGTGGCGGCGTTTTATGAGGAATTGGGCGGCACAGTGCGGCGTTTCGGCAAACCCTATCCCGCTATCTTCGACCGCCTGTTCGCGGAAACCCCCGACATCCCGCGGGCCCGTGCCGTGATGATTGGCGATGCCCTGGCCACCGATATTCGTGGCGCCCGGCAGGCCGGTATCGATGCCATCTGGATTGCCGGCGGCATTCATGCCGAGGCCTTGGCCCTTGGCCCGGATGGGGGCTTGGATCAGGACAGGGTCAACAGCGTTGCCGAACAGGCAGGCGAACGGCCAACGGCAATTCTACCATGGCTGCGATGGTAGGGTACTCAGTCGAATAAGGCGTTGATATCGTCCTGGCTGGCGGTTTCTTTTGGATCCGGCGCTATGGGCACGATGTCATCCAGTTCCGGTTCGTCATCGTCGGCGGTCCCGGATTCTTCTGCTCTCTCCACTGCTGCCTCCGCCGCGGCCTCATTTGCCACCGATTCGGGCTTTGGCGCGGCCTGGTTGATGGTTTCATCGCCGGCAAACAGGGCATCGACGTCGTCCTGGCCGGCATCCGCCCGTGGATCGGCTTCCGCCCCGCTGTCACCGGTTTCCCCCGGGGCTTCCGCAACCGCTTCGGCGGTCACATCACCGGCAAGAAGTTCGTCAACCTGATCCTGTTGCATTCCTTCGCCCTCAAGGGCCGGGCCGTTTAACAGATTGCCGTCGGGCCGCGCGCCGTCGACCGTGCCGTCATCTTCGGCATCAGCGATATCCGGACCCCAGGCATCCTGAAGCCCGTGCAGCCGCTCCTCGATATAGGTCAGGGTAGAAACGACCTTGGTGATGCGCTGCCCGGTAATATCCTGAAACGAGCAGGCCTCGAAGATCCGCATACAGGCTTCGTTGATGCTATCGCCATGGTTTTCGGCCCCGGGATCGGCGGACATGATCTCTTCCGCCGCATCCATGATGGTGCCGGTGGCGCTTTCTGTCGCGGCGACGATTGCCTCCAACTCCAAGCCGGCGCGGGGAATTTTTTCCTGCTTCAGATCGTTGGGCCGCAGTTCCGAGATTTCATTCCGGGCACGTTGAATATATTCAGACAGGCCGCGAAACCCGGAATACAGGGTTGTATCAATCGAGTTGAAATAGCGCCGCATGGTCGCCAACAAGACTTCCGTGACGGAGGCGATATCGCCAAGGCTTACGGAAGTTGACTGATTAGTGCGCAGGTGATCGACAAGCTGTTCGATCCCTACGCTGACATCTTCCGCTTTCATCAACAAAACTCCATCGAACGGTTGGACGCCACGGCAAATCGCGTATGGCTCAGAAATCACCGATTACGGACGACATTTTGGTTTTCAGCGTCGCCGCATTGAATGGTTTCACGATGTAATTGTTGACCCCGGCTTTCTTCGCCGCGATGACGTTCTCGGTCTTGGATTCCGCCGTTATCATAATGAACGGCATTTCCTGCATTTTGTCGTCCGAGCGTATTTCCTTCAGCAACTGGAAACCGGTCATTGGTTCCATGTTCCAATCGGAAATCACCAGATGATAATCCTTGCCGCGAAGCTTCTGTAGAGCCGCCGCCCCATCCGCCGCTTCGTCGACGTTGTTGAAGCCAAGTTGCTTCAGCAGATTACGAATAATTCGCAACATCGTTTTATAATCGTCGACGATCAAGATCGTCATGTTCATATCGACGGCCATCGTTCCTGCCCCACTAGATTGGTTAGTTCCACTAATCAATGCCTTCGTTGCCAGGTGGCCAACGGGCGTAAGGATGCCCCGCAGCCGTTTTGCGCAACGGGGGCCAGTTTGCGTGCGGGCGCTGAATATTTGGTTAACATAATGAAGATGATCTTGCCGCCGGGCCCGCGCTGAGGGGAGCGGTTGTCGCCACGCCGCGCCGTCATTATATCGCGCCGCACGATCGAGGGACCCATGCAGCATAAGACCGCAACGATGAGCAGTAATGTGACGGATAGCCAAACAGCCATTCAATCGACCAATTTGTTCAAGGAATTACATGGCTATTTCATAGAAGATCTGGAGGTTGGCATGTCGGCTTGTATTCACGCACGGTAACCGAGGCCGACATCGTTTTGTTCGCTGGCATTTCCGGTGTTTTCAACCCGCTGCATCTGAACCGCGAGTTCGCCGAGCAGACCCAATTTGGCGGCACAATCGCCCATGGCATGTTGACGGCCAGCCTGATTTCAACCGTCGTTGGCACCTAACTACCGGGACCGGGCTCAATCTATCTGTCGCAGAATATTCGCTTCACGGCGCCGGTGAAGGCCGGTGACGCGATCACGGCGGTGGCCACGGTGGCGGATCTAGCAGGCTGCTGAAAAACTCCATAATTCGGCCCATTGTTGTCATGCCCGCGTAGGCGGGCATCCAGATGCGGCAATAATTATCGCTGTTTTCAGGCGTTTTCTGGATTCCCGCCTTCGCGGGAATGACCAAGAAT
>JAKZRK010000050.1:0-13247 GCA_047518225.1 Alphaproteobacteria bacterium | reverse complement strand
CCTCTCTATTCGTCGGCACCGTCAGATGTGTATGAGCGACAGGCCGCCAACATAGGATACCGCCGACCGGGCGGCGATGGTGCCGGGCAGGTGGGCAAGGCCGGAAACTTCATGGGGGCTGCCCGCCGCCTGGCTCATGGCCAGAATGGCCGCCGCATCATCCAGCCCGAACAACAGCACGGTGCGGATCTTTTCCGGCGCCGGCAGCACTTTCACCGTGACCTCCGTCAGAACCGCCAGGGTACCGAAGCTGCCGGCCATCAACTTACACAGATCATAGCCGGTGACGTTCTTGACCACCCGGCCGCCGGATTTGAAGGCCGTTCCCCGGCCCGAAATACCCTCGAGCCCAAGGAAATGATCGCGCGCCGCGCCCGCCTTGATGCGGCGCGGGCCTGCCAGATTGGTCGCCAATACGCCGCCGATGGTCTGCTCGTTCATGTTTCGATACAGATCGCCGAAATCCGGCGGCTCAAAAGCCAATTGCTGGCGCTGTTGCGCCAACATGGCCTGGATCTGGCCCAACGGCGTGGATGCGGCGGCGCGCAACACCAATTCCTCCGGCTCATACAGGCTGACGCCGCTCAGGGCGGACAGATCAAGGCGATAGTCCGTGGCAAGGGGCCGGCCCAGGGCCGCCTTGCTGCCGCCACCCACCAGCTCCATGGTATTTTCCTCGGCCGCCGCCCAGGCCAGCACCTCGGCCACCTGGCCGGCATCCTGCGGCTTCAGGATTTGTGCCATCAAAACCGTGGGATCTCGGGGAATGGGAGCTGCCCTTTGTGCACATGCATCTGCCCCAGCTCGGCGCAGCGGTGCAGAATGGGGAAAACCTTGCCCGGATTGAGGCGGCCATTGGGGTCAAAGGCGCACTTCACCCGTTGCTGTTGCGCCAGATCTTCCTCCGTGAAGACCTCCGTCATCAGATCGCGCTTTTCCACGCCCACCCCATGCTCGCCGGTCAGCACGCCGCCAACCTCGACACAAAGGCGCAGGATATCGGCGCCGAACTGCTCCGCCGCTTCCAGTTCGCCGGCGTTGGCATCGTACAGGATCAAGGGATGCAGATTGCCGTCGCCGGCGTGGAAGACGTTGGCCACGCGCAGGCCATAGTGATCGCTTAACGTACTCATCCCCGCCAACACCTCAGGCAGGCGATTGCGCGGAATGGTGCCGTCCATACACAGATAATCGGGGCTGATCCGCCCGATGGCGGGAAAGGCCGCCTTGCGACCGGCCCAAAATGCCGTTCGCTCGTCCTCGTTGTCCGATACGCGGAGCGAGGTCGAGCCGCAACCCTTGGCGATGTCGCCCACCATTTCGATCAGGTAATCCACTTCCGGCCCGGGACCATCCAATTCGACGATCAACAAGGCTTCCGCCTCCAGGGGATAGCCGGCCTGACAGAATTCCTCCGCCGCGTGGATGGCGGCCTTGTCCATCATTTCCATGCCGCCCGGAATGATGCCGGCGCCGATGACCTGCGCCACGCAGGCCCCTGCCGCCTCGCTGGAGGAAAATCCGATCAGCACCGCGCGGGCAGTCTCGGGCTTCTTCAGGATGCGCACGGTCACCTCCGTGATCACGCCCAGCAAGCCCTCGGAACCGGTTAGCAGGCCCATCAGGTCATAGCCGCCGCTATCGAGGTGCTTGCCGCCCAGGCGGATCACCTCGCCTGACAGCAGCACAATTTCCAGGCCCAGCAGATTGTTCGTGGTAACGCCATATTTTAGGCAATGCACGCCGCCGGCATTCTCGGCCACGTTGCCGCCGATGGAACAGGCGATCTGGCTGGAAGGATCGGGTGCGTAATAGAACCCGGCCGCCTCGACGGCCTGGCTGACGGCCAAATTAGTAACGCCGGGCTGGACCCTGACGGCCCGGTTTTCGTAGTCGATTTCCAGCACCTGATTGAATTTACCCAGCCCCAGGATAATACCGTCAGCCAGGGGCAGGGCCCCGCCGGAAAGCGAGGTGCCGGCGCCGCGCGGCACGATCTTGACGCCCCGTGCCTCGCACAGACGCATGACGGCCGAGACCTGATCCACTGTGTCGGGCAGCACCACGCACATGGGAACCTGGCGATAGGCGGTCAGGCCGTCGGATTCATAGACCCGCAACGCCACATCATCCGCGACCACACCTTCCCCCGGTACGAGTTTGCGCAAGGCGGCCACAAGATCCTGCCGTTGCGCCAGAATGTTGGCATCGGGTTCAGGCATGCGCATGGTTTCATCTCCAAGCGAAGGGAATGGCCAGTAATAGCAAATGTTTCACCGAGAAAATATGGAAAACAAAAAACCGCGCCTGCTAGGCACGGCATTAATTTTCAGTCTATAAGTCGGCGCAAGGCCGGCGGAATTCGGTTGGGAGCGCGATACTAACCCTGGCGCGCCTTGAAGCGGCGGTTGGTCTTGTTGATCACATAGACCCGCCCTTTGCGGCGGACGACCCGGCAATCGCGATGGCGCTTTTTCGCCGACTTCAAAGAATTCAGAACTTTCATCTTATCACCTGTTCGCGGCCCCCGTCCGGGGCAAACGGTTGGCGGAACATACAGACGCCCCCCCGGCCTGTCAACGCCGCCGCGGGGCAGTCGCCGGGCAAAATCAGCTAACCCTTGGCCCGCAAATCATCCTGATCGGCTGCGTCGTAGTTCTCGTCATACCACCAGGCGATGTAGTCGGCGTAGGTGATCGGCGGAAAACGCGGCGGCTTGTCATTGTCGCAGCAACTGGGCAGGCAGGAAATCAGGGTATCCATATGAGGCCCCATAAAATACGGAATGGCATAGCGCGCCCGGTCGGCCGGCGGCACCGCCCTGTGCCCCGTCGATTTAAAGCGCCCGTTGGTCCAGCGGTGCAGCATGTCGCCGCTATTCACCACGAACGACCCCGGCACGTGAGGGACATCCCACCATTCGCCGGAGGCCATCTTGACTTGTAGCCCGGGCACCCCTGATTGGGCCAAAAAGGTCATGAAATTGGCGTCCGTATGGGGCGCAATGCCGTACTGACCGGGGGGCCGTTCCATACATGGATAGTGGGACAGACGGAAAGAAAACTGGCTCTCGGCGAAGGCGGCATCGAAGGTATCCGGGGCCAGTTCCAAGGCCAAGGCCACGGCCGGCAGCAGGCGCCGGCCCAGGGCATCAACCGCCTCCGTGTAGGCCAGGATCGCCTCGCGAAACCCCGGCAGATCAGCCGGCCATTCGTTGGGCCCAGCAAACCGCCGCCCGGCCAGGGCCAGGGGGTCGTCCGCCGGCCGTTCCCGCTTGATGAAAAACGCCTCGTTCATGTCCGGCATGGCATCCTCGCTGACCCGCGAGGTACGGACATTGTACCGGCCCATGGCCATGTAGCCGTTGTTGTGGGCGTTCATCAACACCGCCCGCTTGGCCTCCATGCTCTGGTCGTGAAAGCGCTTGGCCTGGGCAAAGGTTTGATCGATCAACGCCTGAGGCACGCCATGATTGACGATTATGAGGAAGCCGATCTCCTCCAGCGCATGGCGCAGGGCCGGGGCAATTTCCCGCGCACCCGACAGTTCGCCATGGGCAATCGGCGCCAGATCGATCAGCGGTATGGCGTTATCTGAAAGTAGACCAGACGTCGTAACCATGGATATTCCCTAAACCTGCGCCGCCCGTACTTGCGTGCGGCCAACCAGATTATACCGAAGATGGGGATTACGTCAAATTCAACAGAGTTGGGCTTTGGCAACGACGGATCAAAATAATCGAACCTATTGATCGCCATCAGGGCAGTTCGAGGACGATGTTGCCGAAATCATCCTGCCTGGCCTTGGCGCCCGGCGGGACCAGGCAGGTGGCGTCGTACTCTTCGACGATCAGCGGGCCGGTGCGTTCCTGCGCCAGGTCGGCGCGGCCCAGCACCGCCGCGTCCAGCCATCCCACCTCGGGGCCGAAGTAGGCCTGGCGCAAGCTGTTTTCAGCCGCCGCGCGCGCGTCCATCCCTTTCAGGCGGTCGGGCACGGGGGGATGGTCGGGAATGGCGCGGCCGATCAATTGCGCATTGACCAGCATGACCGGTTCCTCCGGCCCGGCGCGGTGGCCATAGGTGCGCTCATGCTCCTGGCCAAAGAGTTCCTCCAAAATGGCGATTTTTTCCCCATCGAAGTCGCCGTCGGGCGCGGGCACGGTCAATTCGTAGATCTGACCCTTGTAATGCATGTTGGCGGTGCGGCGTATTTCAATCTGCTCGGGGCGGACACCGTCCGCCGCCAATTGCGCCCGGGCATCCTGTTCCAGACCGCCCCAGATGCCGTTCAACGCCGCCGGCTCGGCATCGCGCAGCACCTGCATCATGGAGCGGGAATAATGATGCTCCACATCGGCATAAAGCAGGCCAAAGGACGAAAACAAACCCGGAAACGGCGGCACCACGATACGGCGCATATCCAGGGCCTTGGCCATGCCCGCGGCGAACAATGGTCCGTTGCCGCCGAAGGCGAACAAGGCATAGTCGCGGGGATCCCGGCCCCGTTCGCTGGAAATGGCGCGTATGGCCCGGATCATGTTCGAAATGACGATTTGATGGGCGCCGAAAGCGGCGTGGGCCAGTTCCAGGCCCAGGGGCCCGGCGATACGTTCCTGGAATACGTCGCGGCTCTTGTCCGCTTGCAATTCCAGCTCGCCACCAATCAGGTAGTCCGGGTTCAAATAGCCCAGGATCACGTTGGCGTCCGTGACCGTGGGGTCCTCCCCGCCCATGCCATAGCAGACCGGTCCGGGCACGGCGCCGGCGCTTTGCGGCCCGATCTGCATGGAGCCCGCCGCATCGATCCAGACCAGGGAACCGCCCCCCGCGCCGACCTCGGCCAGATCAATGGCCGGAAGTTTCAGATGATAGCCGGCGCCCGACATCAGCCGGGAGCCGACCATGATGCCACCGCCCACCTGGTAATCCAGGCTGCGGGTGAATTCGCCATCCTCGACCAACGAGGCCTTGGCGGTGGTGCCGCCCATATCGAAGGTAATGATATCGGGCAGGTCCAACTTGCGGGCCAGGGCCTGGGCCCCGACCACGCCGCCCGCCGGCCCGGATTCGATAATATTGGCGGGTTTCCGCTCGGCCACCGCCGCATTGATCAAACCGCCGTTGGATTGCATCAACAGCAAGGGCGCGTCGATTTCGGCCGCTTTCAGCCGGGCGCTCAATTGCCGCAGATATTGGCTGACGATAGGCATGACATAGGCGTTGATCACGGTGGTCGAGGTGCGTTGATACTCACTGATTTCCGGCAATACATCGGCGCTGATGCAATGCAAAAGATCCGGCGCCAGACGCTCTATCACCGCCTTGATGGCCCTTTCGTGATCACCATTGGCATAGGAATTGATCAGACAGACGGCGATGGTTTCCACCTTTTCGGCCAGCAGCCGTTTTACCACCCGCTCGACCTCGTCCAGGTCCAGGGCCTTTTCCACCTCGCCCCGGCTATTCACCCGTTCGTCAACATCCCGGCGCAAATAGCGTTCGGACAGGGGCGGCGGTTTCTCCCAATGCAGGTCATACAGCCGGGGCATGCGCAACGTGCGGATTTCCAGGACATCGCGAAAGCCCTTGGTGGTGATCAGGCCGGTCTTGGCGCCCTTGCGTTCAAGGATGGCGTTGGAGGCGACCGTGGTGCCGTGCAGCACCTCGTCAATCTGATCCGGAGTCAGTCCGGCGGTTTCAAATACACTGGACAGGCCCTCCACGATGGCCACTTCATATTCGCCCACGGTGGAGGGCACTTTTTTCGTATACAGGATGCCGTCCTGGCCCAACAGAACCAAGTCGGTGAAGGTGCCGCCAATGTCCGCGCCAACTCTAAAATTTGCCATCTTCCGCTATTCCGCCGCCGCATCAACCAGCGGCGGTTCCTGCCACAAAACCTTCGCCGTCTGCGCCGGCCGGCAGCTCCGCAACGCCGCCCTTCGGGCCTCGGTCGCCGCCAGGTCGACGGTCCAAGTGGCGGTATCGACCATAACGCCATAGTCGGCCAGGGCGGCTTCCGGGCTGACCAGTTCGTTGCGCACATCGGTCAGAACCTTATCCACGTCGCGTTCCAGCGGATCGCCCCAGCCGCCGCCGCCCGCCAGTTCGTGGCGGAACACCGTGCCGTATTCAATATTCATGGTGATTTTAGATTCCAAGGCAAGGTTCTCGGCCTCCGGGTTCAGGCTGTTGGCGGAGGGCTTGCCCGGATAGCCGCCATAAAGGCCGTAGGGCCGGAATTTCCGCCGGTCCGAGCGCACCTGCAACACGGCCTCCCGTTCCAGGAAACGATAATCCCGGCGGAAAGGCGCCCCGCCCCGGAATTTGCCCGGCCCCGCCCGGTCGGGGATGAATTCATAGGACAATATCTGCATGGGCTGTTCCGTTTCGATCACCTCGATCGATTGCGAGGCCATATTGGCGAACATGCTCGAATTGCCCTGCCAGCCGTCGGCCCATGGCCGCCCGCCGTGGGTACCACAGGAGAAATCCACATAGATATAGGGCTTGCGCTGGTCGTCATAACCGCCGATCGAGACGCCGGTGTTGCCACCGTCCGAGGCGGCGCAGACCCGGTCCGGCAACATCATGGCCAGGGCGCCAAACATGCAATCCCCCATGCGGAAGCCGGTCAGGCCACGGGCGGCACAGGCCGCCGGTAGCACCATGTTGGTAATAGTGGCGGCTGGCGCGATCACCTTTATGACCCGAAATACGCCTTCATTGCTGGGGATATTCAGCGGCAGCACGGAGCGGATGGCGGCCACGGAATGGGCCACGGTAAAGGACAGGGTGCTGTTGATGGCGCCCTTGACCTGGGGCGAACTGCCGGTCCAATCCACGGTCATGCTGTCGCCGGACTTGGTGATGGTGACGAACAGGCGGATCGGCCTGTCCCGGTCTATGCCGTCGTCGTCGATCCAGTCTTCAAAGCTCCATTCCCCGTCGGGCAGCTCGCGAACCGCCGCCCGGGTCAGGCGTTCGGCATAATCGATCACCTCTTCCATGTACAATGACAGCTTGTCGATGCCATAGCGGGTCACCAGTTCGTCAAACTGGGTCTCGGCGATATGACAGGCGGCCAACTGCGCCCGCAGATCGCCCAGGACCTGTATGGGGATGCGCACATTTTTCTCGATCAGGGACCACATGGTCTCGTTACGTTTGCCCGCCTCGAACAATTTCAGGGGCGGTATGCGCAGGCCTTCCTGATAAATCTCGGTCGAGTCGGAGGCGTTTGATCCCGGCACCCGCCCGCCCACGTCCGAGTGGTGGCTGATGGTCGCGGCGAAGGCGATGTGCCGCCCGTCGTGATACAGCGGCTGAAAGATGAAGATATCCGGCAGATGCATGCCGCCGTCAAAGGGATCGTTCAGGATGAACATATCGCCGGGATTTATATCGCCCTTGAAACGTTCCACCACCACCGCCAGGGCCGCCGGAATGGACCCCAGATGCCCCGGCAGGGTCAGACCCTGGGCCACCATCTTGCCATCGGCGTCGGCAAGGGCGGTGGAGAAATCCATATTATCCCGCAACACGCCCGAATAAGTGGTCCGGCAGATCGTCACCGCCATTTCATCGGCGATGGCGAAAATAGCGTTCTTGAACAACTCAAATTCGATGGGATCAGCGATTTTGGCCATGGGGTGTTTTTCCTTTTGCGAGGGGCGCGCCAACTATGCCGGTCCCATATCGTCCCGTCCAGTCCGCACGCCGTTTGCCGTTGGCCGCGGATGTCGGTTAGGGTCAAGCCATGGACAGATCCATAATCCTCTACGAGAACATGCGCACGGTGGTTTACGTGCCTTTTTATCTTGCCCTCCAGCGCGGCGATTGGGCGGAAATGGGCATCGATGTCGCGGTCCAAACCTCGCCCAGCACGCCGGAAACCGCCCAGGGCCTGATCGACGGCCGGGCCGATGTCTCGTGGGGCGGGCCTATGCGGGTAATGTTGCATCACGACCGTGACCGGGATTGCCCCCTGGTCTGTTTCGCCCAAGTGGTGGCGCGGGACCCCTCGATCATAGTGGGGCGGCGGGCCAATTACCGCTTCCGCTTTGATGATCTGGTGGGCAGGCGGGTGGGCGTCGTCGCCGAGGTGCCCACCCCCTGGATGACCCTGCAGGATGACCTGGGCCGGGCCGGCGTCGATCTTGCCGCCATCGATTGGGTCAACGATCAAAGCATGGCCGAAAACGCCGCCGCCCTGCGTTCGGGCGATGTGGACGTCGTCCAGATATTCGAGCCCCATGCGGACGCTCTGGTGCAATCCGGGCAGGGCCATGTCTGGCACCGCTGTGCCCGGCGGGGCGACAGCTGCTGGACCTCGTTTTACACCACCCGGGCCTTCACCGAGGCGCACCCGGAGGTCTGCCGCGCCCTGGTGCGGGGTATCGAACGGGCCCTGGCCGCGCTGCACGAAGAGAGCCCCGCCGACATCGCCCGGGCGGTGGCTGACTATTTCCCGGATCCAGCCACGGAAGAGCTGGCCCGGATGATCGAAGGCTACCGTGCCTCGGGACTGTGGCCACGAACTACCGAGCTGCCGGTGGAGGCATTCACCCGCCTGAAAGCCGCGATGATTTCCGGCGGCCTGATCAATTACGACGCGCCCTTTGACCGCCTTGTGACGAGTTTCCCGGACTAGCGGGCCATGGATATCCCACGCATCGATATCTCGCCCTTTCTAATGGGTGGCGCGGCGGACAAGCGCCTGGTTGCGGATGCCGTAGCAGATTGTTGCCGGAACCTGGGTTTTCTGGTGATCGCCGGGCACGGCATGGACGGGGACGGTCTGCGGGACGCTTTTGCCCTGACCCGTGAATTCATGGACCTGCCGAATGCGGTTAAGGACCGCTGGCATCCCACGGGTCCTTCGAAACAGCGGGGCTATCATGGCTTCGCCACCCGCGGCCTCGCCTCCACCATGGACTTGGACGTCCCACCTGATCTACGCGAAACACTCTTCCTGGGCCCCGTGGATGACCATCAGGCCCATTTCGCCCATCTACGGGAGGCGGAAGCGGCATATTGGCCCAATACCATCCCTACCGAACCCGCTGGTATGGGCCATGCGCTGATAGCAATCTACCGCGACTTTGAACGGCTATCGGAAAACTTGCTGCGCATTTTGGCGCTGGCCCTTGATCTGCCAGAGGATTATTTCGCCGCCAAGATCGACCGGCATTTTTCCATCCTGAGCTGCCATCACTATCCCGCGCTGCGCGCACCGCCCCAGCCGGGACAACTACGAACCGGGGCGCATACGGATTTTGGCGCCATGACCATTCTGGCCATGACCGATGCCGCGACAGAAAATGGGGGCGGCCTGGAAGTCCGCATGCCCGGCGGCGAATGGCGCGGCGTTCTGGCGGGCCCTGGCGAACTGGTGGTCAACCTGGGCGACATGATGGCGCGCTGGACCAATGACCGCTGGACATCAACCCTGCACCGGGTCGCCAATCCAGCCAATCTGGCGGACGCGGGGAGCCGGCGCCAATCCATCGGCTATTTCATGCACCCCAATTTCGATGCCCGGATCGAATGCCTGCCGACATGCCTGGACCCCGGCGAGCAGCCGCGCTATGCCCCCATTACCGCCGGTGAACATATCGCCATGAAGATCGCCAAAAGTCACAACCTCTAGATAGGACAAGTCATGTACATCAACGGCAATTGGGCCCACGCGGCCGCTGACGCGGAATTCGAGGTTTTCAACCCCGCAACGGGCGCCGTCATCAAATCCCTGCCCGATGGCGGACGGGAGGCGGCGCGGGCGGAGATAGAGGCGGCGGCCGGGGCCTTTCCCGCCTGGCGGGCCACCACGCCGTATCAGCGGGCGGAATTCCTGATGCGGGCCCATGCCCTGATGCTGGAACGCCAGGAGGATCTGGCCCGCGTGCTGACCGAGGAACAGGGCAAGCCCCTGCGCGCGGCCGGAATGGAAGTGAAATACGCCGCCGATTTTCTGTCCTGGTTCGCGGAAGAGGGCAAGCGGGTCTATGGCGAGATCATCCCCTCGGCGCGGCCCGACCAGCGGTTTTATGTGCTGCACCAGCCCGTGGGCGTGGTGGCTGCCATCACGCCCTGGAACTATCCCATATCCATGATCACGCGCAAGCTGGGGCCGGCCCTGGCGGCGGGCTGCACGGTGGTTTTGAAACCGGCGGAGGCCACGCCCCTGACGGCAATCGAGACCTTCAAGATTTTCGAGGATGCGGGCCTGCCCCCCGGCGTGGTCAACCTGGTGACCGGCGCCGAGCCTGGGCCCATCGGCGAGGAATTCGCGTCTCATCCGAAAGTCGCCAAACTGACCTTCACCGGCTCCACCGCCGTGGGCAAGATGCTGGCCGGCAAGGCCGCCGCCAATATGAAGCGGGTGTCGTGCGAACTGGGCGGCCACGCGCCGTTCATCGTATTGGCCGACGCCAATCCCGAGCACGCGGCCAAGGGCCTGCAATTGGTGAAGTTTCTGAACACCGGCCAGGCCTGCATCAGCCCGAACCGGATATTCGTCCACCGCGATATTCTGGACAGCTTCCTGGAAACCCTGACCGGGCGGGTGGCCGCCATGAAGGCGGGCAACGGCATGGAAAAAGGCGTCGCCATCGGCCCCCTGGTCAATGAGGCCGCCGTGGCCAAGGTTGAGAACCAGGTCCGCGATGCGGTCGCCAAGGGCGCCGAGGTGCTGTGCGGTGGCGAGAGATTGACCGAAGGCGGCCTGGGCAAAGGCCATTTCTTTGCCCCCACGGTGCTGACCAATGTCAGCCCGGAGATGTTGATCTATCGGGAAGAAACCTTTGGCCCGGTGGCCGCCGTGGTGCCGTTCGACGACGGCGACGATGTCCTGGCCATGGCGAACGACACCAATTACGGCCTGGCGGCCTATATCTATAGCCAGAATTTGACCCAGGCCATGCGCCTGTTCGAAGGCTTGGAGTTCGGCATCATCGGCGTCAACGACATCAATCCCGCCTCCGCCGCGGCCCCGTTCGGCGGCATGAAGGACAGCGGCCTGGGCCGGGAAGGCAGCCGTGAGGGCATTCACGAATACCTGGAAACCAAAGTCGGCGGATTTAGTATCTAGAGCGGTTCCGGGCTATTGTGACCCTCGCGTGTTCGAAATCAGCTGGAAACTATAGCGCCGTTCGGGGCGCGATCAATCGGGACCGGCACCGTTGGCGGTGGATTTGACCAGGAAGATTGCAAGGCCATGATCAAGACCGGAGAACAGCATACCCGATCGCTGCGGGATGGGCGGCAAGTCTATCTGGATGGCGGCGTCGTGGACGATGTCACCACGCACCCGGCCTTTCGCAATGTCACCGCCTCGGTTGGTCAGCTCTATGACTTCCAAAGCCGGCCAGAAAACCGGGAACTGATGACATTCTCAGTTCCCGCGGGCGACGGCCGCGCCAACCGGATTTGGCAACTGCCCCATTCCTACGAGGAATTGGTGACCCGGCGCCGGGCCCTGGTGGCCTGGACCGAATTACACGGCGGTTTCCTGGGACGGGCGCCCGATCATGTCGCCTCGTGCCTTTGCGGGATGTACATGGGGCTGGAGGTGTTCGCGGCCTATGACAAGGACCGGGCCGGCGCCTTAGCCGATTATTACCGCCATGCCCGGGATAACGAGCTTTACCTGACCTACGTCATCATTAATCCCCAGGCCGACCGCTCCAAGGCGGCTCATGAACAACAAGGCGAATTCCTCACCGCCAGCGTGGTCGATCAGGATGGCGAAGGGATTATCGTGCACGGCGCCAAGATGCTGGCCACGGGGGGCATCGTGGCGAACGAGGTACTCGTCACCTGTATCCAGCCACTACGGCCCGGCGATGAAAAATACGCCATATCATTCGCCGTGCCCATGAACGTCAAGGGTTTGAAGATCCTCTCGCGCAAATCCTATGAAGCCCATGCGCCCAGTGAATTCGACAACCCCCTCTCCCATCGCTTTGACGAGAACGATGCGGTGCTGTTTTTCGATTCCGTCAAGGTGCCCTGGGAACGCGTTTTCATCTACAAGGACGTGGAAATGTGCCAAAAGCAGTTCCACGCCACCCCGGCCCATGTCTGTCAGAATTATCAGGCCCAGGTGCGCCTGATGGTGAAGATGAAGTTCTTGATCGGCCTGGGCCACAAAATCACCGAGACCAACGGCACGACCCAGTTTCCCCAGGTCCGCGAAACCCTGGGCCAACTGGCCGCACAGGGCGCCATGGTCGATGCCATGGTGCATGCCATGGAGGTCAAGGGACAAATCCATGGTGACTATTACGTGCCGGACAGGCACACCCTCTATGCGGCCCAGGTCTTGACCCAGCAGCTTTATCCTCAGGTCATGGCAACGTTGCGCGACCTGGCCGGCGGCGGGATGATCATGCTGCCCTCGTCCGTGGCCGATTTCGCCAATCCCGAGCTTCGCGGCCTGATCGGCGAGACACAGCAATCCCCGGCGCTGGGTTCCGAAGACCGGGTCAAATTTTTCAAACTGGCCTGGGACGCGGTGGGCTCCGAATTCGCCTCGCGCCATACCCAGTACGAAATGTTTTACGCCGGGGCGAGCTTCGTGACCAAGAACCACAGCTATCGCACCTACGATTGGGGCCATGGCAAGGGCCTGGTGGATCGTATCCTGGATAGCTATAGCCTCGAGGGCGAACTCGACGTCAATAATGAAGGAAATTAGACATGGCCGTGACCAAGGCGCACAAAGAATTTTTCGCCGTTGATTTCGAGGACGGCTGGGAAGTCCCCGCCGGCTATCCGGACGGGATCGAGCAAAAGATATTGGCCGGCTCGCTGGATGAAAAGAACGGCCGGGGCAACCGAACCCGCCTGCTGCGCTTTCAACCCGGCGTCTATACCACCGTACCCTTTGTCCACGAGCATTGGGAGGAGGTCTATCTGGTCTCCGGCGATTTAACGGTCGGCAATGACGCCAATGGCATGGGCGGGGAGCCTTTCGCGGCCAACACCTACGCCTGCCGGCCGCCCGGCGCGCCCCACGGCCCCTTCAAATCGGAAGGCGGCTGCGTGATATTCGAGATCCATTATTACGACCCGGCATAGCCCAATGCCGGCATCGATACGGCTGCCCTAGCAGTCTGTCGGGTTTGTGATAACCCAACTCCTGCATAATGACTGCGCGGTTTTTTAGGCGACCAGTCCAGATAGCCGTTTGCAGTTGTGCGCGAGGGCCATGAGGGTCCATTCGTTTTGAACATTTTCGATGCC
>JAKZRK010000049.1:0-10758 GCA_047518225.1 Alphaproteobacteria bacterium | reverse complement strand
GGTCTGCGCAGAGCTCGCGCGGGGCTCCGCAGAGCGCCGGTAAGCGTGCCGGTTAACGTTGCCATCGTTAGCCTCCCAACCTAGGAGCCGAGAACGGGATAGTAGTTAAAGCCCCCCGGTGGCTGTGGGGGCTAGCGTAAGCCTCGGAAATTTCCACCGGATAGGGTAGCAATCCCTGTGGCAGGCAGTCAATAACGGCAGCCTCCATCATTCCGATACCTCAAAGACCCCGTGCATGGTGGCCGCGTGCCCTGGGAAGGTGCAAATGAAGGCGTAGGTCCCAGGCGGCGGCGCTGAGGCCGCGGTCGCGCAATTTGTTTTTTTGGATCTTGGCCGTGGGCGTGGTGGGTATCTCGGTGACATACTCGATATAGCGGGGCACGGCGAAATAGGGCATGCGCGGGGTGCAGTAATCCAGCAGGTCCTCGGGTATGGGAGGTTCCGCACCGTCTTCCAGGATGATGCAGACCAGCACTTCGTCTTCGCCGCCTTCTTCCGCCTTGACCGCCACGGCGGCGGCTTCGGCTATTGCCGGGTGATCCAGCAGCACCGCCTCCACCTCGAAGGACGAGATATTTTCGCCCCGGCGGCGAATTGTGTCCTTGATCCGGTCGATGTACCAGAGATAGCCACGCGCATCCATGCGCCCGGCATCGCCCGTGTGAAACCAGAAATTGCGCCAGGTTTCCACCGTGCGCTCGGGCATGCCGTTGTAGCCGGCCATGAAACAAT
Organism: Alphaproteobacteria bacterium; assembly: GCA_047518225.1. Classification (GTDB taxonomy): domain Bacteria; phylum Pseudomonadota; class Alphaproteobacteria. The sequence continues at coordinate 10,026 of JAKZRK010000049.1, read as the reverse complement.
AAGGCTCCTTTGGCCGCACCAGGATTTCGCCTACTTCTCCCATGGGCACTTCCTCGTCGGTCTCGGGATCGGCGATGATGACCTGGAAATATTCATCCCAGACCTTGCCCGAACAACCCGCCTCGTCCGGCGCGTCCAGGGGGCGGCAGACCGGCAGGTTGCATTCGGTCATGCCGAAGATTTCGTTGAATTTGGGAATGGCGAAGCGGCTGCGCAGGTTTTCCAGGGTTTCGTCCGTGACCGGCACGGCGCTGACCATGCGCAGGTTGTTGTCCCTATCGCTGTTCCGGGCCGGTTGGCGCAGCACGAAATCGTTCATCACGCCCAACAGATTGGCCAGGGTCGCCTTGTGCCTGCGGATATCGTCGATCCAGGTGGTGGCGCGGAACTGTTTGACCAGGATGGCGCTGCCGCCCGTGATCAAGGTGGCGTAGAGCTGCATCAGAATGCCCTGGGCATGAAACAGCGGCATGGGGATATAGTAGATGTCAGCCGGCGTCATGGCCAGATGCTGCTGCATGCACAGCCCGAACAGATACAAATGGCCGTGGGGCATCAGGGCGCCCTTGGACGGCCCCGTGGTGCCCGAGGTGAACATGATCATGCCAATGTCGCGGTAGTTGATCTCCGCCTCGATCTCGTCTCCCGGCGCGGCCATGATTTCATCGAAATTGCGCACCTCGATCCGTTTGAAAGTGGGCAGATTGTCCCCATCGTAGACATCGCCGGGCACATAGACCACGCGCATATGGGGCACATGGTCTTCGATATCCACCAGCCAGGCCAGGTATTCGGGCTCGAACACCCCGACGCGCGCCTTGGTATTGCTCAACACATGGGTCAGAAAGCTGCCCTTGAGCGCGGTATTGATGCCCACATGCACGGCGCCGATGCGGCTGAGCCCGAACCAGGACCACAAATATTCCAGGCGGTTGTTCAACATCACCGCCACGTTGTCGCCAAAGCCCACGCCGATCCCGGCAAAGCCGTTGCCCGCCCGGTTGGACAGTTCGTGGGCCAGGGCATAGCTGTGCATGGGCCCATCCTCGAACCGGATAAACGGCGCCTCGCCCCGCATTTGGGCCTGTTCCGCCAAAACCCTGCCCACCACCCAACCGGATTTGTCCGCCGCCATCGTACTTGTACTCCCATGTGGAACCGCGCCGCTATTTTGATAGCCTCCCGAACCGCCAAAGGCAAATTACCCTGGCGCCAACCCGTGCCGGCCTGTGCCGCGGCCGTCCGAAATTTGGCCCCGTTGCACCCGCGCAGCAAGTGTATTGTTTCGGGGCACGGATGGTTCGGAAGAAACCCAGGCGGACGCGCGGCTCCATGCTGAATTCGTCAAGGACACCGGCAACATCGAAGACCGGGATGTCACCATCGAAATCCAAAAAGGCCTGGCCAGCGGAGCCAACAGCCATTTCACCTACGGCCGTTTTGAGAAAGCCATTGTGCATTTCCATAAGAGCATGGCGGAAATGCTGGCCAAGGTAAGTTGATCAACCCTGCTCGGCGTCGAAAATATCCTTTACGAAATCCCGCGATTTCCACGGGGGATCGGGTGGGTCATAGCCGTCCTTCGGGGTGAAGACGGAAGGCTCTACAGAGGCCATTTTGGGGATATAACGGGGACAATTAGGAAAAACACGGTCCACCGCCAGGCGGATCAGCCGCTTGGCACCGGGCCATGCCGCCATGCCCGGGTCGTTCTCGACAATGCTGGCGCGGCCCGTCACCCGCAGGCGCGCGGCCGAGCCGTCAAACCGGCCGCCCTCGAAACTCAGGAACAACAAACCCACCCGGGGGCTGGAGAGGATATTCCCCAGGCTGCGGTACATGCGGTTGCCGTCGTAGTCCGGCCAGGTCAGCTCCTGTTCGCCCGTGATCCTACAAAGCCAGGTTCTCCGCCCTTGAAAGAACAATCCACATTGTCCCCCGCCGCGCTAGCCAGAAAGAAGAACGCCGCCCCTTCGATCAGGCCACGGTCGTCGTCGTTGAAAGTGGGGCGGGCGCGGTGTTTTTCCAAACGGTCGGCCACGGCCCGGCCCTCGTAACGGTCCTGTAGTTCGCGCATGCCATCATGATAGAAATCCATTTTGCCCTCCCCCAGGCAATTGGCGTTATAAAGAGATGCCTTAGAGTACATCGCGGGTACCCCAATGTCTTGGTGGCGCCATCAAATGGATCAGATTAACCGCGACGTGCTCTAATATGCCGTGCAGGGTTAGTCTCGGTGGCGGCATTGCCGCCACCGAACCAAGTAGGTTGTGAAGGTGGCCCGGAAACTGCTAGGTTTCGGCCCCGTTCTTGCGCATTTCTAATATATCCACGATGCCACCAAAAGGAACTCCCGCCATGCCCGCATATCGTTCGCACCGCACTACCCGGGGCATACGGGCCGCTGCCGCCCGCGCCCGGCGGCCCTATGCGGCCCTGGGCAGGCGGGCGGGCATTCATAATTTCGGTGAGAGGTAGCAAGCCATGAAGCAGCTATATCATTTTATCCATGGCAAGGCCGTGGCGGGGCAAAGCGGGCGTTTCAGCCCGGTCTACAACGCCTCCACCGGGGAGCAGATTTCCGAACTGCCCCTGGCCTCGGCGGACGAGGTGCGGGCGGCCATTGACTCCGCCGCCAAGGCCTATCCCGGCTGGGCCGCGACCTCGCCCTCGGTCCGCGCCCGGGTGATGTTCCGTTTCAAGGATCTGTTGGAACGGAACATGGACGAGTTGTCGGAAATTTGCGCCATCGAGCACGGTAAGGTGAAAAGCGACGCGGCGGGCTCCATCACCCGTGGCCTGGAAGTGGTGGAATTCTGCTGCGGCATTCCGCAAATGCTGAAAGGCGAGTTTTCCGCCAATGTGGCGGGGGGCATCGACCTTTATTCCCTGCGCCAGCCATTGGGCGTGGTGGCCGGCATCACGCCGTTCAACTTCCCGGCCATGGTGCCCATGTGGATGTTCCCCGTGGCCATCGCCTGCGGCAACTGCTTTATCCTGAAGCCTTCGGAAAAAGATCCCTCCCTGCCCCTGCGTCTGGCGGAATTGATGATGGAGGCCGGCGCCCCGGAAGGTGTCCTCAACGTCGTCAATGGCGACAAGCTGGCCGTGGATACCTTGCTCGAAGAGGCGGAGGTGAAAGCGATCAGCTTTGTCGGCTCCACGCCGATTGCAAATTATGTCTACGAACGCGCGGCCCATTTCGGCAAGCGGGTGCAGGCCATGGGCGGGGCCAAGAACCACATGATCGTCATGCCCGATGCGGATATGGAGCAGGCGGTGGATGCCTTGATGGGGGCCGGTTATGGCTCCGCCGGCGAACGCTGCATGGCCGTCTCGGTCGCCGTGCCGGTGGGCCGGGACACGGCGGAGGAATTGGTGGCGCGTCTGAAACCGCGGATCGAGGCCCTGAAAATCGGACCATCATTGGATCCCGAAAGCGAAATGGGTCCCCTGGTCACGGCGGAACATCTGGCCAGGGTCAAGGGCTATGTGGACCTGGGCGTGGAAGAGGGCGCCGATCTGGTGGTCGATGGCCGGGATTTCCGCCTGCAAGGTTATGAAAACGGGCATTTTCTGGGTGGCTGCCTGTTCGACAACGTCACCGATGACATGCGCATCTACCGCGAGGAAATCTTTGGCCCGGTGCTGTCCGTGGTGCGGGCGCCGGATTTCGACGAGGCGCTGCGTTTGCCCAGCGAGCATGAATTCGGCAATGGCGTGGCGATCTTCACCCGCGACGGCGATGCCGCCCGCGATTTCACCGCCCGCGTGGATGTGGGCATGGTCGGGGTCAACGTACCGATCCCCGTGCCCATGGCGTTCTACAGCTTCGGCGGCTGGAAGCGTTCGGTCTTTGGCGATTCCAACCAACACGGCCCGGACGGGGTGCATTTCTATACCCGGACCAAGACCGTGACCTCGCGCTGGCCCACGGGTGTTCGCGCCGGCGCCGATTTCAACATTCCGACCCCGGGTTAGACGGGATCACGGCCGGAGTGGACGGGACTTCACCCCTGGAACGCTACCGCGCCCTGCGCCGGCAGGGCGTCTTAAACGCGGATCCGGCGCAAGAGCTGGCGGCGGAAAAGCTGCAGATGCTGCATCATCGCCTGGCACAATACGACCCAAGCCGGGACCAGGGCTGGCGGCAGTTCCTGTTTGGCCGTTCGAACAAGGAGCCGGCGCCCGAGGGACTGTACATCTATGGCGACGTGGGCCGGGGCAAATCCATGCTGATGGACCTGTTCTTTGACCTGGCACCCATTGAACGCAAGCGGCGGGTGCATTTCCACGAGTTCATGGGCGAAGTGCATGGCCGCATCAATAAATTCCGCAAGACACCGGCCGATGAAAGAGACGGCGATGACCCCCTGCCGCCAATCGCCGGCGATATCGCCGAGGCCACCTGGCTGCTCTGTTTCGATGAATTCGAAGTACGCGATATCGCCGATGCCATGATCCTGGGCCGCCTGTTCGGCCAGATGTTCGAATTGGGCGTGGTGATGATCGCCACCTCCAACCGGGCACCGGACGATTTGTACAAGGACGGTCTGAACCGGCAATTGTTCCTGCCTTTCATCAAAACCATGAAGGAGCGGCTGGATATTCTCTGTCTGGAAGGGCCGCTGGACCACAGATTGGCGCGTATGAAGGGCGTGCCGGTCTATCACAGCCCGTTGAATGAAGCGGCCGCGGCGGCCCTGGACGCGGCCTTTCTGAATCTGACCGATCAGCCCCTGGGCGAACCGGGCGAGATTAAGGTCAAGGGCCGCATATTGGCCGTGCCGCAACAGGCCAAGGGGGTGGCCCGGTTCAATTTCGCCGAATTGTGCGAAAGCGCCCTGGGCGCCCACGATTATTTGGCCCTGACCCGGCACTATCACACCATAATACTGGCCGGTATTCCCCAACTGGGCCCGGAAAAGCGCAACGAGGCCCGCCGTTTCGCAATCCTGATCGATGTTCTGTACGACAATGGGGTGAAGTTGGTGGCCAGCGCGGCAACGGCCGTGAACGAGATTTATCCCGCCGGCGAGGGCGGCTTTGAATTTCAGCGCGCTGTTTCCAGGCTGATCGAAATGCAATCAGCCGATTATTTCGATGCCCCCCACCGCGCCCCCCGCCGCGACCAGGCACAGAGTAGCCCGGAACCGCTCTAGGTATTACGCTGGACGGCGGGCGCGCGCTCGTACCAGGCCTTGGAGGCATTGACGATCTTCACCACGGACAGCATCACCGGCACCTCGACCAGGACGCCGACCACCGTCGCCAGCGCCGCGCCGGAGTCGATGCCGAACAGCCCGATAGCCACCGCAACGGCCAATTCAAAGAAGTTGGAGGCGCCGATCAGCGCCGAGGGCGCCGCCACGCAATGGGCCGATCCGACCGTGCGGTTCAGAATGTAGGCCAGGCCGGAGTTGAAATAGACCTGGATCAGGATCGGGACGGCCAGCAATGCGATGACCATGGGCTGGGCGATGATCTGTTCGCCCTGAAAGCCGAACAACAGCACCAGGGTGGTCAAAAGCGCGATCAGCGAGACCGGCTGCAATTTGTCCAATATCCGCTTCAGCGCCGGCTCTCCACCAGAGTTCAAAATATATTTGCGCAGGATTTGGGCGACGATCACCGGCACGACAATGTAAAGTCCGACCGAAAGAACAAGCGTGTCCCAGGGCACGATGATCGCCGAAAGTCCCAGCAGAAGCCCGACGATGGGTGCAAAGGCGAACACCATGATGACATCGTTCAAGGCGACCTGGCTCAGGGTGAAATGCGGCTCGCCGTTGGACAGGTTGCTCCACACGAACACCATCGCGGTACAGGGCGCGGCGGCCAGGATGATCAAGCCGGCGATATAGCTGTCGATCTGGTCGGCCATGAGATAGGGGCGGAACAGATAGCCGATGAAAAACAGACCCAGCGCCGCCATGGAAAACGGTTTGATGGCCCAATTAATAAACAGCGTCACGCCGATGCCGCGCCAATGTTCGCGAACCTGGCCAAGCGCGGCAAAATCGATTTTCACCAGCATGGGGATGATCATCAGCCAGATCAATACGGCGACGGGAATGTTGACCCGCGCGATCTCGGCCCCGCCGATGGTCTGGAATACGCCGGGCATAAAATGCCCCAGCCCCACGCCGGCGACGATACAGAGCGCAACCCAGATGGTCAGATAGCGTTCAAATGTGGACATCCGGGTGCTTTTTCTCTTATTGGCCGGGCTATTCCGCCGCGCGGGTTGCCGATCCCGCCGCCGCCACGGTGGCGGGTGAAAGATAGGCCCCCTGGGCCAGCAATTCCCGTTGGATCAAGCGTGGATCCAGCTCGCGCGGCTGCACGCCCGAGCCCGCCGCCAGCGCCGCCGCGATGCCGGCGGCCTGTCCCGTCATCCAGCATTGCGGTATTTCGCGCAAAAAGGAATGGGAATTGGTGTCACACGCGATGTGGCGGCCGGCGCCCAGCACGCCGTCGATGCCCACCGGCACCAGCGCACCGTAGGGCACCGAGATGTTCGGGAACTTGGGCGCCAGGGATGTGGAAACGCCGATCTCGTCGTCCCACACCTTGCCCCCGTCCCACTGCGCCCGCGTCACCTTGTTCAGGCCGATCAGGCGGCGGCTGTGGCGCACCCCGATCTGTGGCGCGCCCAGCATAAGGAAGGCGTTCTCGAAGCCCGGTGCGTGCGCCCGGTAGGTCTCCACATGGCCGACGGTAAGCTGCCGCGAGCGGACCTCGATCTCGCTCAAATCCTCCACATCGACGGCGCTGTAACCCGCAAGCCGCGGCCCCATGAACAGCGCGACGTCGTTGCGCCAGGAGACGAAGGGCTTCTCGAAGAATTTCAGCTTCTCCCGCCCGCGGTCCATAAACCCCTTGAAGCCTTGCTTGTCATTGGCGCGAAATGCCAGCCAGCGCTCCATATCCACGCCGCCAATCATGAAGGCGGTGTTGATGCAGCTGTGAATATCGGTCTCGTCGCTGTCGGTCTCGAACGGCAGGCCGGCACGGGCCATAAGGTCGGCATCCCCCGTGCTATCGACCACGGTCTTGGCCAGGATCGCCTGGCGGCCCTCCTTGCTCTCGAAGATGGCGCCGCGCATGACGCCGTCCTCTATGATCGGCTCGACCGCCCAGGCATGGAAGGTAAGCCGCACCTTTTGCTCCAAGGTCATCTGCATGGACAGCTATTTCAACGCTTCGGGATCGACGGTCGGCGACCAGGTGACGATGCCATGAAACGAAGCCGTGCGCTGACCCCAATAGGCCGCGCTGGCGGCGTCCGCGGAGCCCCAGTCGCCGCGCGCCGGGCCCTGCACCGCCTCCCCCGGCAGGCGTTCCAGGAAATCGTGGGCGATGCCGGAGATTACCTCGCGGCCGCTCCAATCGGACATGCGGTCGATCCAGATGACCAGGCCGCCCGTCGACAAGCCGCCCAGATGGTTATAGCGCTCCACCAGCATGACCTCGGCGCCCAGGCGCCCGGCCGCGATGGCCGCCGCCGTGCCCGCTGGCCCGCCGCCGACCACCAGCACGTCGGTCTGGGCAAAGACAGGCGTCTCGCGCGCCGCCTCCCGAACGGTCAAGGCCGGCCGCGGACGCCTTGGCGCCCGTTTCCGGCCGCCAAATATCTCGGTGCCCCGCTCGCTACCGACCGTATTGGTGAAATTTTCGCCACTCATATTATCCTCGCACCTTTTGTCCCGGTGCCCGTTTACGATCACGGAAATACCAGGGTATCACCGAACCCGGACCTGCAATATGCAAAACTGTTCTAGCCTCGAAAATCAGCTTGGCAGCAGTTCGCCGACCTGCAAATCGGTCATCGCGGCGTCGAGCCGGCCCGCCGCCGTTTTGAGCATTTCAGCGCCGCGTTCATTGCCCAGGTCCATCCCGCCGCCGGTGAATATGGCGACGAACAGTCCGCCCAGCACGCAGTTGCGGTAATCCTGCCAACATTGCTCGAAGCTGAAATTTTCCACCCCCATCGCCAGCAGCGTGTCGTGATAAAGGTGCAACAGTTCCTGCTCCGTCTCGCGCCTTTGGGCCTGGGGTACGCTGCCGCAGATCAGGTAGGCGACGTCGTAAAGGCCGTTGCCCCGGCCGGATATCTGCCAATCCAGCGCCGCGATCCCGCCATCGCCCATGGCGCCGCCGAACATCAAATTGTCGGCGCGGTAATCGCCATGGCAGAAAGTGCGCTGCCGGCTCGACATCTCGGCGATCATCTTGGCGGCCACCGGCGCCAGCGCCTCCGCCGCTTTCTTGGTGTAATCGGAAAAAGTATTGGAATAATTCTCCAGCGCCGGGGCCAGGAACGCCTGATAGCCCGCCTGCACCGCGGCGCAATATTCCGGATTGGCGTAATCGAACAGCGCCGCCATCTCCTCCCCATCGACCTTGCCCCACCAGGCGCCGTGCAGTTGGCCGATCGCGGCCAACGCGGCCTCGGTCCGCGCCGGCGTGATGCCGGCAAGCTGATCCCCCGCCGTGGCCGCCGAGAGATCCTCCAGCAACAGAACGAAGCCGTGATCGCTCATATCCAGTTCGGCATGGTAGAGCCCCGGCGTGCGGATCGGCGAATGCTGGGCGAGCTGGGTATAGAAGGCGACCTCGCGCGGATAAAGGAACATCGACTTGGCGACGCTCAGGTTGGTAGGATCGGTGGTGGGGAATTTTCCGATCAGGGTCGTCGGCGCGCCGTCCTCCGCCCCGTCATAGTCGATGCTCAGCCGCGCCACCTCGGCCATGATACCGACCCCGGTGCCCAGGTCGGAAGCCGTTACCGCCACCACGTTCGCCCGCGACAACACGCCGTTCCGATGCAGCACCCCGTTTAGCCACTCCGGGCTGACGGCAGCGGAATTTTTTGGCCGCTCGCTCATGGTAATGCCCCCATTGGACTTTTATTTTCTTATGGGGAAAGACTAAGTCGAAACGCCCGCTGGCGCCAGCGGGCGCGGGTTGTGGAATCAATTGACGCCGATCAGCCGGTTAGTCTCGGCGAAGCCGGGCTTCTTGCGCGCCGCCGCCCGAACGCTCAATACAAGGCGCGGATATCTCTATACCCAGTCCTTGGTGCCGAAAAACACGGTGCCCGCTTGTCGCCGAAATAATCGACAAAGTTCTCGCTCTCTCGCCCTCAACCGATTATGGCGTGTTAGGACATAAACCGCATTGTTGCCAAATTCATTAACTTGGAACTGGTATTTGGGATTTGAATACGGTTAGAATCTGTTTGAAACAGAGAATACAATGGCAAAAAGTGTCAAAGCACCAGCAACACCTGCCGTTCTCGTTTGGGCCAGGGAATCCGCTTCGATGGAGATTGAAGAGGTCGCTGCGCGCTTTCCCGACAGCGTTACTATCGAGCGAATAACCCTTTGGGAAAATGGTGGAGAACTGCCAACTTTAGCGCAACTAAAGAAGCTCTCTGAAATCTATCGGCGACCTTTGGCTGTCTTTTTTCTGCAGAATGCACCGCGTGAATTTGCGGTTCCCCGCGACTTCCGCCGTATGCCTGGCGACAGGCCTGGCACAATTTCGCGGGCTTTACGCTTTGAATTGCGAGCTGCCCAGGAGCGCCGGCTTCCGGCATTGCAATTCTATGACGAGCTTGAAGAAGATCCGCCAACATTTGTGTTGACTGGAAGGATGCGCGATGCGCCAACCACCCTTGGTTCACGTGCTCGAGAGGCGTTGGGATTTTCGATCCAAGAGCAATTTGCTTGGCGCAATCAATACGAAGCCATGAGAGCCTGGAAGACTAGAGTGGAAGGGCTCGGCGTCCTTGTTTTTCAGATTCCAGGTATTGCCACGAGTGAAATACGCGGCTTTTCGATTGCGGAAATGCCCTTGCCTGTTATGGGCATCAACAGGGCTGAAACTCCACGCGCTCGCATATTTTCGATGATGCATGAACTCACACATCTCATGGTACGAACCGTGCCTATCCGGTTGTAACCCACACCCACTATATGTAGTGTGTGCCGTCATACGGCAGGCAAGGGTGTCAGAGTG
>JAKZRK010000048.1:0-8658 GCA_047518225.1 Alphaproteobacteria bacterium | reverse complement strand
CCACCCAGTCCTTAAGATCAGGCGGCAAAAGCATCCGTTGTGAACGGTCATAAGAGCGAAAATTCTTCATCAAGAATCATACCAGAACAGAGCAGAATTGTAGCGTCAAAACACCCTCAAATCCGACAGACTGCTAGATATATTGCCCCAGTGATTCCACGGAATCCAGTCTAAACGCGACGAAATCCAGTTCTTCGTGGATTTGCATTTGGAAGGCCCGCTTTGCCCCCGACTCCCGTCGTTATATTAGTGAATTCTGATGGTCTGTTCGTGACCCCAAGCGGTCAATCGCCGCGAAGCTTGAGACGAAATCACCGCCAATGTTTTGTTGTAGGTTTGGCCGTAGCAACAACGGTCAAAAAGTGGCGCCGAAGGCATAGTGATGAGGAACCTCAAATGTTCAAGCCAGAGCGGCGCAAGCCGTCCTCGAAGATGTGACGGTCGGAATTGCGCCTAAACGGCAGGGTCTCCGCGACGAAGGAGAGGGTCATGTTTGGTTTTTCCTTGATCAACTCGTCTAGCGCCTTCCTCGCCTCCTCAAGGTGGTCAAGATGGGCCAACGCGATGGCCAAGGTCGCGTTGCCCCACACGCCGGAATTAGGCTGTGCGACGGCCCGTCGAGCCCATCCCAGCGCCCCATCATATTGACCTTGCAGTAGGTTCGCCCAGGCGAGGACTAAGAGAAAAGCATAGAAATTTGGATCGCGTGGGCTCAATCTTGCCGCTTCCTCCAGGTGGGTAATGGCGTCTTCCGGCAGCCCGGCGAGGACAAGTGCCAAGCCGCGGCCGAATTGGGCCTGTGCGAGGTTCGGATTGAGCTCTATCGCCTTGTCGCATTCAGCGAGAGCCAGGTCGTGCTGGTGCCGCATCGACAAAACCCGCCCCAGAATGGCGTGGGCCATTGCGTCCCGGTCGTCAAGTCGGACCGCTTTCTGCGCTGCCTCAAAGCTTTCGGTCAGTTGGTCAACCCGATAGTCTGTAAGGGCATCGAATACCGCCATGAAACATGCATATGCCAGCATCGTGTGAGCAGCAGCGAATTGGCTGTCCTGTTCAACCGCCTGTCTAAACAGGCGGCGTGCTACAACATTGTCGCCTTTGGAATATCGATACAGATGGTGGATGCCTTGGTGATAGAGCGCCCAGGCATCGAGAGATCCGGGTGACTTGCGCCTCGCGCGCTCCCATTCAGCCGCACCAATTTCGGGCTGTAGTGCGCCAACTATCCTTTGTGTGATCTCGTCTTGTACCGCAAAGATATCCTCGAGTTCGCGATCAAACTGCTCGGCCCACAAATGGTTGCCGGTCTCGGCCTCGATCAATTGAGCTGTTACGCGCACCTGGTTTGAGGCTCGGCGCACGCTGCCTTCGAGAACATAGCGAACCCCTAGTTGTTGCCCAACAGACCTAACGTCAACCGCCGTGTTCTTATAGGTGAAGGATGAGTTTCGCGCGATCACAAACAGCGATCGGAAGCGGGAGAGAGCGGTGATGACATCTTCGGCAATTCCGTCGGCAAAGTATTCCTGCTCCGGGTCGCCAGACATATTGTCGAAAGGCAGCACGGCAATGGAGGGTTTGTCCGGCAGTTGAAGTGGCGTATCCGCTACGGTTGGCTTTGGCCCAGTATCCATCGACCAACGCCAGACTCTTACTGGCCGCGCGATGTTTTTCAGCTCCTGCTCGCCTGCATCAACAAAGCCTGCTTCAACGCGACCTTCGACACTGTCATGGGCATTGCTTGAAATTGTAACGCCGCCAGCATCACCAATCTCCTGTAGCCTTGCCGCGATATTCACACCATCGCCAAAAATATCGTCACCCTCAACCATCACATCGCCAAGATGCACACCAATCCTAAACTGGATGGCTTCATTCTCGGCATCAGCACTGCGCTCTGCCATACCTTTTTGAACCGTTACGCAGCATTCGACCGCCGCCACCACGCTTGGAAACTCCAGCAGCAGCCCGTCGCCGGTAGTCTTGACGATGCGTCCACCGTGCTTGGCGATCAGTGGGTCAATATGTTCAGAGCGATGCGCATTCAAATGCCGCAGGGTGCCGGCTTCGTCCACGCCCATCAGGCGTGAATAACCAACGACGTCTGCCGAAACGATGGCCGCCAATCTGCGTTGCGTTTTTTCGTTCATGGCTCGAGTTTAGTGGCAGGAGTTCAGCTAATCTATGCGCAATTGTCGAAACTGCGGAATGGCAGCTTTTGGCACTCTTCGAGCATTTACCGGCGTCAGGCTGGTTTCCGGTCTTCCCCCGATAGCAAGCCAACTCGGTAGCACCAGCTGACCTGAAATCATGATCTGAGGCAAATTTACGGCTCTTTAAGCATCCGGTGGCAGGACGATGGGCTGGCCATGGGGCGTGGCGAGGGTGGCGCGTTCCCAGGCGTCCTTGCGCTGGCGCAGATCGTCGCTCGTCAGCAGGCCCTTTTCCGCGACCAGGGTTTCCAGCGCCTTCAGCCAATGCAGGTAATAGGTATCGCCCAGGTCCGGATCGCCATCGGCCTGGGCGGCGCTTATTACCGCGCTCAAACGTTCCGCCCATTCGGGCCAGGTGAAATGGCCCTGTTCGTGCAGCCACAGGGTCATGGCGAAGGCCTGGGCCTGCCAGGGTTCGGCAAACACCGGGCCGTGTTCATCACGGGGCATGGCGGGCAATTCCGCCGGCGTCGGCAGGTTCTGTTCCGCCGCCATCTCAATCCGCCTCCAGATAATCGTCCCACATATCCACATAGACCTTATCCGCGGACGCCGCATCGGGGCCCCAGATTTCCGGCGCGGAAAATCGGACGCTGTAGAGATGTTGCGGCTTTTTACCGGCAAATACCGCATTTGTATCGGGGAAGATAAAGACCCCATGATCCCGGTCGATCACGCCGACCTTGCCGCGCACGTAGCGCGGCAGCCTGGTGTGCCCCTTGGGGTGTATGTTGCGGGCCCGCACCTCGTCGCCGGCCTTGAATTGCGCCTCGAGCGTGACATCAACGCGGGCCGAACGGGTTAGGCGCTGACGGGTGAAAATTTCTTCAGCCGTCAAGGCCTGGCCCCGGCTTGCCGCTTTTCGCCCCTCCGGCGGCCTGTCCAGTTCCTCTCTGCTCACCATATGGTGGGCGATCAGAATATTTTCCGTGCGGTATAGCCAACGCTGATAGTAGATGGATTGCAGGTAGAGCGCCGGCTCCAACTGTTCCATTGTGTAGCGGCCGGCGTCGATGTTCCATTTTCCCAGGGCGCCCAGGGCGGCGTTCAGGGCCCAAACCCGGCCTTCCCAGGGGGCGTGAAAGACAGGCTCGTCCGCTTCGATGGGGATCGGACCAAAGCCGTCTATGCCACCCATATCGTGAATGCCGTCCATTGCCTTACACCTCCGCCAACCGATCCGTGCCGATCATGGAATTACGCGTGACCAGTTCGGCCAGCGCCTCCTCGGTCATGTCCGCCGTTCCCGGTGGGCGTTCGGGCAGCACCAGATATCGCACCTCGGCGGTGCTGTCCCAGACACGCACTTCTACGTCATCGGCAAGATCCTGGCCGAATTCCCGCAGCACACCGCGCGGATCCTTGAGCGCCCGGGCGCGGTAGGGAAAGGATTTATACCAGGCGGGCGGCAGACCCAACACGGTCCATGGATAACAGGAGCACAGGGTACAGACGGTTAGATTATGAACCTTCGCGGTGTTCTCCAGCACCACGATATCGGCGCCCTGGGTCGAGGTGTAACCAAGGGAATCGATGGCCGAGGTGCCGTCGCGCAACAGCCACTGTTTAAAATCAGGATCGATCCAGGCCCGCGCCACCACCCTGGCCCCGTTGCGCGGCCCGACCTTGTTCTCATAAGTATCGACGATGGCATCCAACGCGGCCGGGTCGACCAGGCCCTTGTCCACCAGCAGGGATTCCAAGGCGCGGACCCGAAACTCGGTATCCGAAAGATGGGAATGATCCGCATGATCGGTCATGAGGCGTACCCGTCAGGCCACGGGAGGCAGGTCTTCTTCGAGGATCGAGATGTTGAGGGCATAGGATACTTCGCCCTCGTCCTCATCCCGGTGCAGCACGCCGATGAACTCGCCGGCGACGGAAACTTCCACCGGGGCGCCGGAGCGCATGGGCGGGCTAATCGCTATACGCTCGTTGGCGAAGGTTCTGCGTAGGTAACTTTGCACCCTGGCAATCTCGTTCGCGGTCATCCATTGCCTCCATTTTTGTGTTAACGCTGTATACCAGCGATTGGGTGCGAAAGCACCTGTGCCATGCTGTAATCGATTCCGCAATCACGAACAAAGGATTTTGGACATGCCGGAATTGGAAGGGAAAGTCGCCGTCATCACGGGCGGCGCCAGTGGCATCGGGGAAAGCACCGCCCTGCTTTTCGTGGCCGAGGGCGCCAAGGTCGTAATTGCCGACATGCAGCAGGAACGCGGCGCGGCGCTGGCCGAGGAATTGGGGCCGGCGGCGCTGTTCCAGCAGGTTGAAGTGCGCCAGGAAGACGAGGTCAAGGCGGCCATCGATTGCGCGGTCACGGCCTGGGGCCGCCTGGATTGCATGTTCAACAACGCCGGCTTTGGCGGCGTCCTGGGCCCCATTGAGGGCATCCCGGTGGACGAATTCGATATGACCATGGACGTCCTGGTGCGCGGGGTCTTCCTGGGGCTGAAACATGCCGTACCCGTCATGAAGGCGCAGGGTTCGGGCAGCATCATCAATACCGGCAGTATCGCCGGCGTTACCGCCGGGCGCGGCCCGATCATCTATTCGGCGGCAAAGGCGGCGGTGGTGCATCTGTCCAAGGTAACGGCCATGGAGTTGGGGGAGCATTCCATCCGGGTGAACTGCCTTTGCCCCGGCTATATCGCGACGCCGTTGTCGGCCAACACCGTGGGCCGGCCCGATGCGTTGATCGAAAAGAAACACCACACCTTTGCGGTGCGCCAACCGATCCCCAGGGTCGGCCTGCCGGACGATATCGCCCAGATGGCCCTGTTTCTTGCCTCCGACCGCTCCACCTTCGTCACCGGGCAGGCCCTTGTCGTGGACGGGGGTGCCGCCACCGGCGTGATGTGGTCCGAGCAAAAGGACGTTTATAAGACCTATTACCCCATCAAGGTCTATAATCCCGACATTACCTGACCCATAGGATACCAACATGGCCGAGTTGACGGTTGCCATCGGCGGTTTTGGCGCCATTGGCGCCACGGTCGCGAGAGCATTGGACGCCGGCTCCGTGAAGGGGTGCATACCTGGCATCCGTCTTACGGCGGTATCCGCCCGCGACCATGACGGCGCGCGGGCGCGCATGGCCGGTATGGCGGACCCGCCGCCCGTGGTCGGCCTGGCGGAACTGGCCGGCCTGGCCGACATCGTGGTGGAATGTGCCCCGGCGGCGGTGTTTGCCGAAGTGGCCGAGGCGGCAGTGGAGGCGGGGAAGATATTCATCCCTCTCAGTTGCGGCGCCCTGTTGCAGCACGACGGACTGGTAGCGCGGGCAGGGGAAACCGGCGCCCGGATCATTGTGCCGACCGGCGCCCTGTTGGGCCTTGACGCGGTGCGGGCGGCGGCCGAAGGGGTCATCCATTCGGTCCACATGGTGACGCGCAAGCCGCCCAACGGCCTGGCGGGCGCGCCGCATCTGGTCGAGAACGGGATCAACATCGAAAACCTCGGCGCGCCGAAATTGGTCTTCGAGGGCACGGCACGGGGCGCGGCCAAGGCCTTCCCGGCCAACGTCAACGTCGCCGCCGCCCTCAGCCTGGCCGGCAACGGGCCCGATAAGACTACCATTGAAATCTGGGCCGATCCCGGCGTAACCCGTAACACCCACACCATCAAGGTGGAGTCCGATGCCACCCGCTTCGAGATGACCATCGAAGGCATCCCTTCTCCCGATAACCCCGCGACCGGTCTGCTGACGCCGCTTAGCGTTCTGGCAACCTTGCGCGGACTGGTCAGCCCCATGAAAGTAGGCACGTGAAGGTAGGTACATAATGTCACGACTAGGTATTGCCGTCTCCGGCGGCCCCAACCCATCGGAAATTGTCAATCTCGTCGCGTTGGCGGAATCTCTTGGCTATCAATCAGCCTGGGTGGCGGAAGGCCACGGGGGCGATCAATTCTCGGTCCTGAGTGGTTGCGCCATGGCAACCTCGAGCATCCAGTTGGGCACCGCCATATCCAGCGTCTATGTGCGCTCTATCCCGACCATCGCCATGGCCGCGGCCACGGTGGACGATTTGTCGGAGGGTCGGTTTATCCTCGGCCTTGGCTCCTCCCACAGGGTTCAGGTGGTGCCCGAACATGGTGTGGAATATGCCAAACCCATCACCCGCCTGCGCGAGAGCGTGGAGATCATCCGGATGCTGTTGCAGACCGGGCAGGCCCAGTTCGATGGCGAGACGGTGAAAATCGAGAATTTTGATCTGTGGTTCACGCCCCGCCGCCCGGACATCCCCATCTACGCGGCGGCTGTGTTTCCCAAGATGATGGCGGTCTGCGGCGAAATCGCCGATGGCATCATCCTAACCCGCAGCACCTTGAAGACCGGCGCCGAAGTCAAGAAACGCCTTGCCGAGGGGGCCAAACGGGCGGGCCGCGATCCGGGCGAGATCGCCATTACCTCCCTATTGCCCACCGCCGTGGCCGATAGCCGTCAGGATGCCTTGGCGGTGATGCGGCCGGGCCTGGCCTTCTATGCCGGTTTCTTTCCCCGATACAATCAGTTGATCGCGGAACATGGTTTCGCCGAGGAAGCCGCCGCCATCGCCACGGCCTGGGCCAGGGGTGATCGGGCCGGGGCGGAGCAACTGGTCAGCGATGCCATGATCGACGCCACATCTGTCGTCGGCACGCCGGAACAATGCCGCGAACGGTTGGAAGCCTACCGCCAATCGGGCATCGACCTGCCGATCATCAGCCCCTTTGCCCGCGGCGCGGACGCCAAGGCCACTTTCGAGGCCGCCATCAGAGCCTGCGCCCCCGCCTGAGGATTGTCCAATATTGAAACGATCGACTACGGCCGCGACGGCGCAGGGGCGCCGCCGCCCCAAACCACTGGGGCGCCGTGCGCCTTGGCGCACCGGCGTAAACGAAAAAAAGCCAGACCTGAGTTGATAAAAATCGAATAAGGTCTAGCGGATATAGATATGCACTTCGTTGCTGGCCACCGTCCCGGACGAAGACGCGGATAGGGAGATCCGGCTGGCGGGCAGGCCCATGTCCATCAGGGATTTCAGCACGCCGTTGGTGTGCTTTTTGATGGTCGATTGAGCCATCGCCTGTTCCGAAGCGCTGCTCCGGCTAGGCGTGACGGCCACCAGGTCAAAATTCGCCTCCGGCCGTATTTGCAGGGTCTTTGACACGGCGGTGTATAGCGCCTGTTGATAGGGCACATCGGGCCGGTCGAAGCGGATCACCACCAGAGGCTGGCGGCCACCGGCCACGAAGCCGCGGCGCGGCGTGCTGGAGGTCGAAAATGTCGTCGGCTGCGCACCGGCGGCAAAAGCCCGTGCCATCAAGCTGCTGCCGTGCAATTCACCGTTCTTGATGGACGATGACAGGGTGGTCAGATTGCTACGCTCTCCCGCCACATACGAGGTCTGCCGGGCCACGTCCTCATTGATTTCACCCAGCAGGCGGTCGATCAGGACCACGGCGCGGTTGGTCTCGTCCTCCAACAACGCCAGTTGCCGGTGATCCTCGTCAATGGCGCCGGTCAGGCCATAGGCGGCGCGGGCGGATTCCAAAACAAATGCCGCCAGTGAAGAATTAGAGGCGATCTGATTGGCCAAGCTGTTCATGGTCGCGATATCGCCGCTGATCCGGTCCAACTCCGCCTGGGCGGCGTTCCATTGGTTGACCAGAATGGGATTGCCCGGCGTGGTGCCCAGTTGCAACCGGGCGCCGATGGCGGCCACGGTGCCATGATAACGCTGGGCATTATTGGTGGTCATCTGCCGGATCTGCTGCAATCGCCCGTTCTGTTGGCCGAGCTGTCCTTTCAGACGCTGCAATTCACCGCGCATCTGGCCGACCTTTTCGCCGACCAAGGTGCCGGTGGGCTGGCTGGTGTAGGCCATGTTTGGCGATGGCGCCGCGGCCATCATCTGCGGCGGCGGCGCGCTAAAGGTGGGTTGGCGGTTCTGTTCGGCCCGCGAGGGCGGAACGTTGACCGTTTGCGGTGTTTTGCCCGCCGGCTCGTCACCCGTCAAAGACGGCCACAACGAATCGGTGGCAAAAGAACACCCTGAAAGCAAGATTGCCGCCCCTAGGACAGCACCCGTCGACCTGCGCAAATTCACTCTCCCTGACAGGCGAACCCAAAAAACCATTTAACCTGAGGTCCTTAATACCTTGGCCAAGCCGGTGACCGTTTAGTCAGTCCATGGCAGTCATAGTCGATTCGACTGCAAGGATACAGGCAAATTCGCATGATTTATGCAAAAAAACCTATCGCCCTGCCCTATCGCACCAAAGCAGCCGCCCGCGAATACTAAATGTTACCGGTTTTTCCTTGCCTATCCGGTTAACGCCCATGACCGCTACATGTAGGGTGCCGCCACTCTCCCGAGTAAAGCTCGGCATAGGTTGGAGCAGAGGTATCGCCCGCGATGCCGAGCAATGAGCGGAAGGCGTTGAACGGGTAGAACCG
>JAKZRK010000047.1:0-13270 GCA_047518225.1 Alphaproteobacteria bacterium | reverse complement strand
TGCCGGGTCAAGCCCGGCAATGACTATGAAACTTGGCATCAACCTACAACACAGAGTCATGCCCGGACTTGATCCGGGCATCCATGGGCGCGGCGAATTGCCGGGTCAATTCCGGAACTTCCGCTAGCCCCAGCGCAGGATCACGATCCGCGCGGCGCCGTAATGCCGTTCGTCCAGGAGCGTGAAGGCGGGGCCGGCCTGAAACGCCTCCTTCCGGGCCAGTTCAACACAGCAAATGCAGCCTTCGTTTAACCAGCCCAGTTCAGCCAGGGCCGCCAAACTGGGTTCAGATTGATCCGTGCGGTAGGGTGCATCCATCAACACCAGATCGAAGCTGGCTGGTGCTGGACCCGGCTGTATCGCGTCCCGGGTCAGAACCTTGACCCGGCCGGCTTCGCCCATGGCGTTCGCGGTTTCCAGAATCAGGCGCGCCGCCGCTTTGTTGCGTTCGATAAAGCAGATCGACCCCGCGCCCCGCGATAACGCTTCGAGACCCAGGGCGCCGGTCCCGGCGAAGACATCCAGCACCGCCATGGCCTGGGGCATGGGACCATTCGGGCCGGCATAATCTCCATGTGAAAGGATATTGAACAGGGCTTCGCGCGCCCGGTCAGAAGTCGGGCGGATATCCAGGTCCGCTGGTCCCGTCAAACGCCTGCCTTTATGCCTGCCGGCGACGATGCGCATTTATCTCTTTTTGCGCGGACGCCTGGCGTCGCCCTCAACCTCGTTCATGCCGAAGCGGGCGGCCTGACCACCCAATTGGTCGCGCAGGATGCGGCGGGGCACGGGCGCGATATCGCCCCGGGCCAGATCGCCCAATTGAAAGGGCCCGTAGGATAGGCGGATCAGGCGGTTGACTTGCAAATTCAGATGCTCCATCACCCGGCGGATTTCCCGGTTCTTGCCTTCTTTCAAGGCCAGGCTGAGCCAGGAATTGCCGCGCTGGGTGCTGTCCAGCCTGGCCTCGATGGCGCCATATGAAATGCCCTCGATACGGACGCCGTCCGCCAATCGGGCCAGGGATTTTTCATCCACGGAGCCATGCACCCGGACCCTGTAGCGGCGGCTCCATCCGGTACTTGGCAATTCCAAGTGCCGGGCCAGGCCGCCATCATTGGTCAACAGCAACAGGCCTTCGGTGTTCAAATCCAGACGGCCCACCGACAGCACCCGGGGCAATGACGCGGGCAGGTTTTGAAACACCGTGGCCCGGCCCTCGGGGTCATTGTTGGTGGTCAACAAGCCCTTGGGTTTGTGATAGCGCCACAGTTTGGTGGGTTCCGCCGCCACAAGGGGTTTGTCGTCCACTTCGATCTTGCTATTCGGGGTCACG
Organism: Alphaproteobacteria bacterium; assembly: GCA_047518225.1. Classification (GTDB taxonomy): domain Bacteria; phylum Pseudomonadota; class Alphaproteobacteria. The sequence continues at coordinate 11,934 of JAKZRK010000047.1, read as the reverse complement.
ACACAGGCGGGGCTGTCCAGCACCCTGCCGTCCACCCTGACCCGGCCGGCGGTGATCCAGCGTTCGGCCTCGCGGCGGGAACATAATCCCGCCCGGGCCAGGCGTTTGGCGATCCGCTCGCCGGCCTTGGCGCCCGCGCCTGCCTCTGATTGCGGGGCGGCTTGCCGCTTGACCATATCGCGCTTGCTGCTCATGGTGGCCAACATGCCCATTGGGAAGACGAAATCAACCTTCATGAACCTGGCCCTGGAAGAAGCGCGGGCGGGTGGCGCCCGTGGCGAGGTGCCCATCGGCGCCGTTATCGTAGATGGCGCGGGCAAGATCCTGGCCCGGGCCGGCAACCGCACGGAAGAATTGGCCGATCCCACGGCGCATGCGGAAATGGAAGCGATCCGGCAGGCCTGCGCCGCTCGGGGCGCCCCCCGGCTGCCCGATTGCATAATCTACGTGACCTTGGAGCCCTGTCCCATGTGCGCCGCCGCGATCTCGTTCACCCGCCTGGGCCGCCTCTATTATGGCGCGCCCGATGCCAAGGGCGGCGGTGTCGAACACGGCCCACGCATCTTCCATCAGGCCACCTGTCATCACAAACCCGAACTCTACCCCGGTATTGGCGAGGACCAGGCCGCGGCCCTATTACGGGCGTTCTTTCAGGACCGGCGCTAGCCCGGAACCGCTCTCCAACCTAAATCACCCCATCGGCCTGGAATGCCTTGATCTCGTCCGGGCTGTAGCCGGCTTCGGCCAGGACTTCGACCGCATGTTCGCCGGGCGCGGCGGGCGGGCGGTCGATGGAGCCGCCGCCGTGGGCGAGGCGGAAGCCGGAGCCGACCAGGTTCAAGGTGCCATGGGGGCTTTCGACCGATTGCAGGACGTCCCGGTGTTCCAGTTGCGGGTGCTTCACGGCCTCGGCGATATTGCGCACCTGACTGGCGGGCGCCCCGGCTTCGGCCAGGCGGGCCTCCCAGGTGGCGATATCGGCGCTGGCGAAGGCGGTCTCGATGATCTCGCGCAAGGCCGGCTCGTGCTCGGCCCGGCCGTGCCAGTCGGCGAAGCGCGGGTCGTCCAGCAATTCAGGCTGGCCAATGGCCCCCATCAAGGCCTGAAATTGCTTTTCGGTGTTAACCGCGAGAAGCAGATTATCGTCGCCCACCTTGAAAAGATTGGCGGTGGGACGCCGGCTGATGGCCTGGTTGCCGTATTGCCCGTGCACGTGGCCGGTGGTGGTGTGTTCGGAGATCAGGGGGGAGAGGAAAGTCAGGGTGGAATCCAGCATGGCGACGTCGATGCATTGGCCCTTGCCCGTGTGCGTGCGTTGGAACAGGGCGGAGGCAACGGCGAAGGCCGAAGTCATACCGCCGATGGCATCGCAGACGGCGAAACCGGCGCGGGTCGGCCCCGTGCCTTTGTGGCCGGTGATGGACATGATGCCCGAAACTGCCTGGATGCGGCCATCGTAGGAAGGCGTATTGCGCTCCGGCCCATTCTGGCCAAAGCCCGAGACGGCGCAATAGATCAGCCTGGGATTGATGGCCGAGAGTGCCTCGTAACCGATACCAAGGCGGTCCATGACCCCGGGGCGGAAATTTTCCGTTACCACGTCCGCCGATTTAACCAGGCGTTTGACGATTTCCACGGCGGCCGGATCCTTCATGTCCAGGGCGATATTGCGCTTATTGGCGTTGATGGCCAGCCAGCCGGGCGCCATGCCCCGGTCGCTCCATTCCTTGGACAGGGGACCATTGCGCATTTCCTCGCCGCCCGGCCGCTCCACCTTGATCACATCGGCGCCCAGCAGGGCCAGTTGGAAGCTGCCGAACGGCCCGGCGAAGACCTGGGTGAAGTCCAGGACGCGTACGCCTTCAAACGGTTTGGTCATGGCGCCACCTGCTTACCCATCTACTCCGCCGCGTCGGATTGCGCGGCAGCGTCCCGGCGTTCCTTGGCGATCCGTTTCACCTTGTCGAATTCAGCCCTGCGGCGGGCAATTTCCTCGGCTGGAATACGGTCGATATTCTGGAAGTCCAGTTTCCATTCGCCATTCTCGTTCCACCGCTGCGGCGACTGCCGGGTGGTGCGTGGCCCCGTGGCGCTTGCCAATAATTCCAGCGCCATGTCCAGGGTTTCGGCCTGGGAGCCCAGGTCGTCGGGTTTGCCGGCGGCATTGCCCAGGGGAAAGTCGCTGAACAGAAAGCGCGGCACGCCGCATAGTTCGACAATATCCTTGGCACAGCCCATGATCACCGTGGGAATGCCGTTGGCTTCCAGGTAGCGTGCGGTCAGACTCACGGTCTGATGGCACACCGGTCAAGCCGCGACGATAACCGCCGCTTCGGCGCCATCCTCGCGCAGACGTTGGAGGACGTCCGGGCAATCCTGGTCCAGGGTTGTCTGTTGGCTGCGGTTGGTGGGGGTGCCATGAAAACGCGGCGCCAGCGCCCCGATGCGGCCTTCCCGGGCGGCGAATTTCAACTGTGCCAGGGGGAAATAGCTGTTGGGGTCGGCGGCGGTGGTATATTTCCGGTCATAGCCAAGGTGGGAAATCCGCACATCGGGCGAGCTGTCCACGTTATCGGAATAGACACGGTAAAACTTCGCCGAGGCGTTGTATGCGGCGCCCGGACCCTGATCGCCCTTGTCGGGCTGATAGGGGGCCGAGGTGACGACCAGGCCGACCTTGGTCTCGCTCAGGGGTTTTGCCAGCGCCGTGAACGGCACCTCTGAATATTGTGCCCAGCGGTACGGGTTGCCATAGCCAAGCGCGAGATAATAATCCCGCAGCCGCTGCATATATGGCACCGGCACGTCATGTTCGGCGGCGAAGCCCAGGTCGCCGTTTCCCATCCCAGGTTCACTCATCATTAACGCCCTTTCGCAAATTTTTCGCGCCGCGGCAATATAGCACATTTCGAGGGATAACTGATGGGAGACTCCGTGGGCGAGTGGCGCTACATTGCCGGGGAATGAGAAACCAAACAATCAGGACCGGGCACATAAGGTGCCCGCAAGGAAGGATAGGTAAGAGATGATCCCAGAATTTTCCGACCGCTCGAAGGAATTGCAGGAGCGGCTGCTGAAATTCATGGACGATGTGGTGTACCCGAACGAGGACGTTTACAAAGAACAACTCGATGGCAGTGCCGATCGGTGGAGCGTACCGCCGGTGTTGGAGGAAATGAAAGCCAAGGCGCGGGACGTCGGGCTTTGGAACCTGTTCCTGCCGGAAAGCGACACGGTCGAGCCCATGAGCAACCTTGATTATTCGCCTCTGTGCGAGATCATGGGCCGCTCGCCCATTGCCGCGGAGGCTACCAATTGCTCGGCGCCCGATACCGGCAACATGGAAGTGTTCACCCGTTATGCCAATGACGAGCTCAAGGAACGCTGGCTGACGCCGTTGCTGGACGGCAAGATCCGTTCCGCCTTTGCCATGACCGAGCCTGCCGTGGCATCGTCGGATGCCACCAACATCGAAACCGCCATCGTGCGCGAGGGCGATGAATACGTCATCAACGGCCGCAAATGGTGGACTTCCGGCATCGGTGATCCCCGTTGCGAGGTTTTGATCCTGATGGGCAAGACCGATCCGGACAATCCCGACCGTTACCGCCAGCAATCCATGATCGTGGTGCCCCGCGACAGCGCCGGCATCACGGTGGAAAAAATGCTGCACGTCTTTGGCTATGACGATGCCCCCCATGGCCATGGCCAGGTTCTGTTCGAGAACGTGCGGGTGCCCGCCGACCACATTCTGTTGGGCGAAGGCCGCGGGTTCGAGATTGCCCAGGGGCGCCTTGGCCCGGGACGCATCCATCACTGCATGCGTCAGGTCGGCGTTGCCGAACGGGCATTGGAAAGCATGTGCAAGCGGGCCAAATCCCGCTTTGCCTTTGGCAAGCTGATTTCCGAGCAATCGGTCACCACCGAGCGGATCGCCGAAGCGCGCATCGCCATCGATTCATCGCGCTTACTGGTGCTGTACGCGGCCCACAAGATGGATACGGTTGGCAACAAGGAAGCCCGCAAGGAAATCGCCATGATCAAGGTGGCGGTGCCGAACATGACCTGCCGCGTCGTCGATATGGCGATGCAGGTGCATGGCGGCGGTGGTGTCAGCCAGGTCTTCAACCTGGCCCATGCCTATGCCCATTCCCGCACCTTGCGCTTTGCCGATGGTCCCGATGAAGTGCATCGGGCGCAAATTGGACGGCTGGAATTGCGCCGCTGGAACTAGGCGAACGCGGCGACTAGAGTAGGGGCGGGGCCGGTATTTGCCGGCTCTGCCCAATATATCTGATGGATGTGTGAATTCAGTCCATCCCGCCGTGTCACTCCCGCGAAAGCGGGAGTCCATACCGGGCATGGATTCCCGCTTTCGCGGGAATGACGACGCTGATTGTGATTGTTCGGCTCGAATTAGGAAGAAGGCAAAACATGGCAATCGACGATTGGTTCTCGGCCAGCTATGGCGAGGCGCGGGCGAAATTCGTGGCGGCGGCCACGGCGGCGGGCGCCACTTTGCGGAGCTATCCCCATCCCCTGAAAGGCCCGGATGGCGGCGAACTGGCGCTGGATCTGGCGTATCTGGGGCCCAGGGACGCCAACCGGGTTCTGGTTACCTCTTCGGCCACCCATGGGGTCGAAGGGTTTTGCGGTTCGGGCTGCCAGATTGGGTTTTTGGAAACCGGTCTGCACACCAATTTGCCCGCCGACATGGCGCTGATGCACGTGCATGCCCATAACCCCCACGGCTTTGCCCACCTCCGCCGGGTGACCGAAGACAACGTGGATTTGAACCGCAATTTCACGGATTTCAGCGCGCCCTTGCCGGAAAATCCAGCCTATGAAGAGGTGCATCCCTGGCTGGTGCCCGGCGACTGGGACGGCCCGGCGCGGCAGGCGGCGGACGCGGCGATCGACGGCTTCATCGCCGCGAACGGCATCTTCGCCTTTCAGGCGGCGGTATCCTGCGGTCAGCATGGCCATCCTGATGGTCTGTTCTATGCCGGCCGGGCGCCAACCTGGTCGCGGCGAACCATTGAATCCCTGGCCGGTGAATATCTGGTCGGGCGCGGTCATGTGGCGTTGATCGATTTTCACACCGGTCTGGGGCCCAGGGGCCATGGGGAATTGATCTCGGTCGATGTGCCGGGCGGGGCGGAACATTCGCGCACCGTGACCTGGTATGGCGATCAGGTTCGAACCCCCAGCTCCGGCGATAGCGTCTCGGCCGACGTCCAAGGCACCATCGAGACCGGCTATCACGCCTTGTTGGGGAATACGCAAAGCACGACCATCGCCATAGAATTCGGCACCCTGCCGCCCGAGCAGGTTCTACAGGCCCTGCGCGCCGACAATTGGTTGTACCTGCATGGTGACGTGGCCTCGGAAATGGGACAGGCGATCAAGCGGGAGATCCGCGCCGCTTTTTATGGCGAGGATAGCGAATGGAACGCCATGGTCTGGGCGCGCGGGCTGGAGATCGCGCACCAGGCCATGCGGGGGCTGGCTGACAGTTGAACGCCTCCCATTTTCGACCGGATTATGCCGCCTGCCGGGACTATTTTCTCGATCTGGCCAACGCCTCCGGCGGCGCCTTGGTACGGGCGGCCAACCGGGCCATGGGGCCGGGCGGGATCGAGCTAAGCACCGAGTTCATGCGCCTGGGTCCATCGCGTGCGGAGCGCGCCTTGATCCTGGTATCGGGCACTCACGGGGCCGAGGGTTTCGCGGGCTCCGCCATTCAATGCGCCTGGCTGGCGGCGGCAAGGGGCGGTGTTTTGCCGGATAATCTTGCGGTGTTGCTGGTGCACGGCCTGAATTCATTTGGCTTTGCCCATCTACGCCGGGTCAATGAAATCAATGTGGATCTGAACCGCAACTTCATCGATCACGAGGCGGAGCATCCCCACAATGAGGGCTATGCCCAGATCGGCCCCGCCATGGCGGCCACGGCCCTGGACGGCCCCGAACGGGAAGAAAGCGACAAGGAACTGGAACGCCTCAGGCAGGAAATGGGCCAGTTCAACGTCATGCGCGCCATCGGCGGGCAATACGACGCTCCCGAGGGGATGTTTTATGGCGGCCGGGTGCCGGTCTGGTCCAACCGGGCGCTGCGGGAATATCTGCCTGAAATTCTGCCCAGTGTGAAACTGGCGGCCTATGTGGATATTCACACCGGGCTGGGGCCGTCTGGCTATGGCAGTCCCATGTGCTATCACCGCAAGGGTACGCAAGAGTATGATCTGGCGCGGAAATGGTGGGGCAAGGACGTGACCGCCGCCGCCGCCAAGATCAACCACGGCAAGACCGGCCACGGCGCCATGGAGGCCCTGGCACCCGCCAAGGTAATCTGCCTGACCCTGGAATTCGGCACCTTGCCCTTCGCCGAGGTGCTGACGGCCCTGCGCGACGAACACGCCCTGTGGTGGCACGGCGATGGCCGCGACGGCAGCGCCGTCAAAGCCGCCTTCCGGGCCGCCTTCTGCCGCGACGATCCGGAATGGCAAGACAAGGTCGTCGAACGCGGCCTGCAAATCGCCGCCGACGCGATCGCGGGTCTTATAAATTGATATCAATATGTTATATGGTGTTATTAAACTGAAAAATAACAAAAATTCCTATGTACCCCGCCCTTCCAATAGCTCGCGGTGTGCCAGAATTGCCGGGGCAATGAAATCGACGAAGGCCCGCACCCTGGCTGTCCGTCGCAGGTCCGGGCGCAGCAGCAGCCAGATGGCGCGGTCCGCGACTGGGGCCGTGCCCGGCACACGAAGCAGGCCAGGATCCCCATCGCCCAGAAAGCAGGGCAGCATGCTCAGACCGGAACCGGCCCGCGCCATCTCTAACTGCAATGCATGATTGGGCAGGTTGTGACGCACCGGCAGGTTTGGATAGGGGGTGCCCCGCACCCAGGCATTTTCGCTATCGCCGTCATGCCAGCCGATCCAACACTGATTTTCCGAGGGCATGCCAGAGCTTGATTTCAATCCTTCGGCGATCTCCGGCGCGGCATAGATGGCCTTGGCGTATTGTATCAACCGGCGCCCGACCACGTCATCGGACACGTCATGGGCCATGCGCACCGAAACGTCCGCCTCCAGGCGGACCAGATCGGAAAACCGGTCGGTGAGTTCAAGGTTGAGATTTATACCGGGATAAAGTTCCGAAAACGCGCGCAGATCCGGGGCCAGGAACCCCCGCAAAATGGCGAAGGGCAGACTTACCGTAAGCTCGCCGCTGAGTTCAGTGTCGCGTCCGGCGATTTTTTGTTGCGCCTGGAACAGTTCGTCTTCAATCCTTTCGGCATATTCCAGCAAATCGCCGCCGGCTTGGGTCGGGGCGAAGCCATCCGGTGTGCGGTCGAACAACCGGGAGCCGAAGCCCGCCTCCAATGCCTTCAATCTGCGGTTTACCGTGGCATGGTTCAGATGCAGCGCGCGTGCGGCGCCACGAAGGGAGCCGGCTCTAAAAACGCCAAGGAACATGCGAAGATCGTTCCAGTCTATGGATAATTTTCGATCCACCATGGTGCGGTTTTTACGTCTTCCGGATCAAAATTCATATAGCTAATTTGAACGCGTCAGGTGTCGGTGGGCCAGCGGACAACCTTCCCTGGATCGATGGCGATGTCTCCATCGATGTTGGCTGCGCTCCCTGGCTTTAAAGGCTCTAAATGAAAGGGAAAATTGCCTGCCTTCGCCGACAGACGGCAGGCAACCCCGAATACCGCAACCAAACGAATTTTAGCGCGGTCGAAAGCTTCACCCATGCCCTACGCGACTTGTCTCCAAAGGTCCATTCTCGATAGCATTGGGAATACCCCACTGATCGGGCTGCGAAGCATGGTCCCGCCGGGCTGCGCCCGCATTCTCCTGAAGAACGAAAGCGAAAATCCCACCGGCAGCATGAAGGACCGGGCGGCGCTAGCGATGATCGAGGCGGCGGAACGGGACGGCCGATTACGGCCGAGTGGAAATGTCGTGGAATATACCGGCGGCAGCACGGGGGTTTCATTGGCCTTGATATGCGCCGTGAAGGGATACCCGCTGCATCTGGTGACCTCCGATGCGTTCAGCCTTGAAAAGCGCAACCATATGAAAGCCCTGGGCGCGGTGCTGACCATTGTCGAGAGTGTCAGTGGCGGCATGGACGAGGCGTTGACCCGGAACATGATCGAAGCCGCGCGCCAGATCCAGCAGGACAATGTTGGCTTTTGGACGGATCAGCTCAACAACGCCGATCAACTGGCCGCGTATCGCACCATGGCTGATGAAATCTGGCGGCAGACGGGCGGTAACGTCGATGCCTTTGTCCACGGCGCCGGCACCGCCGCCTCCCTACGCGGGGTGGCCGAACGCCTGCGCGGGAAGCAAGCGGATATTCACATTACCGCGGTCGAGCCGAGCGAATCCGCCGTCCTGTCGGGTGGTGAAACCGGCAGCCACAAAATCGAAGGCATCGGCGCGGGCTTCGCCGTGCCCCTATGGGAGCCCGGCGTTGTCGACGAGATTGCCCCCATATCGACCGGCGAAGCCATGCAAATGGCGCGCCGTCTGGCCCGCGAGGAAGCCTTGTTCGCGGGAACATCGACGGGGGCCAATTTGGTCGCGGCATTCAGAGTTGCCGAACGGTTGGGCCCGGATGCAACCGTCGTGACATTGATGGTCGATTCCGGGGCGAAATATCTAAGCACGGAGCTTTACAGGAATGCTTAGGGCGGGCGTTTTGCGGTTCTTGGAATTTGCTGGATGACCGACATTCTTTTTTCCGCCGTGCTGCCGATATTCGCCCTCGTTGCCATCGGTTTCGGCCTGGGCCGGGCGGGCATTTTCAGCCAGGAAATGGCGGCGGCGGTCAACCGGTTCGTCTTCCTGATTTCCATCCCGGCGCTGATCTTCGGCCTGCTCATACGCAGCCCCTTCGATCAATTCAACTGGCTTGCCCTGGCCATCTTCGCGGCCATCGAAATTGTCATGTATGCGGCGGGATTTCTGGTGGCGCGGATATTTTTCAAACGCGACGCCAGGGAGGCGCTGCTGATCGGTTTGGCGACGGCGTTCGCAAACCACCTGCTGTTCGTTCTGCCCATTGCATTGACCCTGTTTGGCGAAGGGGCGGCGACGCCAATCATCGCCATCGCCACGGTCGATGCCTTGTTCATCTATGGCGGGACGCTGCTGCTGATGGATGCCTTAAGCGAGAAAGGTGCCTCCGCCGCGGCGCCGTTAAGGGCATTTGCAAAAAACCCGCAAATTCTAGCCACCCTTGGCGGCCTGATCGTCGGGATAGCCGGGGTCAACCTGCCCGACGGCATTCACGTATTCACGAAATTCGCCGGCGGCACCGCCTCGCCCTGCTCGTTATTCGCCCTGGGCGTGGTCCTGAGCCAGCAGGAGAACAATGACGAAATATTACTGCCACTGGCCATTAGCGGTTTGAAACTCATTGTATATCCGCTGCTCTGTTGGGCGTTGCTGTTCAACGTTTTCGCCATCGAGCTGGCCTGGAGTAAACCCGCCCATGATGGTCGCCGCCGCGCCCAGCAGCGCCATGGCCTTCGTGCTGGCCCTGAACTACCAGGTGCCGGTGAATGCCATTGCCAGGACCATATTGATCACCATGATCGGCTCACTACTCACGGTGACCTATTTCTCCGCTTTTTAGGCCAGGCTATTTCTTCAACTGCCGGGCCAGCGCCTCCGGTGTTGTCTCGCCGGCGAAATAGAGGAATTCCTCATCCCATTGCTGCGGCAGATCGACCAGGATGCCGGGTTGTTCCGCCGTGATCGCTAGGTCCAGCGCGGCGCGCAGGATATTCGTCTGCATGGCATGATCGCCTGCGCGTCCGAACGTATTCCCCATGGGGAAGTTGACGAACAGGCTGCGCGGCGGGCGCACCAGGGCTGTGATGTCCCGTCCGGTGGAAACGGTGACGGTGGGAATGCCGCTCTCTTCAACCACTCTCGCGACCAGACCCACGGTCTGGTGGTCGAGTGGTCAAGCCGGTATGGCGATGAGCAAATCGACCCCGTCCGCCGTTAGCTCTTCCACCAGGGCGGGGGCGGATTCGCCGATCACCTTGCTGCGGTTATAGGTCCGGCCCATGAAGCCGCTCCAATGCCGCCCCGCTACCGCGCCGATCTCGCCATCCTTGGCCAATTCGGCCAGGCGGTCGACGGGAAAGAGGCAATTGAGGTCCCGGTCCGCATCCGCGTGATCATAATAGCTGTCGTGGATCTGATACTGGTCCGACGGCGCGCCGGGATCGATCGCATCCACCCGGTGATCGTTGCGCGCGTCCGGGTCGAACGGGGGGGCGGCGCAATGGGAAATCCCGCCGCTGACCAGCATCCCGACGGTGCAATCCGCCAAAGGCTTGATTAGTGGCGTCCAAGGCGCGTCGTCATTTTCGCTCCATCGATAGGGCGGGAACCCCATGGCGCCGTATTTGTTATTCAGGGCATCGACATAGCGGATCGGTTCCATTCTCGAACGCCTCCTTTGTGTTGGTGCGGGTAGGCCGACATCCTACAACCGGGCCAAAGGTGGCGCAAATCCGGCATGTAGTAATCTTGCCGAAACTACCGGAAATTTTCGATTTCCAATGATCCAGAAAACTTCGGGCACTTGTCCCACTGCGAACACCTGGTCTCACCAAAATTTACGAAATTTCGCAGCTAAAATCCGAGTGTCTTAGCCATATTCACACTCAGAACACGTCAGGCATTGCGCCCCGATTTTGACGCAGAGGTCACCAATTCCAAGAATTATATCATCCAAAGACAATGGGGACATGTTTCACTTCATGGTGGTAAGTTGATACAGTTACTATGATTACCGATGGAAGCATTGAAATGCATATAAAATTCCTGTTTCCAAACCGATTTCAGGCACGGGCGGGATTCAATTAGGGACGTTAAATGAGGTATTTGAAACTGAAAAATTGGCGAATGATATTGAGAAAGCCAAAACTCAATTGATCATATTCTTGGCTGGCCCTTCAATCAATCCTGGAGAAGAACCAGCTGATGGGCTCATTGCGCATAAAGCCCGCTTCAACCTCTTCAATAAAATCGAAGATCAAGGACACACCTGTACTCTTGGAGAACACAATGGGCTAATCGAAATTTATAAGGATCATTGCAAAAATTTGGCAAATTTGGCAATTTCCGAAATGACACATGTCATCGAGACGAGTGATGCGGTTGTGATCTTACCGTCAAGCCCTGGTTCGTTTTGCGAGCTGGGAATGTTTGGGCATTCAGATTCCACCTGTTCAAAGATGTTGATTCTCATGGACCGGAACCATGAGGAAAACTCTGGTTATCCGTTTCTTTGGCCTGCCGCGATGGCTAAAAATTATGGAGCGGATATTCGGCACGTAGACTACGAGAATCATGAAATAATATGGGAAATAACAAAAAATTTCATTGACGACAAAATGATTAGAAAAATGGCAAGAAAATACAGAATAAAATTATGGCAAAAATAGATCTATTACAATTGTATTTGATTACTTTGTCCGTTATGCAGCCGGCAAGAATTCAAGACGTTGAACAAGAGGCTTCCCGCCTTTTTACGGAAGATGTAATTGAGGGAATCGAATTGAGTTCACTAAGGAAAATCCATCAGCTAGCGCGCGAAAATGAGCTGGTTATCTCAGTGCGGCGCGGATCTTATTGTGTTTCACGTCGCGGAGCAGCCATCATTCGCCATGGGAGTATTTCTCACCAAATTGATAATCGAAGATTGTTCTTGATGAAAAAGGAAAGAAGGGATTTAAATTGAACTTGTAGCGCACCCGGTTCCTTGGACACAAGTTTGTCTCACGCGGCGGGCCTGATTGAGATCGCGGCGTGCCACGCCTGACGAGCTTGAGCGGGGCTCAGGTAGCCGTTCTTTTCGACGATCCACTGGGCATTGTAGAGTTCG